>CAYVQU010000066.1:0-26170 GCA_964453155.1 uncultured Anaerolineales bacterium | reverse complement strand
ACGGTTGCAAGCAAATGACGTATGGTGATCCTGAACGGTTGTTTCAGGCTTTGCGGAACATCCTGACGAATGCCATCAAATACACCCCGGATGGCGGTAAAATTACGGTGGATGGGCGCCAATTACCTGGCTTTATCGAAATAACAGTGGCTGATACCGGGATCGGTATTGACGAGACCTACCATGAACAAATCTTTCATAAATTTGGCCGTTTAGGCGATGTTCAACTCCACTCTAGTGGTAAAACGAAATTCAAAGGCGGCGGACCGGGCTTAGGTTTACCCATCACCAAAGGTCTGATCGAAGCACATGGGGGCACGATTTGGGTTGAATCACCGGGATACAATGAGGAAACTTGCCCTGGATCGACCTTCCATGTCATTTTGCCCATCTTAACTGAGCCGCCCAATGATAAAATTGCCCGGCTGTTTAAGCCTCAAGACTTGAATCAATTATCGGCTGGGACTGGCCCGTTGAATACACCATGATCATTTTCATCTAACCAACTTTGTACTGATTTTTTCAACCAATGCTCTCCAAGGGTTTGTCGTTTGGGTTGCATTGCGAGTCCGGTCAGCTTCCCATTTTTCCGAAGTTGATAATCTTTATAATCACAGCCATCCTGCCTTGGCGGGATAGCTGTCCTTGAAAAAAAATGCCTAAAAAAAATAATTACGAAACCAAACTTCCCCAAGAAAATGCCCTGTTGGTCGGAGTTGAATTGTATGGGGCTGAAAACTTATTGGCCTTGAGCGATTCACTTGATGAGTTGGCGCTCTTGGCAAAAACAGCCGGGATCAAAGTGGTAGGCCGCAGCACCCAAAAGCTAAACCGTCCCAACCCCAAGACTTTTATCGGCGCTGGCAAAGTCGAGGAAATCAAATCGCTGGCCGAAGAACACCTCGCCGATGTGGTTATCTTTGATGATGAGCTTTCACCCCGCCATCAACGCGAGCTGGAAACCATTTTTGGTGAAAAGGTCAAAGTTCTTGACCGTACTGCGCTGATCCTGGATATTTTCGCCCAGCATGCCAGCACCCACGAAGGTTCACTCCAGGTGGAATTGGCTCAATATGAATATCGCCTGCCCCGTCTAACCCGGGCTTGGACGCACCTGGCTCGCCAGGCTGGCGGTGGCGGTCGAGCCGGAGGCAGCGGTGGCGGTGGTGGGGTGGGGGTCGGTTTACGCGGTCCTGGTGAAACCCAGCTCGAGGTCGACCGCCGGGAAATCCGCCGTCGGATCGATTTCCTGAAAAAAGAGCTTGAAAAAGTTCGCAAATATCGCGAGCAGCGCCGCATTCGGCGCAAACGCACCCGAATTCCCACCGTAGCCTTAGTCGGTTATACCAATGCGGGCAAATCGACGTTACTCAATCGCCTGTCAAACTCTGATGTGTATGTTGCCGATCAATTATTCGCCACCCTAGACCCCACTACTCGGCGGGTTGAACTCCCCGGCGGGAGCATGAGCCTGATCTCTGACACGGTGGGTTTCATCCAAAAGCTGCCAACCACACTGGTGGCGGCATTCCGGGCGACTTTGGAAGAAATTGCCGAGGCCAGTTTGCTCTTGCATGTGCTTGACATCAACCATGTTAACGTCCGTGCTCAAGCTGAAGCGGTTCATCAAACCCTGGAGGAGATCAAGGCCAGTCACATCCCTGTGTTAACCGTCTTGAATAAAATTGATCAACTTCCCAATCCGGCTGCAGCCCATCTGGCTTTAGAGGGCTTCCCTAATGCTGTAGCAGTCTCTGCTATCACCGGAGAAGGCATTACCGATCTCATCGCGACGATCCAGCAGCAGCTATATGAACAATATATCTTCCTTGACATTCATTTACCCTATAAAGAAGGGAAACTAATTTCCCTCTTTCATGATCAAGGCCAAATCGAACGGGTCGAACATACCAATGGTGGTGTCCAAATAGCCGGCCGGATGCCGGGGCGGTATGCGGCACAGTTTGCTGCTTATCAGCTTGAGAATCAGGACCCTCTGGAGGCAGGGCAGGCATGAATAAACGAATAAATCAGTGGATCGATACTTTGTCGAACTTCTTGGCTTATCGCAAGGGCTTGCTCCCTATGATTGGCCTTGTTCTGATTGTGGTTAATTTGATATTGCAGTTGATTCCTGGTTTGGGGTGGATCGCGACGAGTAATCTCCTCCTCCATTTGGGGCTGATTCTGGCAATTCTGGGATTCATGCTAGCCTGGGCACTATAAGTGTGTGACAGTATTTCGATAGATGAAACCCAAACTGGTCAAAATCCATACTGAAAATAACGACTTTCAGTTTTTGGAGACTCTCCGCCGCAACCGTACCAAACGGAAGCGGGCGGGGGTCTTTTTCGTAGAGGGGGTGCGGGCCATTAATCAGGCTCTGGCATACGGCTGGTCCATCCACTCTTTTGGCTACAGCCGCGCCAAACGCCTATCAGCTTGGGCAACGGATATTTTGGAAACTTCTCAGGCCCAATTTCATTACGAAATGCCCCCCGCACTCCTGGCAAAAATCAGCCAGAAAGAAAATACGTCTGAGTTGATCGCCACGATTGCGATGCCTCCAGATGATTTGGACCGGATTCCGGCCAAAAAGTCCCCCTTGGTTCTGGTCTTGGATCGAATTCTCAGCCCCGGAAATTTGGGGACGATCATTCGGTCGGGAGATGCATTGGGCGTTGATGGGATGATCCTGACCGGGCATGCGGCCGACTTGTATGCCCCCGAGACGATTCGGGCCACAACCGGATCATTTTTCGCGCTACCAGTGGTCCGGCTACCCTCTCACAAGGCCCTGATCCCCTGGATTGAGTCCGGGCGACAGAAATATCCGCACCTTCAAGTTGTGGGCACCAGCGCAAAATCGGATTCCGTTCTTCAGGCCCATGATTTTACACCCCCGACCATTCTGTTGATTGGGAATGAAAACCACGGTTTAGGGCAAAATTACCGGACTTTAGTCGACGAAATGGTCACAATCCCCATGAGCGGATCGGCAACTTCAATGAATGTGGCCTGTGCAGCTTCGATTTTACTGTATGAAATTGCCCGGCAACGCGGTTAAAAGAAGAGACCTGGAAGGTTTTCAAAACCTTCCAGGTCTGGATTTACCAATCTCGGACGACTTTTTGATCACCCAGGGTGATCTCGGGGGGCGAGTCAGGATCTAAGGCCCAACGAATCCGGCGAATACCCTCCGCAATTTCTTCGGGATCGCCGGCGTAGCTGATGCGGATATGTCCTTCCATCCCGAATGCGGCCCCAGGTACCACAGCAACAAACGCTTTTTCGAGTAAGAAATCTGCGAGGGCCAATGAGTCGGGGTTGTAATAGCTGAAATCGGGGAGGCAGTAAAAAGCACCTTCTGGTTCCACACAGGGGACATCTTCAAGCGTACACAACCCATACATCACAATATCACGGTTGGCTTTAATAAAGTCCCGCAGTTCGTCTACCTCAGCCTGGGCTTCATTCAGCGCGCCGAGAGCGGCTTCTTGGGTAACCACTGAAACCCCCGAGGTGATTTGGGCCTGGAATTTGATCATTTGGCTGATTAAGGCTTCGGCAGCAATCACCCAACCGATCCGGAACCCCGTCATGCCGTACGTTTTTGAGATCCCATTGATCACAATAATGTAAGATGAATTGATATCCTGCTCCGTGAACTGGTAGCCCGGCACCCAAGGGGTATCCCCGTAGACCAATTGGTGATATATATCATCCATGATGATGAAAATCTCATTAGCCTCGCAATACTCGACCAGTCCCGCAACCAAGTCAGGGCTGAACACCACTCCACTGGGATTATTAGGATTATTAAGGATGATAACTTTGGTTCGGGTAGTTACGGCTGCCTGGATGTCATCCAAAGATGGTTGCAGGGCTCCAGCTGGCGGAGCCACAGTCACAACTTTGCCATGGACGATTTTGGTCATTTCAGGGTAGCTGACCCAATAGGGGGCCAAAAGAATGACTTCATCACCCGGATCGACCGTAACACACAGGGCGTTGACCAAGGATTGCTTGGCCCCAACAGTAATCAGGATATTCTTTGGAGAAGGCGTCCGGCCATAATAGGATTGGGTATATTGCGCCACAGCTTGCTTGAGGGGTGGGATGCCCCCGGTGGCAGTATATTTTATCTGGCGGGTCTGCAAAGCCGCTACGGCCTGCTCAACTGCGGCCAGGGGGGTTTCATTTTTAGGCTCTCCCACAGTTAGGTTAATAACTGGCTTGCCTTGCGCGGCTAAGGCCTTGGCTTTTTCGTTTAAGGCCAGGGTTGGTGACCCGGCGATGGATTGGGCATAACGACTGATTTTCATTTTTGCCTCGGTAATATCTATTTTTGTAGGTGATTGGAGGATTGTACTATAACCTCAGGGTTTGCTCTAGAATAGATGTCATAAAGAAATCGTGAAGAATTCCTGATTTTGGAAATAAAAACGGGCAGTCAATCTGACGGCCCGTTAACTAAACGTTGAAGAAGTTTGGGTTTTTATCCTAATTTTATAATTTGGTCCTGACCACTGGGGCGGAACTTGAGATTCTTGGCAAATCCTAGTTTTTCGATCTCAACTCGGATTTTGTCAGGATCACCGCCGCGCTCTTTGACATCGATCAGGCCAAAGTCGCCACCTTCTTCGTAGGCGATTGCCACCGAAACAATATAACTACCGGCGTTTGTGACGGCTTGAATGAACGGAGCCAGGGTGCCGACCTCATCAGGGAGGCGGGCTTCAATGTGGGTCCCGGGTTTACCGCCGCCGGTGACTTCTACGAAGTTCTTGAAGATATCCGTTTCGGTAATGATCCCCACTAATTCATCCCCAGCAACTACTGGCAGGCATTCGACATCATTTTCGAGCATGAAATTGGCGGCATTGGTGATGCTGCATTCTTCGTCGATGGCCAACACCGGGCTGGACATGATTTTGTCCATGGTGACCTTCTCAAGGAGGGAGGCCATTTCGTACATACTCAGGGTGGTGACTGGAGATGGTTCGGCTTTGAGCATATCGCCTTGAGTGACGATACCGACCAATTTGCCATCAGCCGCGACCACTGGTAAATTTTTAATATTATTTTGCTGCATCAGCCGCAGGGCTTCGTTGTAATTGGTTTTCGGTGAAGCAACGATAGGGGAGGGGGTCATTCGACTCTTGACACGCATAATTCCAGATACTCCTTTTTGGTGAACAATTCGGGCGACCTCGCTGGCATTAATCTGCCATTGGCCGCGATACTTGCCGCCGGTTTTTTGCCCAGTAAGTTGACCAGCCGCCACCATCTGGCGAATACGGGCTGTGGTCACACCGAGTTTTTCAGCAGCTTTTTGAGTGGTGATCCATTCAGGGTTGAGGTTCATATTGATCTCCAAACACTAGTTCTTACGCTAGCGTAAATTTACTCTTCAATTATAGCGTTTTTGCTAGCGTAAGTCAATGTTGAATTTGGGTGTGCGAGGGCAGAGTTCGGTGAGTATCTCTGCGAAATCAAACGAATAGGGTAAAATCGCATCATTCACTTTCCTAATTTCACGAGAAAAAGTTTACTTCCTATGACCTCAACCTTGCCCCCTGAATTTTTACACACCCTCCAGGCTGCCGGCCTGGAAGTCCGCACCGACACAGTTTCCCGGACCTTGTACAGCACCGATGCTTCTCTATACCAGATGATGCCATTGGGGGTGGCTTTTCCGCGCACTGCAGACCATCTCAATGCCGTCGTCGAAATTGCTGCCCAATATGAAATTCCTATTATTGCTCGTGGGTCTGGCTCTGGTTTGGGGGGGAAAACGGTGGGGCAGGGGGTGATCTTTGACTGTTCTCGTTATCTGAATCAAGTTCTTGAGATAAACCCTGAAGCCCAAACGGCCACCGTCCAACCGGGATTGGTCCTCGACAATTTCAATGCTACGGTCGGGCAGTACGGTCTGCAATTCGGCCCAGACCCGGCCTCATCGGAACGGGCCACAATCGGTGGCGCAGTGAGCAACAATGCTACCGGGGCGCATTCGATCCAATATGGGATGTCAGCAGACCATATCTTGTCAGCCGAAATCGTTTTGGGGGATGGTACTCAGGCTACCTTCAATGAAATTTCTCTCAAGGAAGCTGCTGATTATGCCCATAATCCTGCCCAGAACAGCGCGCATGCTGCCCTGTACCGAACCGCACTAGATATCCGTGCTGATTATGCTGCTGTTATTCAAGAAAAATGGGCTCAGGTGTGGCGCCGGGCTTCCGGGTACAGCCTAAATTATTTATTGCCGTGGTCGGCGACCAAACCACCGCAGTGGAATGAAGATTGGAGAGCGGGGAATGGTCAGTATCCGCCGATCCGGCCCGGGCATCTCAATTTGGCACCGTTATTTGCGGGGGCCGAGGGGACCTTGGGGGTGATCCGGACCGCGCAGGTGAATCTGGTGCGCAAGCCCAAACATACGATTTTGGGCGTTCTGGCTTATGAGTCGATCGCGGCCGCCTGTGACGATACTCCCCGTTTACTCGAATTTGGTCCTTCGGCTGTTGAATTGATTACTCAACGGATCGTGCATTTGGCGCGGGCGGTCCCCGCTTATGCCCAATTAATAGATTTTCTTCCGCCCGGGGAGACGGATCCAGCCGCGCTGTTGGTGGTTGAATTTGCTGGGGCTTCAGAGGCCGAGTTAGAAAAGAAAATACACCTGTTGGGAACCCAAACTTATATCGCGGCTACCCCCGCGGCACAAGCTCGAATTTGGAAAGTGCGCAAGGTGGGGCTGGGGTTGTTGATGTCAAAACCTGGGAATGCGCAACCCATTCCATTTATTGAAGATGTAGCTGTCCCCGTGGAAAAATTGGGAGATTTCGTGCGCGCCGTCAACCAGATTTGCAGTGAGCAGGGTGTTGAACCGGCCTATTATGCCCATGCCTCAGCCGGTTGCCTGCACATCCGTCCGATATTGGATTTACGAACAGCGCGCGATATCCAGGTCATGCGGGCGATTGCGACTGGGACCATCGACGTCGGTCTGAAGTATGGTGGGGCAGTCAGTGGGGAGCATGGAGATGGGTTAGCCCGCTCAGAATGGCTCGAAAAGGCCTATGGCCCCGAAATTATGACGGCTCACCGATTGCTAAAACAGGCCGCAGACCCTCGCGGCATTCTCAACCCCGGCAAGATCATTGATCCACCACCAATGGATCAAAACCTCCGTTATGGTGCTGATTACGATTCCGCAGCCTGGCAGCCCATAATGAGTTTCGAGCGTCAAATTTCATTGGTGAATGCGATCGAAATGTGTAATGGGGCCGGCGTTTGCCGAAAAGATGGTGGGGTGATGTGTCCGTCGTTTCAGGCCACGCGTGAGGAATTTCATAGCACTCGGGGGAGGGCCAACTTATTGCGCACCTTGATTAGTGGAATGGATCGTGGGGAATGGGGGGTGGGTAGTGAGCAGTCTGAACAAAATGCGCTCATAACCGAAGACGAGGTTTTCTCTGCCCTTGAGTTGTGTCTGGCTTGTAAGGGGTGTAAATCTGAATGTCCTTCCGCGGTGGATATGGCCAAGTTGAAATATGAATTCAGCGCCCATTACTATCGAAGCCGGCGTCGTAAACTGCGGGATTATTTTTTTGGTTATTTTGGTGGAATAGCTCGTGTGGGCACGCCGCTGAGGCGTCTGATTAACTGGGGGCTGCAGCAGAAAGTCATCTGGTCTGGATTTGCGGGCCTCTTGGGTTTCGCGCCAGAGCGGAAATTCCCGATCTTTGCGGATCACGGTCAACTAGAGCGTGAGATTCGGGCGATCGATTCCCTTGACCATTCCACTAGCACCATAACGGCACTACCGGTGCTATTTTTGCTGGATGATTTCACAAAATACAATCATCCCGAAACAGGGGTAGCCGCGCTAAAAACCTTAATCGCGGCCGGATTTCGACCCGTTGTAATTCCAGTACAAGGCGGGGCTGGTCGAACATTGATATCCAAAGGTTTCTTGAAATCGGCTCGAAAACAGGCGCGCTCAGTAATTGACGCTATCCAGGCTTTGGATCCGGAAGGGAGCATGCCCATTGTGGGGATTGAACCCTCCGAAATCTACACCTTCAGTGATGAGTATCTTGATTTTTTCCCGAATGATCCCCAAGCCCTTGCGATTGCCAACCGAGCTTGGATGATCGATGAATTTTTGCTCCGGCAACCAAAGAAGCGCCGGTTACACCCAAAAATCCAAGAGGCCCAATTACAAATCTTACTGCATGGGCATTGTTACCAGAAAGCCCGGCCACCAGCTGACGATGGACACCCCACCGGGGTGGCAGCGACGGCCGGTTTGCTGGAACAATATGGATTTGAAGTTGAGGTAATAACGGCCGGTTGTTGTGGTATGGCCGGGGCTTTTGGTTATGAAGCTGAACATTTCAATGTTTCGCTGCAAATCGGAGAGCTGGCTCTGTTTCCAACTATTCGCCAGGCAAATCAGAACACGATCGTCGCGGCCGCCGGCGTGTCTTGCCAGGCTCAAATCAAAGACGGAACTGCCAAGCACGTAATCCATCCGATTAATTTGATCGCTGCAAGTCTGTCAGAATAGGTTGGATGTGGATTTTTTACCGAGTTCATATTATGATTACGGACTAAGTTAAAGGTCTTTGTTGAAATCTGTCCAGAATCACGCTGCTGATGAATAAAAAAATTTTGTTTTGGTGTGAAGATTATGTCTAAGTTGAAATGGGGTCAATTATCCCAGGCTGATTATTATCGGTACTCATCCAGTTTTATGCATCTTCCCAAGGATGAAGTTGAATTATTATGGGGTGAGCAGTTTTCATTGTTTGTCCAGTGGGTATTGGAGTTCAATGGCAAGGAAACAACAACCGCGCGTTCAAAGGGGCGGGTTACCCAACTGATTACAGTCCCCAAAAACAGCAAGAACAAAAAAAACAAGAGTATATTCAGGATCTACAGTGGTTCCGATCCAATTCCGGCCAATTCGTTGCGTGAGTTTTTCGAGCTGACTGAAGACCGCAAATTTGGCGAGGTTTGTATTGTTACAATGGGCTTTTTTACAGATAAACAAATCAGCTATAATCGCGGAATTTATAAACCGATGACTCTCATTGATCGTACTCAATTTGCAAAATTACATGTCCTTGCTAAACAAAATTTTTCCGAAATGATTGCCAAAAGAAAAGGGAAATCGGTCGGAAAAGGATTGCTTGGTTTGATCCATCGCCCCAACCCCAACAGAGATAAATAACCATGAACCTGCCTATTGATAGCCAAATCACCTTTCTGTACACCGCCGATCTCGCCAAGACGGCTCAATTTTATGAAGAAATCATGGGGTTCTCACTCACTATCGACCAGGGAACCTGTCGAATCTACCAGATTGCAGAGGCGGCATTAATTGGTTTTTGCGAACGGGCCCAGATCCCTAGGGATAAATCCAACGTTATTTTTACGATTGTGACCTCTGATGTGGATGGGTGGTATGCGGCCCTAAGAGATAAGGGGGTTGCGTTTGAAAAACCTCCGGAGATCAACCCCAAATACAATATTTATCACACTTTTCTGCGGGACCCGAATGGGTACCTGATTGAAATTCAGCGGTTCTTGTAAGCCGCATTGCTCAAAAATGGGGTAAATTGGTTCATCCAGTGCGCATTTCAAGTATAATTGGTCGAATTTAAATTTAATTTTCGCGCGGAGATATTTATGTCGCAATTCATGTTTGGTCTGTTTCGTTCTGCCTTGGAAAACAATCAACTCTATTTGGATCCCGGATCCGGTAGTTTTTTGTTACAACTTCTTATTGCCAGCGGTTTGGGGGCTCTGTTTGTGCTGCGTTCATCCTGGAGTAAGATTAAATCGTTTTTTGGTAAGGATACTTTAGACCAGAATGAAGAGGGCGACGATTTGGATGAATAAAACCCCAAACGCTGCCCAAGCTTTACCAGCATCCTTTCGAGACCCGAATGGTTTTCTGTTCATGCAAGGCGAGAAAATATATCGGCAAATTAATCACCAATATGCCTCCCACTATCACCAGTTAATGGACACCGGGCTCTATGAAGCATTGGTGCGGAAAAAACTGCTAATTCCCCACGACGAGGTTGATATTCCAGTTTCCCAGCCGGAGAGTGCCTTCAAAGTGATCGCGCCACAGCAGTTGGATTTTATCTCTTATCCCTATGAATGGTGTTTTAGCCAGCTCAAAGATGCGGCCCTGGTTACTTTGCGGATTCAACGGTTGGCCTTGAGAAAGGGAATGTGGCTGAAGGATAGTAGCGCTTACAACATCCAATTTGTAGCAGGAAAACCCACCTTAATTGACACCCTTTCTTTTGAAAAGTATCCTAAAGGGCAGCCCTGGGTGGCCTATCGTCAGTTTTGCCAACATTTTCTGGGACCTCTGGCCTTGATGGCCTACACCGATGTCCGTTTAAGTAAGTTATTACAGGTGTATATTGATGGGATTCCACTAGATTTGGTAAGCAGCTTATTACCGCGTAAAACTCGCTTGAGTTTGTTTTTGTCGCTACATATTCATATTCATGCCAGGGTCCAAACTCGATACGCAGACCAGGAAATCGGCGCTACTGCTGCTGCTCGCCAGATGAACAAGAATAGTATGATGGGGTTAATTGATTCATTGACCAAAGGGGTAAAAAAACTACAGTGGAAATCAGCCCAAACCGAATGGGGTGATTATTACGAAAAATTAGATCACTACGCGGCCGCCGCATTTGAGAACAAGAACAAACTGGTCGCCGAAATGGTAACGAAGGCCAACCCAAAATCCGTTTGGGATCTGGGGGCGAACGAAGGTGTATTCAGCCGCGCCGCCTCCAACGTCGGAATAGATACTGTTGCCTGGGATATTGACCCGGTTGCAGTAGAGAAGAACTACCGCCGCGTTAAGGTTAACCAAGAAGAACATCTAACTCCCTTAGTTAATGACCTCACAAATCCTAGCCCAGGCATCGGATGGGCGAATTCTGAGCGCATGTCCCTCGGCGCTCGCGGGCCGGTTGACCTGGTTATGGCCCTGGCGTTAATCCATCATTTAGCAATATCGAACAATGTCCCCTTGCCAAAGTTGGCCCGATTTTTTGCATCTTTAGCTCGGTGGCTAATTATTGAGTTCGTTCCTAAGGACGATTCCCAGGTGAAAATCCTGTTAAGTTCTCGGGAGGATATCTTCCCTGATTATCATCCTACGGGTTTCGAAACTGCGTTTTCTGAATATTTTGAAATCATACAACGGGAGCCAATTGAACAAACAGGTCGGACCTTGTATTTACTGAAGAAGAAATAGCAAAACTCCCGGAATTCCGGGAGTTATTTTATAGTCAGATGATGAGAACTAAGGACAGGCGGTGACTGCGGACAGCCGCTCACTATAAGGGCGACCGATATCAGTTTTAATACTATTATCTGCCAATAAGGGGAAATCACCCCCAAAATATCGGTTAAATACTATTCGAAAGGAATTTACCGGTGTAATTTCCGGGTACAATTCTACAGTTCCTCCCTCTGGCAGGTAATAGGCATTCAATATATTCAAGCGTCGTTCATCTCGCAGTAAATAGCCGTGATCTCCCTGGATGATGATAATTGGCTTTGGGTTAGTTTGGGCCAGGATGGTATCTACTAATGACAACATTTCGTTGTTAATAAAATCGACATTATTTCGATATCCCAGATACTTATAATGGTCCCATTGCTCGCCCGCAAACTTGTGATCGTAGTAATTCCGATCGGGATTAAATGAGCCATCGGGATTGAAGATGAAAGGAGAGTGGGGAACCATCATATGCAAGTAGACCAATTTCGGGCCATCCATCCCAATAATTTCAGGAAAAGAATCCAGTATTTGATGGACGCGCTTGAAATGGTTGCTATAAACCGAGGCCTGATTTCCTTCGACCTCGTTTGTGATTGTATTTGTGAAAGCCCAATCGAGATAGCCCCGTTGAATAAATAGATTTAGGAATGTAGTTTCCATGAATAAAAGTTCAAAGGGGGTGATGGTATTTGAGAAAACGTAAGCCGCAAACCGATTGAACTTTGGTAAATATAGATCGGCATCCCACCAACCGGCCCAGCGATAGCCCATATTGAAAGCAACGTCCGTATATCCAAGACTTTTTAGCTCTGTCCGCACCCGATTCGTACGAATGGATTGAATGATAGGCATTGTATCGGTATCTGTAAATCCATAATTGGGCACTACATTGAATACATAATCCAGATTTAGGACTGTTGAGATAGAGTTCAAAGTGAAGGCATAATTGCTGCGGCTGCAATCGGCAACATAGAACTCGCGGTTTTCCAACTCGTCAATAAAGCTTGAATTATCAACGCCTTGTTCGGCGAGTAAATCTGAACGCCCATATCCATCTAAAATAATATAATACACGTCCCGCAATTCTTCATCATGGTTTATGGGAAGTGAGTTTTCAATATCATTTACTTGCTGTGCGAATATTTCGTAACTAATGATTTGATAGCCTGCAAAAATAATTAACCCCACGCTAACAAAATTCAACCCCTGGATGATATCAGAATTGCCATTATACTTTTTTAATACCCACCAAATTGAAACCAGCAAGAATAATCCGTATAAAATCAATAAATATCGATTGGGTTTGCCACTAATTTCGATCGCACTACTTGAAATCAGGAAATTTCCTAAATGGCCGTATGTAAAGAAAAACGCAATGAAAATAACTGTAATTAATCCAGATTTACGTACATCTCGAAGATGTATTTGAAGTCCCACAAATCCTAGTAAACCGATGAGCAGAGATAATCCGGCCGGCCGCAGGATAAATTGCCATTCGATTTCACGCACATTGTTGGCCAGCAGTGACACAGCGGGAAAAATAGCGAAAAAAATTACGAATATTGGGCTAGAAAAAATATTATTCATCTTAAGTCGTATCTGAGTTGTTTGAGGTCAAACTTGTTAGGTTAGACTGGTTCTATCAAAAATCCCCCGGATTGTATCAGTCCAAGTTTATGTGTCAAGTTCTAAGGGTTTTTGAGCGCGGTTATCGAGCTTGTGAATATGGGGAACAACAATTTGCGAAAGTAAATGGATCTGCCCCTCGATTACTTAAGCTTTTCGATCCAGTGCTGCGAGCTATAATGATGTTTCGGCCTAGAATAGCGCAAGTTGGTGGGCTGGTTGATGTCCATCAAGCAAAATAAACGGCGCCGCTTTCTTGGCCTGAATACCTAACTTGGTAAGACTTGTCAAGTTGCGGAGCTTTTGATCGCGTCTGGCTTGTAAGATTTTCTTTACTCCAACGGGCCCAATGCCTGGAATTCGGAGTAATAACTCGCGTGACGCCTGATTGACTTCAATGGGTTGATCCTGTAAATTAACTTCCGCCCAAGCCAACTTGGGATCAACTTTCAATGGTAAATTCCCCTGGGTTTCAAAGGGTAATTCTTCCAGGCTAAACCCATAATCCCGCAGCAAAAAAGAAGCCTGGTACAGCCTGTTTTGCCGGATCAGCGGGGTAGGGGGCTTATTCTCTAGGGGCGTATCGACAACCGGGCTAAAACCTGAGAAATAGGCTCTTGCCAACCCCATTTGGCGGTGCAAATTTTCAGTTGTGACTAATAGCTCTGCATCACTTTCGTCAGCACCACCCACCACAAATTGGGTCACAGTGGATGGCCAGGTTCCTTTCCAGGCTTTATGTGGAGATTGCTCACGCCTTATCTCATGACTCCAGCGGATTGGTTCGAGCAGCTCATCTAGAAATTGCTTTTTAGGGGCCAGTTTTTGGAGACGCGTAGTGTTTGGAGCCTCCAAATTGACCGAAACTCGATCCGCCAGCAACATAGCCTGCCGGACCTGTTCTTTATCCGCCCCCGGCATAATTTTAAGGTGCAAATATCCCTGGTAGTGATATTTCTGGCGCATAATCGCCGCAGTATCTAACAACTGGTCTTGCGTCCGCATTCCGCCCCCAAAAACCCCAGAACTTAGAAAAATTCCCTCCACTCGGCCGGTTTTGTGCATATACATAAAGAGTTTTGCAAACTCGTCGGGTTTAAAGCTAGCCCGGCGGATATCACGTTCAGACCGAAAAGGGCAGTAATAGCAATTTCGCTCACAAACCGACGACAGCAGTGTTTTCAAGAGAGAAATTGTTTTCCCGTTCGGCAATTGGGCTTTGCTAACATAAACTTCATCTTGCTTGCGCGTTGAAATTTGGGGGCAATAAACATCTTCTGCTGGTTCTAAGTGCATCTGAGCAGAAAGTAATTGTAAACGGGATAATTCGCTCATGTGTTCTATTATAGCATATCTTGACCATTTTTCGATGACCATTTGGGTGAAACGCTAGTTCAGCAACGCATCAATCATGGATTTACGCTAGAGATAGCCTAATAAATTTGTAAAGCAGGGTAGGGGGAAATCAGGGTAAAATTCTCCGTCATGGGAAATGCGACTTTTCACTACTCAGACCTTCAATTGGTTAAAATAGATATTTCTGGCGATATCTCAAAAGAAGAATTTCTAGAGGGGCGGAGGCGGATAAAAGAAATTTGTATTCAAAAAAGTGCTGATAAATTGTTATTAGAAATTGAAGATTCAGCCTCGATAAATTGTGACGTGATAATGATGTCTTTGTTGGATGGGGAATTCACTGAAGACAAGTTACCTGAACAAATATCAACCGCGATAATTGTCTCAGAGCAAAAACGCCCCAATATCAAACTGATTGCAGTGACCGCCCGAAACAGGGGGCGTAATGTCAAAGTTTTCTCATCGAGTAAAGCTGCCTATCACTGGTTGGCCATTCCCGAATTTGGGCAAAATTAATTCGCACGCAGTGATAACCGTTTGCTGAGGGGCTATTCTTTAACCAATATACACTGGTTGCTCGGTTAGAAAGCTTCTTGGGGTAGGGTAGACCAAATGATTTATCTATCTGAAAATTCGGCACTACTACTTACAACTGAGCATTCTGTTTCTGTTAGAAACCAATTCAAATAAAATTGCAAACTCTGAACGCTTAATAACAACAGGGGACCCCCTGGACTAAATTCTTGTTTATGCTTTCGATAAGTATTATTAACACAAACATAAAATTTTCTGGAGTGATCCCATAATAACTGAAATCCAGGCTAATTTTGCTCAGAATTATTTGTGTAATCAGCGGGTCAGTATTCAGGTTATTTAATAGATCATAATCCCACTATATAAAAACTGAACAAGAACCCGATCTCATAGCCCTCCCAAAAAACAGCATATTCATCCTAAACCTAATGCTTGTACCAAATCTCTGTGCCAGCCATACTATTATCTAAAATCCCCCCCACACAAGCTGCAAAGTTATTGACTGTTTCCTATCACACCATATTATTAAAAACATCTTTGGGTATCTGGAAATCCGTTAATCTGTAATATTTAATAATATTATCATAAATATAATCCTCCCCCACCCCTCCGCGGTCTCATCCGCTCAGTTTCCAAATCTTTGGGTTGCCGTTACAATATCTACGTGCAGTGTGGTTGATAGTACGAAATAAAACTGGAAGAATTTACCGCACAACCTGTATAGTAAAGAATAACTCACAGATGATCACAGTTTCTCAGGCAGTTCATGCCTATCTTGATAACATTATTCTGGCTCGGAGTGAAAGTACCGCTCGGACCTATAAAAACGCGCTCAAGGCCTTTCTATCAGTTCTACATAAAAAGCTAGATCCAGACCGGACTGCGATCACAGAAATATCTGAAGATGCCATTGTGTGGCTGGCAACCGAGTTAAAAGCATATGCTCCGGCAACTGAGCGCTTATATTTAACCGCAGCTACTGGGTTTTACGAATATGTCGCCGCTGAAAATTTGGCTGAGATCAACTTGCCTCGCCTCCGGCTATTAATTCGGCAACGGGCACGCCGTCCCGGACAGCGTCTACCCCAATTCCCACGCGAGGCGATTGAAACCGTTCTGGAGTATGCGCAAGATTTGCGGACTCGGTTGGTAGAAAATCCGGCGAAACAATTACGGAATTATCGTGATCGGGCCTTTTTATTGGTGTTAGCCGATACGGGGCTTCGAGTTCATGAAGCTTGTGGTTTGCGGCGAGGGGATATCGATTGGAATGAGGGTCGGGCCGTTGTCATCGGAAAAGGCAACCAACAGGCCATTGTTCGGTTTTCATCACGCTCATTGGGAGCAATAAAGGATTATTTAACCCTGCGGGCTGGCCTCGATGGCAGTTCTGGGCGCGCCTTAACTGCCCTACCCCTCTTTGCCCGGCATGATCGCGGTGCTGGCAAGAAAGTAAAACCAATAACCCCAACAACTGGCCGCAACATTGTCGCCCAGCGGGTTCAGGAATGCTTAGGCCCCGAAGCTACAGGTTCTATTACGCCCCATTCGTTCCGTCATTTTTTTGTGACAACTGTGTTACGGGGGTCAGGAGGCAACCTTAAACTCGCACAGGAATTAGCCCGTCATAAAAACATCCAGGTTACGCAGCGCTATGCCCATCTTGCTGACGATGAACTTGACCGGGGGTATTTTGACATCTTTGAATCTGAAGTGTGAACCTTATTCCCCCTCCATCCGCTGAACAGACAGCTAAATTTGAAAAATCATATAGAATGACCAACCACAAAATCCGATGTAAGCCATCAGGATTACGGCTGCGACAGCTTTCAACTCAATGGCAGATTCAGGGTCTTTGAATACCATGACAAACCACAGTGGGGTAAAAAATAAGAATGCGACCGTTTTACGCTGCCAACCCGAATACCACTCTTGTTCATTTTCCAGACGTTCCCCGCAATAAATGCAAACCTTAGCGCTCTCTTTGATAATTTCATCGCAGTAGGGACATTCCTTTGTTTTGGTTCGCGGACCGATAAAAGCCGGTGTTTGTTGTTGATGTTGAACCGGCGCTGGTGGGGGTTGCTGGGGAGATTTGAGCCGTTCAAGGGCAGCAATGACTTTAGGGTTACCCGGATTTTGAGCCAAACAGCGTTCCAAAACGGTCGTTAGCTGCCGTTGATTCAGACAGCTATCTGCCAACAGCGCCCAAGCGGTCAGATTTTGTGGTTCTTGTTCAACAATAGGCGCTAATATTTCCATAGCAGCCGGTTTTTTTCCGGCTTTAATTAAGCGTCGAGCCTGATCCAGTTTTTCGTTCGTCATCGGTCACAGTACCCTTTGTTTCGATAATCTGATAGGATAATTTAAATTATAAACCCGGTTCCGGAGCAAGCGAGGCGGAACCGGGTTTATTCAAATCTTTTGAACTCCTAGCTATTCATAGGCAAGAGCTGAAACAATCTCCAAATCTGAGGCCCGGCGAGCGGGGATCAGGGCCGCTAGAATGCCGAAAATTAGCGCAGTGGACACCGCGACGATCATCGCAACGCCAGGGAAATTGTAGGGGATATGCATCCCGGCAAATTCCAGCACCCCAGTCATAACAAAACTGAGCATAATGCCGCTGATGGCTCCCAACCCAATCCCCATTAGGCAGAGCAATAGACTTTCGGCGATCACCATCCGCCGGATTTGACGCCGTTTGGCGCCCACCGCCCGCAGCATTCCAATTTCGCGCGTGCGCTCAATCACGTTGATCCCCAGGGCATTTGCCAGGCCGATCAAGGCCGGCGCAGCCAATAAGGAGAGCATGATGTTCATCCCGATGGTGCCGCCTTGGGCCAGTTGCTCCTGGCTTTCACGTAGGGCTTCCCGAGAGATAATTCCAAACCCAGGGTAGTTTTTTGTCGCGGCCTGTAAATCTTCTTCGAGTTGCTCCAGATCGGCACCAGCCTCCCGATTGATCATCAGGAACACATCATTGCGGACGCCGTATTCGCGGGTCAATGCAGTTTGTTCCATATAGACAGTAGGAAGTTTCAAGTTGATGTAGTCTAACCCAATACCTACCACCTGCACTGACACCGGGCCATGATCCCCATCCAGCGTGAGGGTATCCCCCACTTTGGTTCCAAACTGAGAGGCGTACCGCCCATTGACAATGACTGCCTGACCCGATTGCATCTCAGCATAGCCTGTTTCATCCCCTTCTACGAAAGTTAATCCCGATATCCGGGCGTAATTCGAGGGATCAATCCCAATTAAGCGAAAACCAACGCCAGCTTCATCGGTAACATCGATTTGACGGAGAGTGGTTAGTTCTTCAACACCTGGAACCCGTTTGACCGTTTCGGCTAGGTCTGGTCCAGCCCCCATTGTGTCGTTTGTCACCACTAAAGAAGACATCATGATGTAATCCGCGTGAAAAGACGAATCGAGGAAACGCAGGGCACCACCATAAGTGGAAGCCAGCATTCCCCCCAGGCCAATTAAAATTGCCAGGCTGATCATTAATGAAGAAGCCGTAATCGCTGCCCGCCGGGGTTGCCGGGCGATATTTCCAGCCGCTATCCCGCCTTCTTGACCGAAGATCAGATTCAGTATTCGGGAGAAAGTACGGGTGATCGGACTGATCAGCATGGGACCTAACAAGCCCAACGCGAGCAAAAACAAGATACTGCCGGGTGCCATCAGAGAAAATTCCCCACTCAACAAACCGCCAATACCTAAAACTAAACTGACAAATCCAACGATCAATCGACTGCGTTTAAGAGCCGCTTCCTGGCTCACAGTGGCGGGACGCATGGCTTCCAGCGGGGTAATTTCACTGGCCCCCCGCGCCGGAAATAAGACACTTGCCAATGGGATTCCCATCCCAAACGCGATGGATATCGCGTAAGCTGATAATGTAAATTCCGGTTTCCCCAACGGGCGTCCCAATAAATCTTGAAAGATTGAACTCAGCCCGGCATGTGCGCCGTAACCAAACCCAAATCCCAGCAATATCCCTACAAAAGTACCTGAAACTGCCAGGATTAATCCTTCAATCAGGATGGTCTGCATTACGATTTTTCGCCGGGCACCGACCGCCCGCAGCATCCCAATATCTCGTTTGCGCTCAACCACGCTGGTTCGGAAAGTGTTGAACATAATCAATCCTGCCATTGCCAATGCCAGCAGGCCGAACATCGTGAAAATTACATTGGAAAACTCCATCAGGGCGGCCCAAATGTCGTTGCCGCCTTCGAGGGGTTCAAGTTCATAACCGCGCCCGAACATTCCAGCAATATTGGCCGTCACAGTTTCCGCATCGGCACCTTCGGTGTACCGCCCCATGATGGAGTTGACCCGATTGGGGGTGTTCAACAAATCTTGAGCAGCCGGGATGGGCATGAACACCACTTGGGTTCCCAACATGATGCCGGGGTCATCTAATAATCCAATAACTTCAAAATTGGTCCAACCGCCGGCACCTGGAAGTCGAATGGGGTCCCCGACTCCAATGCCCAGACCATCGGCAAACAATCGTGAGATTAAGACCACTTGTCCAGTATCACCAGGTCCTAACAACCGACCGGCGGCTAACAAACGCCCCCCAGCAGTGACTACATTGAAACTGTCATCGGTATTGGCAGTGTCGATTCCATAAACCTGAATCGTGTTTACCGGACGCTCATCGGAGGTCTCGAAGTGATCAGTGGGTACGGTCACATTTTTGGTAACCATGCTCGCCGTAGAGGCCACGCCGGCCACCGACCGAACATTGGCTTCATATTTTTGACTGAAAAAACCACCATCGCGCCGGGTAACAAATAAATCTACATTTGAGAGGGCCACCGACTGGGTGCTGGAGACAAATATCTCTTTAAAGGCTGGTGCGATGCCATTGAGCCCAAACATCATCATTACGCCGATCATGATCGATAAAATTGTCATGATTGAGCGGATTGGGCGCCCCTTAATATAACTCCAAGCTAAGGGTAGTTGACGCATGACTAGCCTCCGTTCTTATTTACGGTTTCATCAGTGATCTTCCCATCCTTCATGTGGATGATCCGATCTGCGAAAGATGAAATTCGGGGATCGTGGGTCACGAGCAAAATGCTGCGATCCCACCGGTCGACGATTTCGCGTAACAAAGTTGCAAATTCTTCGGCCGCCTGCGAATCAAGGTTCCCTGTGGGCTCATCAGCCAGGATCAGAGTAGGATCGGTGACCAAAGAACGGGCGATTGCCACCCGTTGGCGTTGACCACCAGAAAGTTCTTCAGGTCGGTGGGTGCTGCGATCGGCGACTTCTAGTTTTTCAAGCCATTCAGTGGCTTTAACCTGGGCATCCGTGGGCTTTGTGCCGCCTAAAACGAGCGGTAGGGCCGTGTTATCCACAGCTGATAAGGTCGGGATCAGGTTGAAAAACTGAAAGATAAACCCAATATGTTCGCGGCGCAGGTCCGTAAGGGCATCATCGTTCAGTTTACTTAAATCTTGCCCTTCAATTTTGACGGTGCCGTCGGTGGGGCGATCCAACCCCCCTAACATATGCAGCAGGGTCGATTTCCCACAGCCACTGGGTCCCATCACTGCGACGAATTCGCCAGTATCGACGTGGATCGAAACCCCATCCAAGGCGTTTACCTGGGCTTCGCCGCTACCATAAATCTTGGTAAGGTTGCTAGTTTCTACAATTTTCATCGTTGGCCTCTTTGTTAGTGCGTAGCGGTTTGATCTCTGAAATAAAAAATGAAAGATTTTCCGCTACGCCTGAGTAGATTTCGGTTTGAACACGAATTGTTTTTCAGACACTTTCCGAAATCTACTTAATATTCTTCACAAAATGATTTCTCGCTCCAATTAGGATCGCTTTGAAATTCCTGAGCGAGTTGGTGTTTACGGTCAGCGGATAACCAGGAACTTTGAATTCCGTTCAGAATCAGGGTTTGAATATCTGCATACGAGAAACCCAATTCAGCTACCAGGACCTGATATTCTTCCGCCAAAGAATTGCCGAACATTTTGGGATCATCCGTGTTGACGGTCAGGAATAATCCGCGTTTAAAAAATTCACGAACAGGATGATCTGTAATATGTTCAACAACGCCAGTACAAACATTAGATACCGGACACATTTCAAGCGGGATTTGTTCGGCAGCCAGGTAATCTAGCAGTTTAGGATCTTCCCCGGCCCGGGTGCAATGACCAATGCGGTCTGGTTTAAGTTCATTTATCGCGCCCCAAATACTGGCTGCCCCCGCGGCCTCTCCAGCATGGACACTGGAACGAAACCCCAGTTGCTGGGCCTGGGCATAGACCTCGCGAAATAGTTCAGGAGGCCAATTATGCTCTGAGCCCCCCAAACCCACGCCGATGATTCCATAAGATCGAGCCTCGTTAATTTCTGCCAGGGTAACCGCGGCTTTTTTGGGGCCAAAATCCCGGACTAAATCGGGGACCAGGGCAATTTCAATATCCGGCACCTTTGCGATTCCGCGCCAAATTGCCTCGGCTAGCCGCTGAGTCGTCAACCCGTGGCGGTGAAAATCGGGTGGAGAAAAAAAGATCTCGGCATAGCGAATATTCTGCGAGGCTAAATCTTTGGCCACGGCGGTCGCGATAAAGGTGAAGTCCTCATATTCTCGCAAAAATTGATTTTTCCACACCCAGGTATCAATAAAATGGGGGAAATCTAGGAATATAAATTTTTCTTTCAGATGGTCGAGGGTTGGCACCGCGGGGTCACCACCATATTTTTCAACCAAATCCCACAAGGCCGAATAGGGAATGGCTCCCTCTAGATGAAGATGTAATTCTACTTTGGGAATTTCATCAAACCAATTATTGTGAACCATAGCCCCAATTTTACTGCAACTTTGAAACCCTGATGTGATTTTCCCCTGGAACTCGTCCGAATTCTAAAGACCGATTATAATCTGCGCCGATGACCTCATATCATATCAATTCAGAACGGTTTAGGACGAATTTCGAAGCGCTGGCTAAAATCGGTGCCACGCCGGCTGGCGGCGTCCACCGACCGGCATTTAGCCCAGATCACTTTGCGGCCCGCAATTGGTTTCGAACAACCGCTCAGGCTGCCGGGTTGCAGGTAAATATCGACGGCGCGGGCAATCATTCAGCTCGATTCGAGTGCGGACCATCAGAGGCCCCCAGTCTATTGATTGGCTCACATCTGGATTCAGTTCCCCACGGCGGGCGCTTTGACGGCGCCTTGGGCGTGGTGGCGGCCCTTGAAGTCGTACTTCAGTTGCAAGACCATGCCGCGCAATTACCCTTTCACGTTGAGGCCATTGATTTTTCGGATGAGGAGGGAACTTTTTCGGGATTACTAGGAAGTTTTGCCTTTACGGGTAAACTAACACCGCAAATGCTGACATCCGTGCGTGGTGGTCAAGATCAATTGGCGCAAGGCCTGACCCAGGCTGGTTTAACCGTGGACAGCTTATTGAGTGCTCGGAGAGATCCTGAGAAACTAGCCGGATATTTGGAGCTGCATATCGAACAAGGCCCGCGCCTTGAGTTGGCTAAGGCGGATATCGGCATTGTTACCAGCATTGTTGGAATCGACTCCCTTCGGCTCCACTTTGCGGGCCGAGCCGACCACGCCGGTACTACTCCGATGGATCAGCGGCAGGACGCCGCCCAAGGGGCCAGCTTATTTACCACCCGGCTACATCGCCTGGTGCGAGGCCGATACCCAGATTGCACCGCAAACGTTGGTTATATGGATTTCTCGCCCAGGGCATTCAACATCGTTCCCGAAAAAGTTAGCGTCGCACTGGAATATCGAGCGCCAGACCCCAAGACTTTGACCAATCTTAAACAAGATGTCGTGCAGATTGCCAAAACCGCGGCTGCCGAAAGTGATTTGCGTTTAGAAATTGAAGATTTAGGGCGGCATGCCCCGGCAGTGATGTCGAAAAATTTCCAAAAGTTTCTCAAGCGTTCTGCCGAAAACCTGGGACTTTCGACGATCGCGTTGGCTTCGGGGGCCGGTCATGATGCCCAATCACTCGCTGACCTCTGCCCCACTGGGATGATCTTTATCCCCTCTGCGGGTGGCAGTCATTCGCCGCGCGAGTCCGCTGAATGGCAAGACTGTGTCAATGGGGCCAATGTGCTGTTACAAACTGTACTCGAATATGGCTCATCATGAAAACCAAAGCCAAAATCCCCATTTCAGCGCTCGAAGGCCATGAAACGCTGCCCGTCATTCAAGTCTATTATGAATTTGTGCACTTGAAACAGCTCTATCGGCAAGGCTGGCTCATGCGCGGGATTCAGCCTGAGAAATGTGAAAGTGTAGCCGAACACAGTTTTGGCGTGGCCGTATTAGCCCTGCTTCTGGCAGACGCGTATTTTCCAGCATTAGACCGCGCCAAATTGCTAAAAATGGCTTTGATCCATGATTTTGGAGAGATTTACGCCGGTGATATTGTTCCTGGAACAGAAATCGGGTCAGCAGAAAAACATGCGTTAGAAAAAAAAGCGGCCACTCAAGTTTTCGAAAAGCTCCCCAATGGCGCGGCATATCTGGAAGTATGGGCTGAATATGAAGATCACCAGACCCCAGAAGCCCAATTTATCCACCAGATTGACAAGCTTGAAATGGCGCTCCAGGCCAGCGTGTATGAACAACAGCATGAAATTGATCTCAGTGATTTTTACCAATCAGCAGAAAAAGAAATTTCGGTGCCAGAATTAACCGCAATCATCACCCAATTACGCGCCAATCGATAAAGGAGCATTTATGCGCTACGGTGTTATGTCCACCCAGATGAGTTTATTAGTCCCGCCGGATTTGCCCCCGGCCGATTTGGCCGGGCATCTGGCCACTTTCAGTCATGCCGACCTTGTTCGCCAGATCGCGGCCACCGGCTTTAAATTAATCGAACTCGGTGGTGATTTAGAAATGCTACTGCCTCAGCTGTATTCACCCGCTGCGATTCCTGAATTAGCCGCCCTGAAACAAGAATTGGGCTTGGCCTACACCGTCCATTTGCCCTTGTGGTCAGTTGAACCCTCTACCCCGCTAACGCCAGTGCGGGCTGGTTCGGTAACCGCCACCATCGATCATCTCAACACCGTTGCCCCCTTGGAACCGGAAGTCTATGTTTTCCACGCGACCGGGGCTTTAGCCGCCGAATTCTATCGAATGAAGTTGCCTGACCTGGCCAAGCAGTATCTGTTAGGACAATTTCAGAGTGGCGCCCGGGAAAGTATTCAGAAAATATTGGCCGAAACTGGCATTCCCAGCCGTAAATTGGCCATCGAGACCATTGAATTTCCCTTTGCGATGACGTTGGCCCTGGCGGAAGAACTTGATCTATCCATTTGTTTTGATACCGGGCATATTTTGGCTGGATTTTCGGGTGAGATCGAATTTTTTGCAGCCCTGGAACAAGCGTTACCAAGAATTTCCGAATTCCATTTACACGATTGCCCAGTCGTGCCAGGGAAAATCGGTTATGGACAGGATCATCAGGCCTTAGGCAAGGGCGACCTAGATATTCACCGATTTCTAAGTACATTGGAAACCAGTAATTTTTCTGGCCCGGTTATTTTTGAACTAGATTTGGCCGCCGCGGTCAAATCTTTGGAAATTATTCACGCGCGAACTGCATGAACAATCAGAACAACAAAGCCATCATTCAGAAATGGAGTACGACCCTTTTGGGGGTCGCATTAGCAATTGGGGGCTTCATCTTTATCATAATCAGTATTAAAAGTTGGGGGTATGCCGCCATCCAAATCGAATGGCAAACCGCCAGCGAATTAGATACCGTTGGATTTAATATCCTTCGCGCGGAAACTGAAGATGGTCCGTTTGAGCAGGTCAATCAGCAGTTGATTCCCCCGGCCGCCGACCCCTTGACCGGCGAAGATTACGTCTTTACGGATACCCAGGCTAAAACAGGAAGAACATACTATTATTTTCTCGAGGAAATTGAGGCCACCGGGGGACGCAATCAGCATGGCCCGATAATTCAAGAAGCTGGATATTCGAACTGGTTGAACTTATTCCTCGGGGCAATATTGATGGGCGTAGCTGCAATTATTATATCGCCACAGAAATTATCCGATCGAAAGAGCGCCAAACAATGAAATCTGACTTCAATTACGCCACAACCCTGGAGATTGCTGGCATAACGGTAGGTATTGAAACGAACCACGCCGATATTATCGCCGGATTTAATCCGTTCTATAAATTGTTCCGATCCTCCCAGCCGCCCCAGTTTGTCATTCGCATTCTCCAGCAAGCCGCTGAAAAAGTCTACACCGAAAAAGACCAAGAAATCACCTTTCGCGGCGATCGAATTGATTATCGGATGCGGTCCTGCGAGGGTCACATTCACCTCGACCAGCAGCAAGGGTTATTAACCACCTCACCGGCGACCACGTTACGCGCAATCGACGCCTTTGTGCAATTGGTCTATTGCATTTTGGTATTTGATCGAGGCGGCCTGCTCATGCACGCCGCGGCGGTGGCTCGCGACGAACAAGCCTACGTGTTCTTTGGCTATTCGGGCAGTGGAAAAACAACGGTCGCGCGGCTCTCAGAGAATGATACAGTCTTGAACGACGATATCATCATGGTTTTGCCCGAAAACGGTCGCTGGCTGGTTTACGGCACGCCGTTTTGGAACCCCAGCCAGACCAGCCCCAGCAAAGGGCAGGCCCCTCTGATGCGGTTTTATCGCTTGATCCAATCCAAAAATGTGTGGGTTGAATCCATCTCTACGGCCGAAGGCTTGGCCGAGTTACTGACCTGTACCCCCGTCATCCCCGCAGACCCGGTGCGGAATAAAGTACTGGTTAGCCGGTGGGGGCAGATCATGGCGGGGGCCCCGGTGCATAAACTCCATTTTCGAAAGGATGATTCGTTTTGGGAAGTCATTGACTGAAAATTTCTTGCTGTCGATTTAATTCTCTATCTCGTGTGAATCAAGCAAGGCCGTTCCTGACAGGAACGGCCTTGCTATTTTTTAGTCTTTCATTTCTCGATGATTCGGTCTAGAGCTTCTCGCGCGGGGTAGGGCAATCGCATGTAGCCTTAATACGTCAGTTGAAACTGCACCGACACCTACGAAGTCGCCCTGCGGCGACTGGAATTCAACCTGCGTAGGCAGGTTTCGCTGGAGCGTCAGCGATGGTTGCAGCGACTTTAGTCGCCCTGTTTGGGGAACATGTGATTGCCCTATCACGCGGGGAATTGATTATTGAAATCCGACAAATTTGTGGTAACATACGTATCTTTTCAATGATTCGGGGGTGAAACAAAATCACACACCAACCCCAAGCA
>CAYVQU010000065.1:0-26368 GCA_964453155.1 uncultured Anaerolineales bacterium | reverse complement strand
AATCATCTCGAGCTTCAACTCACTTGTCTAGACCTAAGATGCGTTTGCCCTGAAAAAGTATCCGGTTCCTCTTGACAAATTAGAAAATATGTTCTAGTATATTCAAAATTAGAACATATTTTCTAAATGGGTTTTTGTAAGGAGCTGCAAAATGTTAAGATCACAATTTTTTTCTAGAGGCATGAAACTGCAACGCGGTTTGATCTTCGGGGCCTTGATCATGACCGCCCTACTGGCATTCGAGTTGTTCAACTACTCCACCACCGACTTCGCCCTCACTGACCTGCTGGGTGATCTCAAATTCATGGGGATCGGTTGGGCCACAATTTTATCCGTCGCGTTCTGCGGCATCGACTTTGCCGGGATCGCTCGCCTATTCACCCCCGAGCAGGGCGCCGACGAACCCGCTGAGGTCTGGTATCTCTTTGGAGCCTGGATGTTGGCTGCCGTCATGAACGCCATGCTGACCTGGTGGGGCGTCTCGATCGCCATTCTCAATCACCAAACGCTTGGCAATGCCGTCGTGGCCCGGGCGACTTTGCTCAAAGTGGTCCCCATTTTCGTCGCGGTAATGGTGTGGTTGATTCGGGTCCTCATCATTGGGACCATCTCAATGGCCGGAGATCGATTATTCAATCAGACAAAGGTCCGCCGGAGTTCGTCTCGTTCGAGTACTAGCCGTAAACCACAAACTCGAACCAAATCTCGCCCCGCCCAGCAACGTTCAACCGGAAATTTACGCCCTTTGAGTAACCGTTCAACACCAGTTCGTCGGGGAGTGAGTGCCGCCCCCTCATATCGTCCGGCACCTAAGCCGCAACCGCAACCAACACAAGAACCAGAGTATGAATCGATGGAACCGACCTATTCCCCGGTTTCCTTCTCGGGAAATCGAAATAATAACCGCTCTAATCGGTTTTAGAAGTCAATACTACCCTCTAACCCTTCGACAGGCTCAGGAAATTCTCCCCCCGATCTCGGGGGGAGAATTTTTATTTTTACTGATAGTAATGAGAGTTAGGGGTTAACAAAACGGCTGGTCTAATGACTAGCCATTTTGTGGTAAATATTGCTCCCGTGAATCTTCAGGTTATTTGAACTGCACTGAAAATTTTGATGGATTTTATTCGGGACCGAGGTGAGTTGCAAGAAACTGAATGAGTTGTTGTTGGTATTCATCTGGATCTACCCTCAGAAATCCACCGTGCCCTCCCTCCGGTATCAAATACAATTCTTTTGGCTCTTCCGCAGCCGAATAGAGGGCGACGCTGTTTTCGAATGGAATAGTTTGATCCTTTTTGCCATGGATCAACAACACTGGTCGCGGTGAAATTTGAGCGATATCATCAATGGGTCTGACCAAGTCGAGGTTCAACCCAGCCTCCAGCTCCCCAAACCAAACGACCAGGGGAGCAAAGGGAACTGGTGGCAATCCCAAGAGGGACTTAACCCCATAATTGATATTATCTCTCAGGCTAGTAAATCCACTTTCAGCAATCACTACTCGTATTTCAGGATTGCGGGCCGCGGCCCGAATAACAGTACCCGCCCCCATGGATTGCCCAAAGACCCCGATCCGCTGCGGGTTGACATCCGGTCGATTGTGGAGATAGTCCAGGGCCGCGGCGATATCTTTGACCTCCTCATAACCCAGGGTTGTGATTTCTCCTTCACTTTCACCATGATTACGGAGATCAAATATCAGGGCCCCATAACCCTGATCAATTAATATCTCGGCGGTCGCCATCGGACCCTGCCGGTTAGCCCCCAATCCGTGGACATAGATCAACGTAGCGCCATCTGCAGAAAAATCTGGGGAGATGAACCACCCCTTAAGCATCAAACCATCATCGGTTTGAAAAGATACGTTTTCCCAATCTTGGATTCCCCAATCCATAGGAGTCTGAGTCACCGGAATTTGGGCTGGATGTACGAGAATCATTGCCCGTTGGTGAGCCAGGATAAGGCCACCAACCACAAATACAACTGCAAAACAGGCCAGTGTAAACAAGGCTAGATTACGCCAATACGGTGCGGTGCGGTAATTATTCTTCATATTCATAAAAAACGCCCGGACATCAATGTCCGGGCTGGCAGCTAAAGCCGGATCAATCCGGCTATTTGGTTAGCCACTAATACTCAAACATCAGCAACCGGAACAGTGAAGAAGAAGGTAGTTCCTTCGCCATAAGTGCTTTCAAACCAAATCTTGCCGCCTTGCATTTCAACCAAGTTACGAGTAATGTTTAGCCCCAAACCAGTCCCTGGGGATTGCCGGGCATCCGGATCGGGAGAGCGGAAGAACTTGGTAAATATTTGATCCTGATCTTCTGCGGTCATACCGAGGCCGTTATCTTTTACTGCTAACAAGACAACTTCAGGAGCACCTTCTGGATCCCATTGATTATGGGATTTTTCGGCTTGGATGATGACCTTCCCGCCCTCGGGGGTGTACTTATAGGCATTACTCACTAAATTCGTCAACACCTGACCAATGCGGGTCCGATCTCCCCAAGCAGAGGGCAAGTCGTCGCCAAACACGATTTCGAGGGTTTGGCTTTTCTCTTGAATATTGTGATCCATTGATCGGACAGTTTCATCCACCACATCAGGAATTTCCACTGCAGCGTATTCCAGTCGGAGACGCCCGGCTTCAATCCGAGAGATATCGGCCAGATCAGAGACCAGGGTAGCCATGCGGGTCACATTGGCTCGAATTGTCCCGAGAAAGTTTTCTTGGGCGTCAGTTACCTCCCCAACCGCGCCACCCAATAGCAAATCGGTGTAACCACGGATGGAGGTCATGGGCGTCTTGAGCTCGTGAGAGACAAAAGAGATAAAATCGCTCTTGGCAATATCGGCTTCCTGAACCTGGGCAAAGAGTTGGGCGTTCGCAATTGAAATTGCAGCGTGGTCACTTAAACGAGAGAGAAATTCTTGGGTGGTATCCGCCCAGGGTTCATCCCGAAGGCTTTCCAACAGCAAAACCCCAATGACTTGTTCTTCGCGTCGGATGGGGATCACGATCTGGCTTTGGGCATTTGAAAGCAAACTCACTCCATTTTGGGAGGCGATTTGATCTAATTCTGAACGCCGGAATTGTTGGGTTTGTTCATCATTGACCGCTTTTTTCAAGGCCGGTAACTCAATGGGAAGCACCGAATCTCGATACATTTCCAATTCAGCCGCGTACCCCTGATCTGCCATAACCTGAACCCCAGCTTCCAGCACTGCGCCGACTAAACCAGCATCCGCACCAGACCGCCGCATGGCCCAATCTAAAGTGATCCGCATCGATTGAGAGATATCAAGGCTGGCGTTCAACTCTCGGTCGATCCGCTGCATGACAGAAAGCTCATCCACGCGTTCAGCCAACTGCTGATCGGTTTGGGTATAAAGGCGGGCATTTTCAAGAGCGATCGCTGCCTGGCTAGTAAATGTCAAGAGTAAATCTTGATCATCTTGGGTAAACGGCAAACCATCTCTACGATTGATGACTTGCACCACCCCGACAATCTGATCTTTCGAATACATAGGGACCATTAAGAGATCGCGTGTCTCGAAACCGGTACTTTGATCCGAGCGTTTCGACCATTCTGTCGTTTCGCGAGCCTGGTTGACAATAGCCGGTTCTCCGGTTTCAACTGAACGACCAACGTGGCCAGTTCCAGGAGGCAAACGTTTGCCCTGCAGTTCTGATGCTACCGGACCTTTGACAACTTCAAAAATCAACTCTTCGCTTTCTTCATCGACCAGAAAGAGGGTGCCAGCTTCACAGTTGATCATCTCTATTGCGCTGCCAAGAATCTGATCCAGCAGGCTGGTGGGATTCAGGGTCGAAGTCAAGCTTCGACCAACTTCGTTCAGGAAATTCAACTGACGGGCATTTCGTTCGGAACCTTCCAATAAACGCGCTTTGACAATCGCCCCTGCAGCCTGATCTGCAATCGCCTGTAACAATGCCACCTGATCTTCTAGGTACATCGCAGCCGGATCTCGGCTGCCGATACTCATTGCGCCAATCGTTTCAGCCCCCGCATTGAGGGGCACCCCGACCCAGGCGTAAAGCCCATCAACTTGCGGGATAATCCCTCGGCTGCGGGATTCGCGTTCGTAATTTTGGGTCACTATGGGAACCCCAGAGCGACTGACAATCTGTGTCAAATCAACATCCCCCGAAATGGGGCGGTTTTCAAATTCTAGGAGGCGACGGTCATCCTCCAGATAAAAAGCGTAATGTGAAATATCGGTTTCACGGTCGTAGAGCAAAATCCAGAAGTCTTTCGCTGGGATTATGCGGTTCGCCTGGGCAAAAATCAGTTCGAGAATGTCGTCAAAACTCAAGGTAATATTGATACCTTGAGCCACTCGAATGAGGACATTCATTTCGTTGACCCGCCGCTCAAGATCTGAAACAACTTGGGCGCGCTCAATCGCCATCGCAGTTTGATCACTGAGCGTAGTCAACAGCTCCAAGTCCAGGCTGGTATAGGGTTCACCTGAATTGCGCGGCGTTAGAGCCATGAAGCCAATAATCTGGTCTTCGCGTCCAGGGAGCGGAATGAAAAGATGGGCACCCAGCAGCGCAATCCGAGATTTTTCTGGTGTCAGGGCTGGCGGTAACTCATAATTATCCCCAAAATACAGGGAGTGCTCTTCCCGGGAAAGTAACTGAGGTAAGGGGCTGTTCGACTGAAACTGGATATCGGTTGTTGGACGTCCAGCGTCATCCGCGGTGGCGACATACTGATCGCGGAATGTGTCAAGCAAAAATATATGGAATTGAGCGGGATTAAGACTTTCGGCCACAAAGTTGCGCAACATCTTTGTAATTGAGGCCATCTCCATCGCCGGGTTCAATTCCCGGCCAAAGTCTTGAACGCGCTCCTGGTAAACCTGCTGACCGCGGAAGAAAATCCGATCAACCACCATCTGTAACCGATTTCTTAATGGATTCAGCAGCAGCGCCAAGATGAAAACCATCAACCCCACAATTGCGGGATGATTCGCAGGGATGATGCTGCCAAGAATCAGGCTAATGCCAGCGACCAATAATGCATATCCCGCCACAGCTAGAATGGACAAAGCGGCGTATAAAACCGCACGGCTAAAAATATAATCGGTATTGATCATTCGGTAGCGCAGAATTGCATACGCCACACCGATTGGGAATCCCCCTAAAGGGAGTAATAAATAGGGAATAAAAGCGGTATTCGGCCGAACCGCCACCACAAAAAACCAAATCATGATCGGAACAAAAGCAATCAGCCCGCTCCACATAATGACGATGGCTTGCTGACGGATCACTGGCGAGGGCGAGGTGTAGCGGCGAATGGTGGTGAGAATCACAAAGGTAAGCGCGGTCAAACCAATAAAGAGATAAGCAACCTGCCAGGCCGGGATGTATGCATACGGATTTTGATAGTTAAATAAGGTCGGTAGGGCCACAATAGAGATAATAACGGCGATAAAATACCCCACCCAATTTAGAAATGGCCAACGTCGGATCCAGCGACTCTCCTTTGGAAAGATCAAAGCCAAATGGAACAATGCGCCACCGGCCAGCGCCAGACCAATCGTCCAAAAATGAGGAAAATAATTGGTGGTATTAACGTCAAAAAAACCACCCGAAGCGACCGCCACGGAGGCCGTGAACACCGAAAAAATCCGTCCGGCGGCATCGGCCCGTCGCAGGCTGAGAACCCACAAACCGCTCCCCAAGAAAACCATGCCAATAATAAACGGGATGATCGAATAGGCAATTCGATCTGCAACTGGAAACTCCTGGAGTTCAACCTGAATTGTGAATACATCCCCATCTGGCGGCTGAAAGGTTAATAAAAGTTCATCTCCGATATTCGCTGCTTGCAACGTGCGAATATATTGATGATAGCTGGCAATGGGGTTTTCATCAATGGCGATGAGAATATCTTTGAACTCCAAACCCGCTAAGCGAGCCTGCCAGATTGTATTTCCTGACGCTTCCATGTTATTGACAACCAGAGTATGCTCCATAAGCACCCCTGCGAATGGCATCCGAAACCAACCTAACGCGGCGATTGCAAAACCAGCATAAATTCCAATTACCAGAATTTGGTATAGGATGGTTAAAACCGGGGATATTTGTGAACGAGCTTGCGCCCAAAAAGGCGCGGCCGGTTCGGGGATTGGGAGCGTTTTCTCAGTAATTTCAGACATAGTCTAATTCTAATTGTCAGGACATATGATGGTCAAGTAGCCCATTGGTTGGTTTGTAGATTTGTTAGTTGGTTGGTTAGTCCCCAGCAACTAACGGGCGGGATTGTTCCACATAGGCCAGACTTTGGTGCCGGAAGTAGGTGTTGTAGAGGTTCGCATAATGCCCGTCTCGGGTCAGAAGAGCATCGTGGTTGCCTTCTTCAATGATGCGGCCGTCTTCGAGAACGATGATGCGGTCGGCAGCTTTGATCGTAGACAGCCTGTGAGCAATCAAGATGCTCGTGCTGTTTTTGAGGATCAAATTCAGGGTTTGCTGGATTTGCCATTCGGTAAAGGGATCGATGCTGGCCGTAGCCTCATCGAGGATAAAAATGGCCGGCCGTTGGACCAGGACCCGTAGCAACGAAATCAATTGGCGCTGCCCCATAGAAAGGCGGCTACCGCGTTCCCCAACTTGCGTTTGAACTCCCTGGGGCAGGGTATCCAACCACTCCCCGCCGCCAATTTCTCGGGCGATCTCGGCGACTTCGTCTTCGCTGGTTTCGGCACAGGCATAGCAGATATTCTCGGCTACGGTCCCCGAGAACAAAAATGGAATTTGGGAGACAATGCCCAACTGGCCGCGATATTGGGGTAAATCCAAGGAACGGATATCTTTCCCATCGATTAATATCTGCCCCTCCTGGAACTCGTAGAATCGAGCCACCAGTTTAGCGATCGATGATTTTCCGGAACCCGTATGCCCCACCAAGGCCACACTTTCACCGGGACAGATATGCAAATTGAAGTCTTCGAATACCTGTTCCTGTTCCGAGTAGCGGAAGTTGACCTGCTTAAATTCAATGTCACCCTGCAAGCCAAATATCGGTTGCGAAGCAGTCTGTACAACGGCCGATTCGGCATCAATCAGAGCATATACTCGCTCAGAGGCCGAAAGCCCCGACTGCACCTGGGCCCAAAACGCCGACAGGTTGAGCACCGGGAAAAAGAAGCGGTCTAAACTCAACAAAAACAGATACCAGGCGCCGACGGTCACGATCCCCGCGATGGCATTCAGGCCACCCACATAAACCAGGATACCGGTGGCAATGCCTCCCAAAGCATTCAGGGTTGGGAAAACGAGAGCCAGAATGAACCCCCGGCGAACATTTACTTTGTACGAGGTCTGGTTGGCAGTGTCAAATTCACCAAAGATAGTCTCTTCCTGGCGGAAATTCTTCGCCACCGAAATCCCACTAACGGTTTCCTTGATGGTCGCATTAACATCGGCCATGGCTTTCATGCCGTCTTTGGTAGCTTGCCGGGCCATATTACGAAAACCACTGGCCGCCCAGAATAAAAGCGGCAGAAAACCCAAAACATACAGGGACAATTTCCACTCGATCCCAACTAATACTACGCCCAAAATCAAAGCTTGGACAATCTGTGAGATCAAATCGGTTACGATGACAACCAACTGCCCAAAATCGCGGGTATCGGACGTAATGCGTGACACGATTCGGCCGGAGGAAAATTCATCGTAGAACGAAAGATCGTGATCGGAGGCCGCCTTGAAGGCATCGGTGCGGAGAGTTAGGATTACATCTCCCACAATCCGGGCCAGTAGCCGCCGTCGAATCCAGTTCGCGCCCCAAGTATAGAACCCCGCCAGAAAAATGGCACCCACCAAGATTAGAAATGTCTGGTTATCAGTTTCGACCGCTAATAAATCCACCCCGCGCGCCACAATGATGGGCACTGCCGCGGCTGAGGAGGCCAGCGTGATCAACAAAAACGCCACCCAACCCAATCGTCCGAGGTGGGGCTTAAAATATGTAATGATGCGTTGGACCAACTCCCGGTCCGAATATTTTCGATCGTAGGCTTCGTCGCCTAATCCTGCAAAAAATCCCATGTCTGTTCCAGTTGAAAAGTGGGAGGTGGGAAGTGGGTAGTCAGTTCTTCCCACCTCCTACTTTTTCTTCCCACTTTTTCTATTCGTTAAATATCCTCCGGTAGGCTTCGGAGGTTTGCATTAATTCATCGTGGTTGCCCACTGCCGCAATTTGGCCGCCGCGCAGGACGACGATGATATCGGCCCAGCGGATTTGGCTGAGACGGTGGGTAATAATCAGAGTGGTGCGGCCTTCAGCGGCAGCGTAGATGGCGCGTTGGATTTTGTCTTCGGTTTCGCTATCGATGGCGCTGGTGGAGTCGTCAAGGACCAAAATGCGAGGGTCGGTTAAGAAAGCCCGCGCCAGGGCCAGCCGTTGACGCTGACCGCCCGAAAGGGTTACGCCGCGTTCTCCGATGACAGTCTCATAGCCATCTTTGAAGCCGGTGATAAATTCGTCGGCCTGGGCTTTTTGGGCTGCGGTGATGATTTCTTCTCGAGTGGCATCTGGCTTGCCAAAAGCGATGTTTTCGGCGATGGTTCGAGAGAAGAGAAAGATATCCTGCTCAATAATGGAAATCTGCCGCCGCAAGGATTCAAGATTCCAGTCACGGACATCGATGCCATCAACGAAAACTTCACCTTCGCTGACATCATAGGTCCGGTTGACCAATTTGACCAGAGAAGTTTTCCCAGTGCCGGTCTGGCCAACGATGGCAACCGTCTGTCCCGGTTGGACTTTGAGGTTGATGCCGATTAATGAAGGGTCTGCCCCCTCATAGGCGTGGGTTACAGCCCGGAATTCGATGGAACCGGCCATTTCACCGGAAAATCCCGCCTGATTCTGGTCTAAATCGGTCTCCCGGTTGATGAGTTCCAAAATCCGGCGAGAACCCGAAATCCCTGAAGAAACCAGGGAATAGGCAAATAACGAAATGAAGACCGGGAAACCCAAAAGTAGCAGCAAGCCAAAATAGGCTACGATATCCCCACCGGTGATCAATCCCTGTTGGTAGAGATAGATTGCGTGCCAGAGACCGCCCCCATTCGCCAATGCCATCAACAAATAAGGCACAAACCGGGCCTCAATATCTCCCTGGCGGACAAAGAGATCGCGAAATCGACGGGCATTTTGCCCAAACAAATTGATCTCACGCACTTCCTGAGCCATCCCCTTAACCGTTTCAACCCCATCGATGGCCTCCGCCAGGCGGGTATTCAATTGCCCAAACGCCCCCCGGACCTGATCGGTCACCGGGCTGAGCTCGTGCAAATATTGCCACAGGGCCAAAAAGTAAAGGATTGTAAAAACCAGCGGGGCGATGACCAGGCTGGGATGATACCGGGGTGAGACCACAATCGGCATGATGAGAAAGATGCCCGATCCGATGACCAGATTGATTCCCGGGCTGAACATGAAATTGATCTCGCGAACATCATTGGTTGCCCGCGCCATCGTATCACCGACCGGTTGTAGGGAGTGAAAAGTCATACTCTTGCCCAACAGGCTGACATATAATTCATCCCGGATATCGCGTTCAATCCCCTGCCCAATCAGTTCGGCCCCAAAATTGCGACCCAACTGTAACAGACTGCGAATAACCTGAGAAATCGCGATGATCAACGCAATGCGGACCAAATCTTGGGTTACAGCTGCCCCAGTCGTAATTAAATTGAAGGCTTCTCCAACATAAACCGGGATTACAGAGGCCAGAGCCGCATTCCCAATGGCACCCACAATCATGACGATCACCAAAACCCAATAGGTTTTAAGGTGTGAGAACAGCCAACGGATGGGTCCACTGCGGTGGGTTTGTTTGCGTTTGGGAAGGGTGAATTCGGAGGAGAGAGTGGTTGTGGTCATATCAGTGGATAGTGGGTGGTGGGAAGTGGGTGGTTGCTAACTGCTACCCCGGTTGTTTTCATCTCGATTAGATTTCGTCAGGGAACTGGAGGAGGGCCGTGGTTTTGTAGGGTTCATATTTAGGCAGGTTTACAGGATCTACACGGCGGAGGCGACCAGTGCGGGGAGTAATTTTATAAACTTTGCCGTTGCGATGTAAGAGCGGGATGGCGCGTTTGCGGCGGCCAAAAACCCGGCGCATGATGGTTGAGTTGTAGCGAAAATTCTCAAACTCAGTTGGATATTTGGCAAAAATCTGGTCGTAGGCAGCGACAAACTCGGAGCCATATTCGGGGGTAACCGTTTGTAAATTACTAATGATCCAGCAGCGCTCTTCATACTGCCAGTAGTAGGATAATCCCAAGAAATCGCGCTCTTTTGATATGTATGGAAAGAAGGGAAACGCCCGACAAGTGATCGAGCGATAGTCACGCTGACAATGCTCATATCCGAGACATTCGATTAGAACTTGCCCCACGGGGGTTTCCGCCTGTAAACGAGCAGTGTCAGTCTCGTCTTCAGCTGCCCAGAGATACCATAAATCGGTATTCGCCTGTAAATACGCCCATTCAGCAGCATACGCGGTGGGAACTGCATGGGCAGTGTCACAACAAAAGGGCACGCCATATTCGTTGTAAGGTGCGCACTTGGCACCGCAATCGAAGGCGGTGATGGGAGCCTTAAATTGGGCGTATAAACCAGCGAAACTCATCTTGGGAGGATACCACAAATCCCCTTTTTGAGAGTTTTTGGCATAACTTGTTTTTATGAACATGTTATGCTTGGCAGCAATCCGTAAAGAACCGATTTTTGCAGAAAAATACCCTTATTCATGAGGTGAAAAATGCTCCGCTCCCGTTACCGCCGTATTACGTTTTTCTTTGGGAAAGTGATTTTGGGAATCATTTTTTGGGATTTGATTCTAACGAAGGTTGGATTGCGGGGTTTGGCCACCCGCACCCGCCCCGATCGGTTACAGAAAATTGCGATCCGTTTCCGAGTCCTGGCAACCGAGTTGGGAGGGGTAATGATCAAAGTGGGGCAATTCCTATCGTCACGGGTAGATGTGCTACCTGAAATCATCACGCGCGAATTAGCTAACCTGCAAGACGAAGTCGCCCCCGAAGATTATGAAGATATCCGCCGCGTGGCGGAAGCCGAATTTGACGAACCATTATCTACTCGGTTTAGCGAGTTCGATCTGGTGCCGATGGCCGCAGCTTCATTAGGACAGGTTCACAAAGCAAAGTTGGTTTCTCCGGATGGGGGGTTTGAGTCCGTTGTGGTTAAGGTACAACGACCCAATATTGAGAACATTATCGCAACTGATTTGGCCGCGCTCAAAACTGTCGGGCGGTGGCTCCGGCGATATCGGCCACTCGCCAAGCGCGCGGATGTACCGGCATTGCTGCGTGAGTTCTCAAAAATCACATATGAAGAAATTGATTATTTGGCCGAGGGCAAAAACGCCGAAACTTTCGCCGCCAATTTCAAAGATCGACCGGGGGTCCGGGTTCCCAAAGTAGTCTGGCCCCATACGACCAAACGCGTGCTGACCTTGGAAAACGTCCAGGCCATTAAGATCACGGATTATGAGGCCATTTCGGCCGCGGGGATCAGCCGGAACGAGGTTGCCCAACGGTTATTCGAAACCTATTTGCAGCAAATTTTTGAGGATGGTTTTTTCCACGCCGACCCTCATCCGGGCAATTTGTTTGTGGCGCCACCCCCCTCACTCCCTGAAGTCGGGGAGAGAGGGGGACAGGGGGGTGAGGCGGGTTCAGGATGGACCCTAACCTTCGTCGATTTTGGCATGGTCGGCCGGGTGCCCCCCAACATCCGGGCCGGGCTGCGGGAGGCCGCCATCGGGATAGGATTGCAAGATTCTTCCCGGTTGGTCAAATCCTACCAAATGTTGGGCGTTTTGCTCCCCAGCGCAGATTTGAAATTGATCCAAAAATTCGAAGAGCAAGCCTTCGAACGGTTCTGGGGCAAAAGCATGGCCGAATTACAGCAAATTAGTTACGAAGAAATGCACGAATTCGCCAAAGAGATCCGGGATGTCTTCTATGAAATGCCGTTCCAGATGCCCGAAAATTTGATTTTTTTGGGCCGCTGTGTCGCCATACTCTCGGGGATGTGCACGGGACTGAATCCCGATTTCAATGTGTGGACTGGGATCGCGCCCTTTGCCCAAAAAATCATCCGAGAAGAAACCACGCAGGGCTTAGATTTCTGGAAAGCCGAAATTGGCGAATTAGGACGGGCGGCGTTGAGCCTGCCCCGGCGGTTGGATAACGTTTTAAAGATGATGGAAAGCGGGGATATGTCCGTGGATACGCCCAATCTGAACCGCTATGCCGACCGGCTGGAACGAACCGGTCGGCGGTTGATCAATGCAGTGGTATTCGCCACGCTTTTTTTCAGTGGGGTGCAGCTTTACCTGGCGGAAGAAGGTGTGTTTGCGGGCATACTGATTGGCAGTTCGGTGATCGCCTTAGTTAGAATGGCCCTAATTCGTCGGAGGAGATAGCGCAGAGAGGGTTCAGTTCCAGAAAGATCGGTGATTGTCACCTCAGGAGTAGCTGGCCCTCAAGTTCGGCTGCTTCATCCAATGACTGGACCAGCCTCGATCCCTAGAATGACCTTACCATCAACATAACGGTACCAGTTGATTTTCATCAGATTCGCGGCATGCTTTTGAACGGCTTCAATATCGGGAAATTTCAAAGTACCGCAGTACAGCCATGGTTCTGCGGACCAGATGGTTTCACAAGTTAACACTACCTCGGCACCCACATTTTTGAGTGACTCTTCCATTTGGGCGATCAGCTTACCGATTTCAACCTCATCAAGCTGATAATATGCTTCGGTTGGTTTGGCTACATATGTTTGGTAAATTGGCTTTGTCATACCTTCTCCTGGTCTAAATATTGGTATTAAAATTGTTCTCGAAAAAAGGGACAGTTACTTTTAGGATAGGGGGCAACCCATTTTGGGCAAGAGAATTAAGTGACTGTCACCCGGGTCTGAGTTACTGGAAACATCCCGATTATGGAGAGGGGTTAAGAATAGTCTCGCTTGATGAAACCGAAATATACCCATCCGAAAGAAAACAAGACACACAGGGCAACATTCGACCAACCGAGCGCGTTGTAGGTACCATCAAGTTGCGCAATTACCATCACGACTAATGTCGGCAGCCAAGAAACCAGACCGTGGCCAACGATGGCCCGGAGGGCGATTTCATCGGTAACTTCCCGGAAATACCAACTGAGAATTGCATTGCCGAACATCAGGCACCCCAAAAACCGCATCATAAACACAGCATCCCCGACTACACTGAGGCCATAAAGACTCCACACAAGTGGAGCCATAAAGATGGTTCCAAGGCCAAATGCCCCTAAAAGAATAGCCTGAAGTGTTAAGAATGTTTTGAATTTCATGATTTTTTCTCCTGTTTGAATCTAATCATTTAGTCCATCTTTCAATAACAAGCGGATCATTTGTTCAAATAGCACCTCCAAAGTTTGAAAATGAATTTCATCTCCTGATTGAGAGTCAATGATGATGCCGCGCCAAAATCTTTGGTCAGCGCCAACCCCTTCTAGCCATAGACGAATGATCAGGGTGCGAAAAGTTTTTTCTTGGGACAGCATGGCTTATCACGGTTTTCAATCCTTGGCATTAGAATATCAGCCCGGCGTTTAAGAAACGTTTAAAACTTTTTAAGCTGTTGTATAATGAAAGAGCGTTCAATGGGAAAAGGCATTATGTCTGGGTTAGAAGATCAATCAAAACTTAAGATCGAGACGTTGGGTGGCCTTCAAATATCCCGCGGGGGCAATTTAGTTTCCGGATGGGCCTCCCGCAAGGCAGAAGCGTTGGTCGTTTATTTAGCGATCTCCCAACGAACCCATTCCCGCGAATCACTGGCAACCCTTTTTTGGGAAGATTTCCCCCAAACCCGAGCAATGACAAACCTGAGGGTGGTCCTGACCAGCCTGCGCAAGCAGATTGGTGATTTTCTCATCACGCCGCGCGGGACTGTGGCCCTTAACCTCACCACTGACATCTGGGTAGACACTTTAGAAATCGATAAGCAGCTTTCGCGTGCCAATAATGAGGGTTTATCACCACTACATGCCAAACGAATTTCAGATTCCTTGGCCTTATTTAAAGGGGATTTTCTCGAGGGATTTCATGTGCGTGCGGGCCTGGAGTTCGAACACTGGGTAACGATGGAGCGCGAACGGTTGCGCCAGACCGTCCAGGAGGGATTACAAACTTTAGTGACTTTTTATCTCCACAATGGAGATTACAAGGCTGGAATTTCCCCGGCCCGGCAATTATTGCAAATCAACCCCCTCTACGAGGCCGGCCACCGGGATCTCATGCGTTTATTGGCATATTCTGAGCAACGCGCCGCCGCGCTAGACCAGTACCAAGCCTGCCAAAATATATTGAGAAGAGATTTAGCGTTGGAACCGGCGGCAGCGACCAAAACGCTATATGAACAGATCCGGCAGGGAAAATTACCGTCACCAGAAACTCGGCCCCCAATCACAAAACACAATTTACCCGCAGACCTGACCCCATTCTTTGGGAGAACGGCTGAACTAGCGAAGGTCGCGGCGTTCCTCAGCGATCCCGATATTCGGCTAATTTCCATTTTAGGACCGGGGGGCAGTGGTAAAACTCGGTTGGCGCGCAAAGCGGCCCAAGCTCAAATTGATACTTTTGCGGATGGGGTTTTTGGAGTTCCATTGGTTGGTATCAACGCCATTGAGCATATTGTCCCCGCGATTGGAGAAGCGATCCAATTCAGTTTCTATCCCGGAGCTCCTCCTGAAGAACAACTCCTGAACTACCTGCGGGGAAAACAGATGCTGCTCATTTTAGATAACTGCGAGCATCTCATCGCGGGTGCCGAAATCATCACACAGATCCTTCAAAGCGCGCGGGGCGTCAAAATAGTGGTGACTTCGCGTCAGAAACTCAACCAGCGCGGTGAGTTGCCAATCTATCTCCGGGGTTTGGATTATCCGCTAGAAAAAGAAGAATTGCGGTCGCCTCAAAACCAGCCTCTTTCCCAATATCCGGCGCTCCAACTCTTCGAATCCCGGCTGCGGAGGGCAAATCCGGAGTACGTTTTTGACCCCGACGCACAAAAATCGGCGGCTCACATTTGCCAATTGGTTGATGGTCTCCCCTTGGGCATCGAATTGGCGGCCTCCTGGACGGAAGTTTTCACCTTATCAGAAATAGCTGCCGAAATCACGCGTAGTTTAGGTTTTTTAGAAACTGAGGCCAACGACAAACCCGATCGCCATCGCAGCCTCCAGGCGGTATTTGATCACACCTGGCGTTTGCTGGATGAAGGGGATCGCGAAACCTTCAAAAAGTTATCTATTTTTCGAGGTGGTTTCACGCGCACCGCGCTCCAGGAAGTTACTGGGGCAAAACTCACCACCATGGTTGGCTTGGTTTATAAATCTTTGCTCCAGCGTCAGCTTTCGGGCCGGTATGAAATCCACGAATTGATGCGCCAATATGCCGCTGAGAAGTTGGCCCAAAATCCAGCGGCGCTAGAACAGGCCCTAAAAACCCATGCAGAATATTACGCTGAGTATCTCAACCAAAACGAAGCCAGCATCCGAGACGGCTCATTAGGACCAGCACTGCAAGATATCGATAACCTGCGAGCCAGTTGGCGGCAATTGGTCACCCAGAATAACTGGCCGGCAATTCATAAGTCGGTCCTGAGCCTATCCTGGATTTATGAGATGAAAAGCTGGTTTCCAGAAGAAACAGATACCTTCATCTGGGCGGTAGAAATTTTAGGGGAAACTGATTCAGTTACCGACAATGCCCATACCTTCGGCTATCTTTTGACTTTTGCGGCGCATGCGGCCCAACGAACTGGTCAATTTGAGCGGTCCGTAGCTTTTATGAACGAGAGTATTCGAATCTTGCGAGATTTGGAGGCGCATGAAGAGTTAGCGTTTGCCTATTGTATTGCCAGCATCATCGGGTATTTTTCAGATCCAACTGAGGCCTATAAAAGAGTTGCTCAAAGTATTTCCATATTCAAATCATTGGACATTTCTTGGGGGGCTGCTTTTGGGCTCAATTCTCTTGGTGATATCACCAGCTACGGTCTGGGGAATTACGCCGAGGCCCCTCACTTTTATCGTGAAGCCCTCGAAATCAACCGCAAATCAGATAGCCGCAGAGGCATTGCCTGGTCATTGGCCGGTCTGGCCGCGGTAGCTTTTTTCCAAGGCGATTATGTCAATGCAAAACGGTATTGGGAAGAATCAATCGATCTATTTCAAGAAGTGGGCTACAAATGGATGGTGGGATCGATCTATAAAGACTTTGCCCAAATCGCGGAAAAAACCGGAGATTTTAAAGAGGCGCAACGCCATTACTGCACGGTCCTTGAAATCTTCTACGATATCGGGGTTCAATCTTCTCTCACAGATTACCTGCAAAGATATGCGCAGGTACTTGATCTGGATGGACAATCGGAACGCGCAGTTGAACTGGCAACCCTGATTCTGAATCACCCCCACAGCAGTGCTGAAGTTAAAACGAAAACAAAAAGTTTGCTGAATGGACTCCGCAGCAAACTTTCACCGGATGATTTTATCTCTGCTCAGCAAATTGGGAATTCACATGAGCTTGAAAAAACCGTCAAAGCAATATTGAGCGCGTAACCTAATTCTGCCCCATCATCACTGATCCCGATACATTTCAATCCGACGGAAGACTTCGAAATAGCCGTGCTCCCAAAAGGCGGGGAGATGGGGGTCGTCGACTTCCAGGTTTTCGGTGTGGGTGTCAAGGAGTTCGTAATCGGGCTCGCGGTGGAGTTGGGTCAATAAGGCCCGGGCCACTTTGACGGGGTCACCCTGTGTGGTGTGGATGATGAAGTGGGTCAGATAAAACTTCTGACGGCGGAAAATCAGCCAGCCGCGGTCGCCTTCAGGGAGTTCGCAGGTGATTCCGAGGGTATCGTCGGTGTTGAGGTAGGTTTCGGGATGACTCGTCCAGGCCAGGGGTTTGGGGTAAGTTCGGAGGGTGGCGATCGCCTCATTTTGTGGCAACCACTCAAATTTTCCCACAGGGGCCGGCATTTCACCGTTGGGTGCTCGGCGTAAAATGGTTAATTCCCGAGTTTCATAAAATCCACATTTTAAAAATAATTGGTGGGCTGGGGTGTTGTCTTTGATGACTTCCAGGATAATCCGGGGATGCTCCAACTCAGCAGAACGTGATAAAAGATAATCCATCATCCCCTGACCCGTACCCGCCCGCCGTCTGACTGGTAATACCCCCAGTCGGGTTACCCACGAACGGCCTTCCCGGACCCCCAACATATTGATCCCTAATATTTGATCCCCATCCAAAGCGACTACGGAGCGGTCCATATCGATATCGTAGATGTTAATATAATCGGTTAAACGAGCTGCATTGAGGGGCATCGGCACCAAATAATCCACCCTGGTTTGATTATAAGCGTCGGTTAATTCCTGAACCGTGTACTGGCTGGCGGGGACAAATTGGCGGGACATATGTTTTGGCGTTCCTTCGGTAACTTTCAATTCCGTATTCAATACAACCATTAATTAGCCTACTTCAAGTTGTCTTTAACAATTGCCAATAAGCGGTGGATATCGATGGGTTTACCAACATAGCCGTCACAACCATAAGCCTCGACCATCATCTTTGCAGTCTCTTCGGGCCAAGCTGTTACAACAATGATAGGGATCGATTTAAGTTCGGGTTCTCTGCGGATGTAACGGACGAGGGTCTGTCCGTCAATATCTGGCAACCCCAAATCCAGGAGAATCAAATCGGGACGGTGTTCGTTGACCATCTCTAGGCCGGTTTCCCCATTTTCGGCCCATAAAACATCATATTGTCGGGAAACCAGCACCCGGTTCACCAGTTTGAAATTTGCTTCAATATCTTCAATTACAAGAATTGTTGCCATTATATTTTCCGTGAAAGCTTTCTCGTTTTTGACAGCAAGTTGGGGGCTGTAACGCGCAGGGCACGTTCCATTTTCACAGCAATGGACTGTATCAAAACCTGATGTCGACTGTTTGGATTGTAGCATGTGGGGGATATCAGGGTCAACGCATAAAGATGTCCCTTACATATCAGATTAATTCCTATCTGCAATACTTTTAGATAATTGTCTAAGTGCTGAGCGGTCTGGGGAAAGCTTAATAATAATCTCGACTTACCGCTCAGCCTTAGCAAATGCCGAGATCCACTATTACTTTTTAAACTGAAGAAACGTTCGGTATTTGCGCCAAGAAATTGCGTGCTTTGGATTCTCTCCCCACAGGCGAGGAGAGCTAGGGCAATCGCATGTTCATGAAAACAAGGCGACTGAAGTCGCAGCAACTGGCGCATATGCGCTGGCAAAACCTGCCTCCGCAGGTTGAAACCCAGTCGCCACTTCGACTTGCTCAGTATGAACTCCGGGCGACTTCGCAGTTGTCGGTGCAGTTTTAACTGCCGTTTAAGGTTACCTGCGATTGCCCTACGAGAGGAGCTCGAAGGGGGAGGCATTACAGCTAACTATGCTCTAATTTGCGCTATAATATTCCTTCCGTTCAGGGAAAGGAGATTAACACTTGAAAATTCCCTTCAGCCAATACTGGGATCTGCTGGCCCGGTACATCCACCCCCAACGCAACCGTTTCATTTTACTGTCTGTTCTCCTCTTGAGCACCATTGGATTACAGGTGGTCAACCCGCAAATCATGCGCTTCTTCATCGATACGGCCATGGCTGGCGAAGAAGTCCGAATTTTAGTGTGGGCGGCCATTGCCTTTATTGGCATTGCCCTGATCCAACAGGTGGTCGGCGTCAGTGCCACTTACGTGGGTGAAAATGTGGCCTGGACCGCGACCAATGCGTTAAGAGCCGAACTGGCCCGGCACTGCCTGACCCTGGATATGAGTTTCCATAATGATTCCAGCCCCGGGGAACTCATCGAGCGCATCGATGGCGATGTGACCGAACTATCCAATTTCTTCTCTCAACTGGTCATTCGAGTCTTGGGCAGCATGTTGCTGATGCTGGGGATTCTGATCGCCATGCTGCTGGAAGACTGGCGGGTGGGCCTGGCCTTTTTCGTGTTCTCCATCCTGACATTGATCGTGCTCAATGGGGTGCGCGGGATTGCCATCCCCCACCAGAAAAAATTGCGAGAAGTGATCGCCGATTTATTTGGCTATCTGGAAGAACGGCTGGCGGGAACCGAAGACATCCGCTCCAGTGGGGCCGTCGATTTTGTCATTTTGGGGTTGTATAAGCTGATGTTCAAGGTTCACACCCATTGGCGGGCCGCCTGGCGCCGGTTTTGGCTGGTGCGGCTGGCCGCGGGTATGCTGCTAACCTTGGGGATCGCGATGTCATTTTATGCCGGGTATCAACTTTTTCAGGCCCAAGTTATTACTCTGGGGACCGCCTACCTGATCGTCTTCTACACGAACCTGCTTCGCCGCCCGATTCGCGAGATCACCCACCAGATCGAGAATTTGCAGAACATCGGGGCCGCGACTGAACGGCTCAAAGACCTGCGGGCCATCGAAACGAAGATCAATGACGGTCCCGGGGCCGAAATCGAATGTTGCCCGTTGAATTTGAAGTTTGACACCGTCCATTTTTCATATATCAAAGATGAACCCGTACTCAATGGCATCGACTTTGCGCTGGAACCCGGCAAAGTCCTGGGCCTTTTAGGCCGCACCGGCTCCGGGAAAACGACCCTGGCCCGGCTGGTTTTCCGCCTGTATGACCCCACCCAGGGTGAAATTTCGGTTGGTGGTATCCCCCTCCAGCAACCCACGCTGAGCCAGCTCCGCCAACGGGTGGCGATGGTCACCCAAGACGTTCAACTCTTCCATGCCACCGTGCGCGATAACCTGACTTTCTTCGACCGCGCGATTGCTGATGACCAAATTCTGGCCGCCCTCGAAGAGTTGGGGTTGAATTCCTGGTACGAAACCCTTCCCAAAGGTCTCGATACCAAACTTGAAACCCAGGGCCGCGGCCTCTCCGCCGGGGAGGGCCAACTCCTAGCCTTCACCCGCGTTTTCCTGCGCGACCCCGGCCTGGTGATCCTCGACGAAGCCTCCTCTCGCCTCGACCCGGCCACCGAACAGCTCATCGAACAAGCCGTCGACAAACTCCTCGAAAACCGGACCGCCATTATCATCGCCCACCGCCTCGGCACCGTCCACCGCACCGACCAGATCATGATCCTGGACGCCGGCCACATCGCCGAGTACGGCGACCGCGCGGCCCTGGCCGCCGACGTAAACTCGCGCTTCTACCATCTCCTCCAAACGGGATTGGAGGAAGTCTTGGCGTGAAACGTGACACATGATGCGTGAGTCTTCACTATTCACGCTTCACCCCCTTCGACGGGGCTCAGGACGAAACTTCGATACGCTACTAAAATTGCCTAAAAAACTAGCATCCTGAGTAATGCGTAACAGCATGAAGCCTGGATCGAAGGTTGCGACCGCTACTCAGGATGAACCTACGTTAGAATCCAACGAAAAATCGTAATGACAACTACTACTGCCACCCAAGATAATCTCAAACCCCCCGCCCTCCCCGCCTGGCGCGTCATCTGGCGAATGATCCGCTATCGACCCGGTTTGTGGCTGGCCAACTTGTTCGCCATGATCATCGCCATGCTCTTCTTCCAGGTTCCTGGACTGGTAATGCGCGAATTTTTCAACTTATTGAGCGGGGACGCTGGGATCGGCTTGAACCTGTGGACGATCATAGCGTTACTATTTGCAGCCGAATTCGGGAGCGTTTTGGGCATCGCCGGGCTGATCGTCACCAATGTGCCTTTCTTTGTCGATACGATGACCCTGCTGCGCAAAAATCTGCTCAAACACATCCTGCGCCGGCCGGGGGCCTCCGCGCTACCCGATTCACCTGGGGAGGCCATTAGCCGCTTCCGAGGCGATGTCTTCGAAATCCCGCTGTTTGCCTTGTGGCTCAATGATATTTTAGGGTTGTTCGCCTTCAGTGTGATTGCCGTGATCATAATGGTGCGCATCAGTCCGACGATCACGGCCCTGGCCATCATCCCCTTCCTGGTCGTTGGGGTCATCGCTGGGGCCTCGACCAACCGGATCGACGAATACCGCCGGGCCAGCCGCCGCTCGGCCGGAATTGTGACCGGGTTCATCGCCGAATTCTTCGGAGCGGTTCAAGCCGTCAAAGTGGCCACCGCCGAAGAAGGGGTGATCGCCCATTTCAACGAACTCAACGACGAACGCCGCCGCCTGTCGATCAAGGACCGGTTATTCAACGAAATTCTGCACTCCATTTTCCGCAACGCCATCAACCTGGGCACCGGGATCATCCTGATCCTGGCCGGGCGGGCGATGCGGGACGGGGCCTTCACCATCGGTGATTTTGCCTTATTCGTCTTCTACCTGGAATTCATCGCGGACTTGACGGCCTTCTCCGGGCTGCTGATCGCCCGTTACCGCCAGATCGGGATTTCGGTCGAACGGATGCAGCGTCTGATGGAAGGCGCACCGATAGACGGTTTGGTGGAATTCAGTCCGGTTTATATGCACGGGAAGTTCCCTACCGTGACGTATGAACAGAAGGGCACCGCCGACCACCTATCACGGTTGATTGCCACCAACTTAAGTTACCAATTCCCGGAGTCTGACAACGGCATCACGGATATCAACCTGGAGGTCGAACGCGGCACCCTGACGGTGGTCACCGGCCGGATCGGTTCCGGCAAAACCACCCTCCTGCGGGTTTTGTTGGGATTGCTCCCCAAGGACCGGGGCACGATCACCTGGAACGGCGATTCTATTGATGACCCCGCCTCCTTCTTCGTCCCCCCACGCTGCGCTTATACCGCTCAGGTCCCCCGGTTGTTCAGCGACACCCTGCGGGATAACATCTTAATGGGCCTGGACCAGGATGACACCGCCATCGAAACCGCCATTCGCGCCGCCGTTATGGAGCAGGATTTAGCCGAGTTCGACCAACGGCTGGAGACCATGGTCGGACCAAAAGGGGTTAAACTTTCTGGCGGACAAATCCAACGCACCGCCGCGGCCCGGATGTTTGTCCGCGACCCCGAACTGCTGGTCTTCGATGATCTCTCCAGCGCCCTGGACGTCGAAACCGAACGCACCCTGTGGGAGCGGGTCTTCGAACGCTCCAACCAGACCGCCCTGGTCGTTTCCCACCGGCGGACGGCTCTGCGGCAGGCCGATCACATCATCGTGTTGAAGGATGGCCGTATCGAAGCGGAGGGCGATTTGGATGAACTATTGGTAACGAGTGAAGAAATGCAGCGCTTGTGGGCAGGGGAGTATTCGTGATTTTTTAACGCAAAGGCGCAGAGCGGCAGAGACGCAAAGGAAATACAAAAAATATCTTTGCACCGTTGCAACTCCGCGTCTCTGCGTTAGTTTGGAGTTGATATGAAAACCATCACACAATTTTCTGAATTAGCGCAATATTTTGCGGACCAATTCGCTCAAATCCCTTCCGTCGTTGCGGTTGGGCAAGGCGGGTCGGTGACATCGGGCACTATCGATAAAGATTCCGACATCGACCTGTATGTCTTTACCACCGAACCGATCCCCGTCGCCGTCCGCCAGGCCATCGTGGACCAACGGGGGGCCAGCCGGGCCGATATGAACCTGACTTTTTGGGACCCCGGCGACGAGTGGTTCGACGCCCCCAGCGGGATCGAGATCGATGTGATGTATTGGGACCCCGGCTGGATCGCAGACCAGATCGGCAATGTTTTAGTCCACCATTACGCCAGCATGGGGTATACGACCTGTCACTGGCATACGATGCGAAATATGGCCATTTTGTCTGATCCCAATAATTGGCTACACGCAATTAAAGAAAAGTGTAATGTTCCGTACCCCGAGGAACTGCGCCAGAACATCGTCACCAAGAATTACCCCATCCTGCGGTCCGTCATCCCGGCCTATACCCATCAGATCGAAAAAGCGCTCAAACGCGGCGATCTGGTCAGCATCAACCATCGAATCGCGGCGCTGCTGGCCAGTTATTTTGATATCATCTTTGCCCTCAACCGGGTACCCCATCCTGGTGAGAAACGCTTGCTCGAACGAGCCGCATCCCTGTGCCCCCAACAGCCCGAAAAGATGGTTCCTCAGATCGAAACCATCTTGCAACAATCAGCGGGCGGAATCACTGGTTTGATGACCAGCCTGGATGAATGGTTGGATAACCTGGATCAGCTATTGATCAATACCGGGTTTGAAGACCTGGTGAACTGATCTAAGAATTCAGCAGCGGATGGCTTCGCCGAACGGATTAGCGGATACTCGGCTGCCGATAGACATCCGCTAATCTGGTACCTATCCGTTGCTAATCCTTCTCGCAGCGGAAATTGGGATGCGGTAGATTTTCCCACCACCCATCACCCACTCAGCGAGTAACCAGCGGGAAATACATCCGATAGCGATACTCGCAAGCCCCCATGTCGCAGGTGGACCCGCGGGGGAGGCCGTCGATGTCGGTGGCCGGACAATGGTTGGGGTCAGCCCCATCGACGGCGGGGGTGACCGCATCGAGATGAAGGTCATCGTACTCGCGGACGAATTGAGGATCGATATTGATATTGCCAGTCCCAGAATAGCCACCTTCGATATCTGAGTAAGTGACCACGGGGGCAGCACCAGACCGGTCGTAAAGTTGGTCGCCACTATTCGCGGCCGTATTCCCCCATACAATGGAATTGATCAGGGTGGGATAGGGGGGTTCCCAGTTGTATAGCCCGCCGCCATCCGCACCGGATTCATTTGCAACGACAGTCACATGAACGAGGGTTGGATCACTCTGGCGATTAAACAGCGCGCCCCCACCATTATCACCAAAATTTCCGCGCAGGATGACATTGGTCAGTTGGGGGCTGCTGCCGTGATTGGCCATCCCGCCGCCGCGATAGCCAGCAGAGTTGTTGATGAAACTCACATTGGTCAGCGTGGGATTGCTGCTGAAGTTAATCATCCCGCCACCGTTGGCCATGGCATAATTCCCGGAGAAAATCAGATTCCGTAGAATGGGGCTGCTGTCTTCATTGTGCATACCACCGCCGTTTTGATGAGGTCCAGAAAGATTAGCCTGCCCAGCGGTGACGGTGAAGCCGTCCAAGATGGTGTTTGAGCCTACGTTGGTGCTGGAGACGACGTGATAGGCGTTGGTGCCAGTGATATTCGCCGTATCGGTGACCACTCCGCTGTCGGCAATGTCATCTTGGACTAGATCGCCGCTCAAGACTGACACGTTTGTGCGCCAATCGCGTTCACTGAAATCATCATCCCCAATATCAGGATCGAATCCCCCATAGATGGCGACCCCATCAGGCAGCAGAAATGTACTTGCGGTGTAATTATCCGTTTGGCCTACGCCTTCATCCGGGTAGTAAACCCCCTCTGCAACCCAAACTTCATCCCCACTTAGAGCAACAGCCAGGGCATCTTGCGGGTTAGTATAGGCGTCCGTCCAACTCAGGCCGGTGGCAGCTCCAACAGCATCTGCATCCACATAAATGGTGTTGGTAATGATGGTTACGCCTGGCCAGTAACCGGCATGGATGGATTGATTTCCTTCGTTGGAAATGCCCACTACAGGCTGCCCGAGAGAGGCATCAAGCCGCACGTTCTCGCCAGAAATCGTCCCCCCACCCCCGCTGATCAACCGCCGTTGAATTTCAGCCACTCCCCCGTTGGCGACCACGATGCTGATTGGCAAGATGATCCCGAGTAATATAGATAGGATGATAATTCGTGTTCTTTTTTTCATGATTTGCTCCTATCTACGCTGGAAATAAGGAATGCCAAAGATATTCGACAGATGGACAACTTTTAAGGCACCGTCATCTTCGTAGCTGATCAGTCCTAAACCGTCGATCCCAATGGTGATTGAAGTGCTGTATTCGAAATTTCCGGTATCGAGAGCATAAATGGAGGCACTAGAACAGATAATATTGCTGCAGTGGACTACTTTCAATTTATCGTTCGTATTGTCAAAAAAGCTGATTAACCCTAGTCCATCTGATCCAATCGTGATGGATGGATAGAGTCCGGTCCAATCCGCACTTTCAAGGGTGGCGATGGTCGCACCGGTGCAGGCGGCGTTATTACAGTGAGCCACCTTCAGGTCGTGGGACGTCCTATCGTAGTAGCTGATCAATCCTAATCCATCCGATCCGATGGTTATCGATGAGAAATGACCCACGTCAGGATTACTGTCTAGGGTGGAGATGGTGGCGCTGGTACAGGCGGTATTATTGCAATGCGCTACTTTTAGAACAGTGTCATTGTCAATGTATTCTAAATAGCTGATCAACCCTAGACCATCATCCCCAATCGTGATCGATGTGTTTTCCCCCCAACCACTGTCCCTAATAGTGATGCTATCCAGGGTAGAGATGGTGGCGCTGGTGCAGGCGGTGTTATCGCAGTGGGCGACCTTCAGGGATTCACTGTCGAGATCGTAGTAGCTGATCAGCCCCCGCCCATCGATACCGATGACGATAGACGAACGAAAGCCTTCGGAAGAACTATCAATCTGAGAGACAGTAGCGCTGGTGCAGGCGATATTGTCACAATGGGCTACCTGCAAATCATAGTGGGTATAACTAATCAACCCCAATCCATCGGCCCCAACTGTTATAGATGGGCGAGAGCCATAATCACTAACAATGGTGGATGTACCACTAGAGCAGGCGATATCATCGCAATGTGTTACTTTTATTTTCCATGTGTCACCATCGGTAGAACTGATTAATCCTAATCCATCAGACCCGATGGTTATCGAGTTGTAAATTGCACTACTGTCAATTGTGGATTTCGTAAAACCAGGGCGGATTAACGCATCGGTCATGCAAATTACCGTACCATCGCTGGCAATTTCCTTAATGGAACTGCCCTCAGGACAGGTTTCCGCAACCCGGATGTGATAGTTGTAGCCGTCTACCAGATCGGCATTCAATCCGGAACCAGCACCTTCGTCGACCGAGAACTCGGTACCGATTAATGTGAGTTGATTTCCGGCCGAGTAAGCATTGGGACTATCTCCCATGCAGCCTACCCCCCCATCAACGTCAATCTGTGCCATACCTGTACCCGGTGAGCAAATCCCATCAATCCGCTGCTGGTACCAACTGCCTTCGCGGCCATCGAGGGTGTCGACATCTCCCGCTAGTTTGGTATCTTCGGCTTGCAGCGTATAGGGGACGGCTGCAACGCGTTGATCTGGTGCTAACTGGATATATAGAGTTTATGCAGAATTAGCAGCGGCAGTTCGCCATCGTTGGGTCTGTGAAT
>CAYVQU010000064.1:0-26488 GCA_964453155.1 uncultured Anaerolineales bacterium | reverse complement strand
TTACGAAAACCCTTGTCAACCTTTTCTCCCCCTAACTTCCGGGAATTGCTGATCTGGATTTGTGAACTGGGTCGGCGTGAGGATGATGGGAAGTTTGCTCAATTTGTCGAGAAAATTTGTGGGGCGGAGATTGAGTTCAAAGGGTTGTCTGTGCGGTATGAATCGCCCTCGCAGGGGTGGCTGGAATTTGGTTGGCGGAGACCACTCATCAACTCCGGACAGGAAGTTCCCCTAAATCAATATCCACGATATGGAAATCCCTATTGTCAGGCTGCGTTTTGGTCAGAGAACATCCATATCCAGCATCAAGATGAATGGCTGCAACTGGATTGGAAAGCGGGGCAGCGGCAGTTATCAGCAGAAATTGAATAAATGGTGATTACGATTTTCTGGTCAATTTGGTTGTGCCACACAAAATATTGATGAAAACAATTTTTTCTGAAAACCGCATAACATACTTGGGGATCCTGTTTGGCGCGGCAGCGGTTACCCTGGCAGTTTATGGCGCAGCCTGGATATCCGATGATGCTTTCATCACCTTGCGGTATGTATCCAACGTTTCCAACGGGTATGGTCCCGTATTCAATACTGGCGAGCGCGTACAGGGGTACACCCACCCATTATGGTTCATGATGTTGTTGGCTGGGAGCGTGGTCTTAAAGGATCCAATCTTGGCTGCCATTAGTCTAGGGATCGGCTTGACTTTTCTAACCATGGTCAGTGCCGGCCTAGCAATCGCCTCCCAGGTAAAAAAATTCGAAGATTCCATGGCGCTTACCGGCCTGTTTGGACTGATTTTAATCGCCAGTAACCCCTGGTTATCTTTTCAAACCAGTGGTCTTGAAAATTCGATGACTCACTTCATCCTCACGCTGATCGCAATTGAGTGCATTTTTTTCCAGACCGCCCATCCCGCTTGGCTGCTCGCGCTGGCGGGTCTATTGGTCCTGAACCGGCCTGATCTAGTTTTATTGGTCATACCCATATCACTGGTCGCGCTGGCCCGCGGTTGGCAAAGGAGGCAGTTTGGGGCAGTGATCCTGGCGGCCCTGCCTGTTATCAGCTGGCTCACATTCGCCTGGATTTATTACGGCGATATCATCCCAAACACGGCGTATGCAAAAATGGGAATCTACACCGGTTGGGATGGCATTCGGCAAGGCTGGGCTTATTTCTTGGACTGGGCTACCTATGATACATTGGCGGCCGGATCAACCCTCATCTTTACGGGGGTTTTATTGACCCAAAAACGGTCGGCTCCAACTTTTTCCCTGGCAGTTGGTAACGTTTTTTACATCTTATTCATTATTTGGATCGGGGGCGATTTTATGCGAGGACGGTTTTTCCTGCCGGTATTTTTTTCCAGCCTTATCGCTGGAATCTTGTTTTTCGCTTCAAAGGTGAGGGCCGAAAAATCCATTTTCTCAAGCGAAGCGGGAATTCTCGTGTTTGTATTGCTGGTCCTATATGGAATCCAACACCTCCCTGCTGATCCTGGGAGAACCATAAATGAGGCCGGGATTGTCAATGAACGCGCCTTCTACCCCCAGTACCGGCTGGATTATTATCTTAGACACGGGACGATCATAAACCCCTATCTTGATCTCAATTTTGCGGATCATTTACGTAGTTATACCGACCTGTGTGGGCCGATAACCATCAAATATCGCAATCCCGGCACCATCGGCTATTTCGCGGGACCTAAAGTGAATATCATTGACACCCTCGGGTTGACTGATCCGACGATTGCCAAATTACCACGGGAATATCTGGTCGCCTCGCATCCTCGACCAGGCCACCCAGATAAACATATCCCGCTTGAATATTTACGAAATCGAAATGATCTAACGCTATTACCTGACTGGAAACAAGCAATTTACGAATTAGATTGCAGTTTTCTAACTCAAATCCAATCTGATTGATCCAAGGAAATAACAATGAACTCAAAAATCAACGAAAGTGGTTACACTCGACTGCAAAAAATTCAGTTTTACATCGGGAGCGGGGGGCGGAGCATTATTTCGGGATTGGTGAATGCGGCCTTCATTAAGTATTACACCGATTTTATCGGCCTGGACCCTAAGTGGATGGGGTATGTTTTCATCGCCTTCACAATATGGGCGGCGATCAATGACCCAATTTTTGGGTTATGGATGGATAAACGACCATACCAGAAAGGAATCGGGAAATATCGCCCGGTATTTGTGAAGTCGATCCCGTTTTGGGTGGTGATCACCCTGGCATTCCCGTGGGCCAGCCCAAGTTGGTCGCAGTTTTGGATTTCAATGTATTTATTCGTCGCGCTGATGTTATGGGAAACCGCGGCGACAATTTATTCAACGTCTTACAGTGCAGTAGCCGTGAATTTGTTTTTGACCACTGAAGAACGCGCCGAGGTGGAAGTGATCGACAATTATGTGGGGGCATTGACGATATTTGGTAGTTCGATTCCGATAATGATCCTGACAATGGACGTTAGTAACCAAACGATGCTAATCTTTTTTGGGATTGTGACGATTGCAGCCGGGATAATTATGGCGATCTCGATCCCAGTGGTGCGGGAACGGGAAGAGTTTTATGAAAATGAAAAATTGGAAACAGTCTCTTTGAAAGAATTTTTCGTCACTACCGGCGAACTACTAAAAAACAAGGCCTTCCTTTATAATTTTCTAACTTTCTTCATGATCCAGACCGTAGCATCGAACTACCTGATCGGGATGTCGTATTTTTACGATAATTTGATCCTCTCATCCGGTTTTTGGACCGGTCTGCCGGACATCTTGATCGGGATTATGGGATTGATTTTATTCATTTACATCGCCAAATGGCTGGGGCGGTATGGCAGCAAACCAATTTTGGCGCGGATGATGTTATTTTCGGTGGTGGGCTATATTCTGCTGACTTTCGTTCCAGGTACAGAGGGCGATGCTTTGGACATGATTAAGGTTCTGGGGTTGGAAATTCCAGCCGAAAAAAGTTATTGGTTGGCAACCTTGATGTATTTTGTAATCTACGTGGGCTTCTCCGCGGTTTACACAACCAATGGTCCGATCCATAAACGTTTAATCGACTATTTGGAGATCAAAACCGGCGAGCGGCGACCGGCTACAATCGCTGGGATTAGGGGCGTTTTAATGACTCCGAGTAATGCCGTCCTGGTGTTTTTATATACCCAGATCATTTCGGCTTTTGGCTATGACGGTGCCAGCAAAATTCAGGATGCTACGGCCCAAATGGGCATTCGGATTGCGACCGGGATCATGCCGGCGGTGTTGATCATACTTGGGTTGATTTTCTTCTCGAAATATCCGATCGATAAGGAAACGGAAGACTGGGTCGAGGCCGAGATGTTGGCGCGGCATCGTTCCGAGTAAGGTAATATCTATGAGGAATCCAGGAAGGTAGGAAGGTCTCTCCTGATTTCTTGAGTTCTTGAAAGAAAAACATGTCAAATTTCATCATTCGCAAGTACCAACCCAAAGACTTTCTAGCCATTGAAGAGATCGTTTATCGCACTGGATATAAAGGTGAAGACCTCACCGGACAGGGTTTTCTCGATGATAAACGCCTTGTCTTCTTGATCTTTATCTACTATTACCCCAAATATGAACCGGAACATTGTTTCGTAGCCGTGGAAACCCAAACCGATCAGGTGATCGGTTTTATCTGTGGAACACCCGATACCGACCAACAAGAGACTCAGTTTGAGAAACTGATGCCCTGGCGGATTGGATTGCGATCCTTCGGGTATACACTGTGGCGTTACCCCCGGACCTTCAGAAATATTTTCAGAATGAAAAATATACGCCCGGATATTAGCTCTAAGGAATTTGGAAAAATCTTATTGTCATACCCGGCGCACTTACACATCAATTTACTACCAGAATTTCAACGGCTAGGTTTAGGGAACCGATTGATGCAGACTTTTTTAGATCACTTGAAAACATTGAATGTTTCTGGAGTTCATTTACAAACTTCAAGTTACAATCAGAAAGCAATCCCGTTCTACCAAAAACTGGGTTTTGAACTGGTAAATGAAGCAGAAATGAACCATTTTTTATTCGATGATTTGAATTTGTTGACGTTTGCCAAAAGAATAGATCCTTGACGATCTAACAATAACCACAAAGGATCACAAAGAAAATATCTTTGTGATCCTTCGTGTCCTTTATGGTTTAGTAAGGAGGCAGTATGGGAAAAAAATTGTCGCTCGGACGAACACTACTCTACAGCAGTGCCTCTGCGGGGCTTAACATCATGGGGATTTCGGTGGGGACCTGGTTATTGTATTTCTATGCCCCGCCCCCAGATTCAGGGCGGACCGCGTATCTCCCGATCGCGTTGGTAGGGATATTGATGACGATATCCTCACTGTGGGACGCGGTGATCGATCCCTTCATCGGGCACTGGAGTGACACCCTCCGCAGCAAATGGGGCCGCCGCCGACCGTTTTTGATTTTCGCCGCGCCGGTTACTGCGATTGCTTTGATTTTCATCTGGACCCCGCCCCAAGGGGGATCGACGACGTTGAACGCAGTCTACTTCTTCGTGATCGTAACCATTTTCTATTCCGCCTTCAGTTTGGTGGGCATTCCTTATGATGGGACCATGCCCGAAATGGCCCAGAAACCCCAAGATTTGGTCAGCCTGAGCACCTGGAAGAGCATCTTTGGGATTTTGGGCGTCATGGTCGGAGCTTTGGTCGCGGCACCTTTGTTCGCCAGCATCGGACCCATCGCGATGGGAATCGTTGTTGGTGGAGTTGGGTTGGTTACGATCTGGTTGACTTTGGCGGGCTTACGTGAAACAAAAAAACCAATTGGTGATCCCATCCCGGTAATCGAGGACCTCAAAGCAACCCTAAAAAATCGGCAATTTGTGTACATGTTTTTCAGCGTCTTGATCGTTCATGTGGCCTATGCAATGGTTACCGCCAATCTACCTTATTTTGTAACCTTGGTGGTTGGGGAAAACGAAGCCGCGGTGGGGACTTTCCAGGGCATACTGGTGGTTGTGATGATGCTGACCGCCCCACTGTGGAATTGGCTGAGCAAAAAATACGCCAACCGCAAATTATTAATGATCTCAATGATCGGGTTAGGAATCATCCTGGCGCTCAATTACACTGTGGGGTTGATTCCAGGTTTACCAGCGATGATCCACGGATTGATCACCATCGCTTTGATCGGTCCAGTGTTGGGCGGTTACTTCATCCTGGCCTATGCGATGATGGGCAGCGTGGTAGATTACGATGAAATGTTCACCAATGCCCGGCGGGAGGCCATTTACTATGGGACATTTTCACTAGCAGCCAGTATTGGTCCCTCGCTGGCAGCCCTATTCCTGCCCTTGATTTTAGAGAATTTCGGCTACACAACGGCTAATCCGCTGGGCGTGCGAGTGGCCTGGTTAGTCTCGGCTGGATTTGCTTTTCTGGGGGCAATTGCATTTAGGGGCTACAAATTGGGGGACACACCTGCGGAAACTCAAGCAAACATGAATTTGGAAGCAGCTGAACCTAAATAGGCATGGATTCATCTTTTGAAGGAGAATGATATGACTTCGCAATTAAAGGCAGGATTTGCTAAACGAATAATTTCGCCACCAAAGGGAATTTACTTGATCGGATATGGGGATCGATTGTTGGGAAACAAGGGTGTCCATGATGATCTGACGGCAACTGCGCTGGCATTGGACACGGGGGAGAGCCGCATTGTGATCATCGCCTGCGATTTATTGGCGATCAACGAGTTTACGTTGGCCCGAGTACAAAGTGAGGTTGATGAAAATATCTTGTTGGTCTGTTCACACACGCATGCCGGACCAATTGTTTATGCAGATGAAAGATCAGCTCGGAAAAATCGGAAATATATTGATTTCTTAATCTCGCAACTCGTCGAAGCCATCCAAGAAGCAACGCTCAACCTGGAACCCGCAACCCTCCACTGGAGCACCAGCGATGCCGATATTGCCGTCAATCGCCGGGAGCGGCAAGCCGATGGCAGCATCGAAATTGGTGTCAATCCAGAGGGAGAAATTGATCGCAGTCTCAACTTCATCCAAGTCCGTGACGAAACGGGGAAACCGCTGGTCAATGTGGTCAATTTTGCTTGTCACAATGTCGTGTTGGGACCCAAAAATCGGTGGGTATCGGCTGATTGGGCGGGGGCCATGCGCAGGCGGATTGAAGCCGCAACCGGTGAACCGTGTCTATTCATCCAAGGGGCCACCGCAGATTTGAACCCGGCCCATGAATGGGGACCGCAGGATTTTGAGGCCGTCGCCGCGCTGGGAACACGGGTGGCAAGAAGTGCATTAGCCGCGATGGCAGATTTGACCCCAATCGAAACTGGCCCCCTCCATTTTGAGTCCACCGAAATCTGGCTGCCGCTTGAAGCCGAGGCTAAAACTGATTTACCGCCAGACACTTACAAATCCGAATTAGTACGAAATGTCAAAATCCCCCGAATACTCGTAGATCCGATCCTAAATATCCGTTATCCTTGGAAAACAAAAATCGAGAATCGGGCTGGTTATTGGGCCATCCCCATGACTATATCGATCTTAAAATTGGGAGCTCTCACCTGGGTTGGGTTGGGGGCCGAAGTTTTTACTGCCATCGGCCTAGAAGTTAAAGCGCTGGCTCCAACACCTTTCACCATCTTTAGCAGCGTTACAAATGGCTGCATCGGTTACCTCTCCACCGAAAGTGAGTACAAATTGGGGGGCTACGAAGTCGATTTAGCCCCATTTTTCTATCGACTGCCGGGCAAGCTGCAACCTCAGTCTGCCCACATTACGATTCAGAAAATTACGGAAATGCTGGAGTAAAAGCAAATTTTAAAGATTTAAAACACAACCAGAACATTTGAGCTATAATTACACTTCAAAAATACCCCAGTCGGCCGCTAAACCAAAACTGGGGCATACCCTTTCACATAGCTATGAGAGCGAAAGGGCGGGAGCATTATAGCATATCGCCGCGCTCTCCTCAGGAGGGCACCATGACCAAAGTCATCATTATCTCAGGGGGCAGTCTAGACTCGTTTTACGATCAAACCTTGCAACATCTCCACGATAAATACCATTCCTACCCCAGCAGTTTGTCGGGCGAGCCATTATCGGCAACTGAAACCGCTCGGATCACATATTACGATGCTATGGCTCGCCATGCTGCCCAGGGGGCTAATACCAATCAACGCGTACCACTGGGAAAACGCATCGTCTGAACCGTTACAGTCCTAAATTCGCGGTATGATTTGTTCAAAATTTCGCATAAAAGGTGCAAAAAAAAATGCCTCCATCCCAACTAAATCATACCCCAAACATCCTCCAGGAACTGCGGAACGATACGCTATCTCTTGATACATATTTGGAAACTTTGGCCCAAAGATACCAAGATCATGAGTCTGAGATTTTAGCATTTTTGCCTGAAGATGGTCGTTTTGATCGCCTCCGGCTAGAGGCATATCAACTACGTGAAAAATTTCCACAAACAGAAGATCGCCCTCCTTTATATGGTTTACTCGTTGGCGTCAAAGATATATTTCAGGTAGCTGGTTTTGAAACACAAGCCGGATCAAACATCCCCCCGGAGCGGTTATCCGGGCCCGAAGCTCCGAGTGTGACAGCCCTGAAAGAGGCCGGAGCATTGATTTTTGGAAAAACCGTCACCACCGAGTTTGCTTACTTTGGCCCCGGTCCGACGCGTAATCCCCATAATCCAGCGCATACGCCTGGTGGGTCAAGCAGTGGTTCAGCAGCTGCAGTGGCCGCCGGAGTGATCCCCTTTGCAACTGGAACCCAAACTATCGGATCGATCAACCGGCCAGCATCTTTTTGTGGTGTTGTAGGTTACAAGCCAACCTATGAGCGAATTTCCAAAGAAGGCGTTATTCCAGTTTCACAAGCAGTGGACACCGTTGGATATTTCACCCCCAATGTTGGACTGGCCCAAGTTGTGGCCCCCGTTTTATGTATTGACTGGCAAGAAATGTCGGTTCCCATCGAGAAACCAATCTTAGGGATTCCGGCTGGGCCTTACCTTGATATTGCCGATGCGGAAATGATCACCCACTTCGAAAAAACAACCGAAAGGTTAGTGTCTGCGGGCTATCAGGTGAAATGGATCTCGGCAATGGACGATTTTAATGAGATTTACCTCCGCCATAATCAAATTGTGGCCTACGAAGCCGCCCAAAACCATGCCCATTGGCTGCCGGAATTTCGAAAAATTCTGCACCCCAACACAATCGATCTCATTGAACGCGGGCAAGGCACCCGCACCGCGGACTATCACCTGGCGTTGGCTGGGCGTGAAAAACTCCGTAATGAGCTATCGGCGTTGATGGCGGAAAACAGGATCAATTTGTGGCTGTCTCCCCCAGCTTTAGGTGCCGCTCCGAAAGGACTAAATAGCACCGGTGATCCGATCATGAATTTGCCCTGGACCCATTGTGGATTTCCAACAATAACCCTGCCCGCGGGTTTTGATTCAATGGGATTACCAATGGGATTACAGGTCGCAGCCCAATGGATGGCAGATGAAGAACTTTTAAGTTGGGGATTAGGTTTGGAGCAGGCTTTAGGCTAGCTGTTCTGCACTTGCACAATTTCGGCTATGATTGCCAGGGCGATTTCTTCAGGGGATCGCCCTCCTAAATTAAGTCCAATGGGTCCATGAATTTGTTTGATTTGTTCTTCTGAAAGCCCCATGTCTACTAACCGCTCTCGGCGCTGGGCTTGGGTTTGTTTACTGCCAAGGGCACCGATATAAAAGGCCGGGCTATGGAGGACAATCTCTAGAGCGGGGTCATCTATTTTAGGATCGTGGGTTAGCATTGCGACCGCAGTGGACGCATTTAATGAGAATTGAGAAAACGCGGTACTCGGCCAGGCCGCGATGACCTGATCGGCATGCGGAAAACGTTCATCATTGCCAAATTGACGGCGGGGATCGATGACAATTGTCCGAAACCCCATTGTATTTGCGAATGAAACAAGGGGGATAGCAATATGGACTCCCCCAACGATAATCAGCGTTGGGGGGGGGAGGATAACATCTAGGAAGAGTTCAATTGGCGGGTTGGAGGTTGAGGGCTGAGGGTTGAGGGTTTGCCGTAGAGGTTGGCCGCTCACCAGAGTGGTCTGGAGCCAATTCTCAACAACTTCAAACTGGCTATACGCAATTTTACCAAAAAAACCCCCTTCTTCTACCAATATTAATTCTTGACCTACTATCTGGTCTGAACCTTGAATGACAATGGCGTGAGCCGATTTTTGACTGTGCTCCCAGGCGTCCACAAGGGTGTCAAATCGAATTGCTGCCAGCGGATTGACAAAAACCTCGATTTCTCCACCGCAAGCTAACCCAACCTCCCAGGCGGTTTTATCCGTAACACCAAAATGGAGTAACTGCGGGGTTTTGCTAACCATAACCTCCATCCCAGCGGTTACCACTGCTCCTTCAACACACCCGCCACTCACCGATCCAGCCATTTCACCAACTTCATTTATCAACATTTTGGATCCCACGGCCCGCGGCGATGATCCCCAGGTTTTGACAACCGTTGCCAGAGCCATTGTTCGATTTAGTTGTTTCCATTTTTTGTAGGCCAGGATCAATTCCTGCATAATTTCACTCCGAATTGGATTTCAGTTCGATATAATTGTATCAGTTTGAGATCGATGAAAATTCAAGCCGCTGAGAATCCAGGCCCGCATAGAAAACTTGAGGAGAATCACATGCCATCTTTAGTTCAAGAAAAAGCCCACCAAGCGATCGAAATTTTGAAAGAGAAAGATATTGATTTATGGCTGACCTTTGTTCGAGAGACATCGGCCGTAATGGATCCAGTCCTACCGCTGATTTACGGCACTGACCTGACCTGGCAGAGTGCCTTAATTTTGACCAAAAGTGGCGATTCAGTCGCGATTGTGGGGCGATTTGAAGTTGAAACCGCCCGGCGCACGGGGGCATATGATGAAGTTGTGCTTTACGATGAATCCATCCAACCGGAATTACTCAAGGTCCTGGAACGATTGAATCCGGCCAAAATTGCGATTAATTTTTCGGTGAATGACTGTATTTGTGATGGTCTCACTTATGGGCTATACCAAATCCTGACGGGATATCTTAAGGATACGCCCTTTTTGGATCGCCTAATCTCCGCCGAATCCATCATCCAGGCCCTACGGGGGCGAAAAACACCGATTGAAGTTGAACGCATACACAAAGCGGTGGCCACAACCGATGAGATTTATGCCGCGACGTTTGAATATATCAAACCCGGGATGACCGAGAAACAAATTGCCGCCTTCATGCATGATCAACTCAAACAACGCGGTTTGGAACCGGCCTGGGATTGGGAGCACTGCCCCACCGTAAACGCCGGGCCGGATTCCCCCGTGGGTCACGTTGGCCCTACGGATATCTCCATCCAACCCGGTCAAATCCTGCATTTTGATTTCGGCGTCCAGGAAAACGATTACTGCTCCGATATTCAACGCGTTGTTTATTTCCTGAAAGAAGGCGAAACTGAGGCCCCTGACGCGGTGACTGATGGGTTCTACACCATCGTCATGGCAATTGATGAGGCTGTTTCACGCATGAGTCCGGGGCGTCTAGGGATTGACATTGATAATATCGCCCGCGGGGTAGTCACGAAAGCCGGTTACCCCGAATACAAATACGCCACCGGGCATCAATTAGGACGTGCTGCCCATGATGGCGGTGGTTTACTGGGCCCCCTGTGGGATCGTTATGGGGATACTCCCAATCAGCCCCTCGAAGCCGGGCAGGTTTATACCGTCGAACCAGGATTAGCTGTTCCTGGCTTTGGCTATATTGGCATCGAGGAGGATGTTCTAGTCACCAAGGCTGGCACTGAATTTCTGGGCCTCCCCCAAACCGATATCATCACCCGGTGAAATCCTTGACAACGAATACTCGAGTTTACTGGATCGATGCGGCTAAGGCGATTGGGATTTTCCTGGTTTTTTACGGTCATGTTCTTGAAAAACTCTACCGCTTAGATCAGCCGGTAATTTTTGCCCAATATAAATTCATTTATGCCTTTCACATGCCATTCTTCTTTTTTATCTCTGGATTCTTCTTCAGAGTTGGAAATAAGAATATTTGGCAGAAAATTGGCGATCTTTTACTAAAACGAATGGTGCCGGTGTGGACCTTTGGTCTCTTAGCATTACCAATCTGGTTCATCTATATGAACCAGATTGATGGGAAAGTCGATTTCAACGCCATTGCTTTAAAAGCTTACCGTTATTTACGCGGACAGCCTGAATTAAATGGTATTACCTGGTTTCTAGTTTGTCTCTTTATCGTGGAAATCATCGCCCATCTTACGCTCCGCAGAACTCGAAAAATATTTTTTATTCTAGTGATTGCGGGAATTTTTTTCCGGTTTGGCTTGGTATTAACTCAAAACATTGCAGAAACTGTAACCAGCTTGGGGTTATTTAAAAATACCTGGTACCTTCACGAAGCCACGGTTGCCTTTGGTTTCTATGCCCTCGGTTACGCATTATTTGGCCCCATCAAGAAAATTATTCAGTTAAATTTGATTGGCCGATTAGGAGTTTTGCTCTCATCACTTGGCATTACCCTAGCAACTTTTGATTCAAACAAAGATTTTGATGGCTTCGTTGTTGTGATGAAAAACTCCTGGCATGGCGAGTCGCGATATTTCCTCATTACGGCTCTTTCTGGGATTTTATTCATACTTGTATTGGCAAGTCTAATACCGCGGTCTAAAATAATTGCATTTTTTGGTTCAAATACGCTAATACTGATTGGCGTCAATGGTATCTTCCACTCGTTTGTGAATCCGCTGCTTCCTCAATTAATTCCAACTCAATCAAATCTTGGAATTACAATATTCAGTTTAGTTGTCACCCTTGCCAGTCTAGCTATTAGTGTGCCCCTCATTTTATTTTTTAGTCGTTACTTGCCCCAACTATTTGGGAGACCCTACGAGAATGGACCTTGGCTCCCAAATTTGGGAGCTGTAAGGATACCGGTATTGACAATATTTATCAATTGGGTAGTAAAAGCTTTTGGGACCGCTGAAAACAACGCACCCAACCTGGGATTAGAAGATGGGAGCCAAAAATGAAAATTCGGAGTATTGATACATCCAACCGAAAAGACGTACGCCAATTTATCCAATTCCCATTTACGATATATAAAAACGATCCCAACTGGGTGCCGCCAATGGTCAATGATGTCAAATTGGCATTCAACCGAGATCAGCATCCTTTTTATCAGCACTCTGAGGCTGATTTTTTCGTCGCCGAGGAGAATGGCAAAGTCATCGGTCGGATTGCGGCGATCGATAACCAGAATTATAAGAAATACACCGGCGAAAAAACCGGATTTTTCTACTTCTTTGAAGTAATCGAAGACCCACAAGTAGCCGCAGCCTTATTTGAAACCGTTTTTGAATGGGCAGCTGCCCGGGACCTTAATATGGTTATCGGGCCCAAGGGACTAGCCCAAGGGGACGGGCTAGGACTGCTGGTAGAGGGTTTTGACTACAAACCGGCCATCGGTATCCCCTACAACCCAGCCTATTACGTGGATGTCATCACCGCGGCCGGCTTCGAGAAGAAAACAGATTATATTTCTGGCCACCAGACTTCGGATTATGTTTTGGATGAGCGGGTATTTAAATTAGCAGAACGCGTTAAGCAGCGCAGCGGTTATTGGGTGAAACAATTTGAATCCAAAGACGAAATGCGGGCCTGGACCCCCAAGATTCGGGAGGTTTACAATCAAGCATTCGAAGTGGTTCCCAATTTCGTCCCAATTACGGAAGATGAAGTCAATCTGATCGCCGACCGCATCCTGTCCATCGCCCATCCCAAATTGATCAAGCTGGTTTGTCAGGGAGATGACCTGGTCGGATTTGCTTTTTCGTACCACAACATCTCGGAAGGGATCCAAAAAGCCCGCGGCCGGATGTGGCCCTTTGGTTGGTATCACTTAATGCGGGCCTTCAAAACCACCAAATGGGTTGATTTCAACGGGATCGGATTGCTCCCCGAACACCAGGGGAGGGGTGCCACCGCCATCATCTACGCCGAACTCGAGAAAAATATTCGTGAGTTTGATTTTGAATACGGCGACATCGTCCAGATTGCTGAGACTAACATGAAGAGTTTTGGCGAGATGGATAATTTGGGATGGAAATGGCACAAACGGCATCGGATTTATGAGCGGAAGTTATAGTTACAAGTTACAGGAGAAAAAAATGATTAAGGTTGGTGATTCGGCTTCGAGAACAAAAACTTTTACAGATGAAGATGTGCGCACCTTTGCGGAGATTTCGGGTGACAAAAACCCGATCCATTTAGATGATGAGTACGCGGCGGAAACCCGCTTCAAAAAACGACTCGTACATGGCATTCTTACGAGCGGGATGATTTCAGCGCTTTTAGGGATGGATCTCCCCGGCCTGGGGAGTGTGTATATCAAACAATCCCTCAACTTCAAGGCTCCGGTTTATATCGGAGATACGATCACGGCCACCGCCACGGTGATCAAGGCCCGCGCAGATAAACCCATCGTAACTTTGGAAACGGTATGCAAAAATCAAGATGGGACGGTAGTTATTGAGGGGGAAGCGGTTTTGCTGGCGCCATAAGTAAAACCACAAAGGACACGAAGTTCCACGAAGAAAAACCTTTGTGATACTTTGTGTCCTTTGTGGTTGTTTGCCAGGAAAATGGCTCGAAAGATCAGCCTCTTACCAATTGATTGAATGCCTCCCGAGATCCGTAATACCGGGCAATCAATTTCTCATTATTTTCTTTGATCGCCTGGAGGGGTTCTGACATCCGCAGCAACCATTCCCGAATCATAAAGTTGGGAAGTGATTTCACAAATACCCGTTGTAGCGGGGATATTTTTTCTCGAACGGTGTCGAAATAATCTGGCAATGTTGTGCGTCGGAATTTCAAGATTTTCTCTAATGCATCCCCGTCAGTGTAATAGCCCGAATGGAAGTTTTGGGTTGCAAAGGCGAAATCTGGCAGAATTTTGGCATCCAAGCCCCACATCGGGAACATCCGGCGTAAAAAGTCACGGGCCGTAATCCGCATTTTTTCACCGCCTCCCAGGTTGAAAATATGGCCAGTAACCCGCTCTTCGTTGATGGCTTGAACCAGGGCATAGCCCACATCGGTGCGGTGGGCCCATTCCAGAGCAGTATCCAGGGGCATGTGAAACATTAAGGGTTGAATCCCCAATTTCTTGACCAGAATCCCACATAACCGGAAAATGGACCACGATGTTCCCGCGTCCTGGATCATTTTTTCTGCGGCGATTTTGGTACGAGCGTATTCATCTCCATCACTAGGGATAAGGGGGTCACCGATTTGAATATCGGGATTCTGCAAGCGATCGCCATATACCGAAATTGACGAGGTAAAAATCAATTTCGGTCGAATTTTCTGCTGGCGAATCGCGGCCAGGATATTTTTGGTTCCCCCAACATTGACGTCATGAGCCAAGTATGGATGATGATCGGCCACGGGAGGGATGATCCCCGCGACATGGACAACCGCATCCACCCCCTCAACGGCTCGCGCCACCGTTTCGGGATTTCGCAGATCCCCCCAAATCGGTTTGATGGTCGGTAGGAATCGTTTAAAAAGTTTTCGCTCGGATTTGGTACCTAAACTTAAAATCCGCGTATCAAATTGATCTTTGCGGCGAACCAATTCCGTGAGGGCTTCATACCCTACTTCCCCCGAGGCCCCGGTTAACAAAACTGTTTTGCGCATATCGACTCCAATAGAATCCTGATGATCTCATTATAGGTTTTCCTACTTTTTTGATGAGATGCCACCCACCAGGGCTCCACATGACGCGCGTCATTTGCCAAGTCAAAAGTCCTACCTCCTCGAAAAGCATTATGATATGATCCAGGCGATGAATTCTACCGACGATCTCTCAACGCTTGATCTTCATCAAGTTTTTCGCTACTTTACTGGCACCGCGATGGCCTATTTTGCGGTGTTGGCCATATTTACGGCCATCCAAACCGGTCAGGGCGACTCGTTACTCCAGGTCCAGGCCTATATTAACTTTGGCACCAACCTGATCCAGTTTATTTACCTTTCAATCCCATTTTTCCGGCGCCGCTTGCGACGGGCTTACTTGCCAATAGCCCTCGTAAACGCCACGATCATCCCCATTTTTAGCAACCTCATTTATTTGGCCGATCCCTTAGAGGATCTTTCATATCTGATCACCCGCAGTTGGCTGATTTTCCCCATTCTGATCGTCCCGATTGTTATGATCGCCGGGGAATACCGGTTTCGGTACGCGGTACTAGCCGTCATCCTAACAACCTATGTCGAGCTTTTCAGTTTGTATCCCCACATTCAAGTATTGAACACCGACAGTTTGCAAATATTCGGCGGCCCCCTGATCCGGGCCTTTTCGATCGGGACGGTAGCCTATATCGTCAATCGAATGGTCGCGCTGCAGCGCGCTCAACGGCGTGAATTGATCCTGGCAAACATTCGTCTCGGGGAACATGCCCAAACGCTTGAACAACTGGCCACCAGCCGAGAGCGCAACCGCATCGCCCGCGAACTTCACGACACCCTGGCCCACACCCTCAGCGGGGAGGCCGTCAACCTGGAGGCCATCAAGCTGATGTTGCCGACCAGCCAGACCGAAATCCATGCCATGCTTCAGCGTTCCCTCGATAACACCCGCGCTGGGTTAGCTGAAACCCGGCGGGTGCTCAAAGCGCTGCGGTCTCGCCAGTTAGACGATTTAGGTTTAGGTATCGCCATTCGCAGCCTGGCCACCGATGCAGCCTCCCGCGCCAATTTTCAGCTAAAATCCAATATATCCGACTCTTTGCCTGAGATGACCCCGGATATTGAGCAGTGTATTTTCCGAATTACCCAGGAAGCCCTCGAAAATATTGTCCGGCATGCCCAAGCATCAACGGTTGAGATCGATTTTGGCGTTGATGCCCAAAATCTCATTCTATCGATCGAGGATGACGGGATCGGGTTCGACGCATCTCAAACAGTCAGTGGAAAATTGGGATTACGGGGCATTCAGGAACGGGCTGAATTGGTCCATGGGGAACTGAAAATTCGCAGCAATCCTGCGGCGGGAACTTCAATTCAACTTTCAATACCTTTCTACTCTGTAAATTATCATGATTAGAATATTGATCTGTGACGACCAAGTCATCGTTTGTGAAGGCCTGACTCGAATTCTCAGTTCTGACCCGGAATTAGAAGTGGTCGGCGTGGCCCACAATGGAATCGAAGCCCTGGAGCTGATCCCCACGATTACCCCCGATTTGATCCTCATGGACCTCAAGATGCCGGTGATGAATGGGGTGGTGGCCACTCGCAAAATTTTGGAGCAATATGCTCATCTCAAGGTGTTGGTCCTTACTACTTACGATGACGATGAATGGATTTTCGATGCCATTCGCGGCGGAGCCCAGGGCTATCTCCTCAAAGATACCCCCCCAACGGACCTGATTGCCGCCATCAAAGGAACAATGGAGGGGAAATCCTATATCGATCCAGCTATCGGTGGTAAAGTTCTAACCCAAGTAGCAGCCGAGAAGAAGTCAACCCCGCCGCCCACCAACTTCGCCCTCAGCGAACGCGAACACGAAGTGCTCAGTCTGGTTGCCCAGGGTTTCACCAACGCCGACATCGCCCGGCAGCTTTTTCTCACCGAGGGGACCGTCCGTAACTACACCAGCGATATTTTCAAGAAATTGGGGGTCAACGACCGCACCCAAGCGGCCATCATCGCCATCCGCTATGGATTGGTGGATTTGGATAGCATCTAATGTCTGAGTAGTCTAACTGGTCTCATTGGTCGAAGATGTCAAGGGATTTCTTAGACCAATTGGACATTTTAGACCACTTAGACCCTTCTGACATCTTCGACCACTCCAATTATGACAATATACATATGATTTATAGGAATAATTGCGAGTTGACAGTCTGATTAGGCCTTGCTAGAATTATCACAATCGCACGAGTTCTATCCTTACATGTCTAATTTCTGTGGTATGGCGGTCCAAAAATGGTGGCTGCCTGAGGGCCACGTTGCTGCTTCATCGTTCTCACCGCCCACCCTTTAAATACCGTGGGCGGTGTTTGTCTATACTCAATGGTGTTTCCCTGTCTGGTCAAGAAACTGGACAGTTGTTTTCGTCGGCAATCAAAATTGACACTGCATAGGATAAACGCGCGATGGAATCCACTTCAATCCCTACAAACGGAAACGGTTCTAAGCAAAAGGCTGCCACGGGCAAAAATGGCCAGCCGATCAATCCAGCCCCTGTCGGGGCCGTGATGGTCGTCGGCGGCGGGATCGCCGGGATGCAATCGTCCCTCGATCTGGCCGATCAGGGCTTCAAGGTCTACATGATCGAGAAGGAATCGGCCATTGGGGGCAAAATGGCCCAGTTGGATAAAACTTTTCCCACCAACGACTGCGCCATGTGTACCATCTCACCAAAGTTGGTCGAAACCGGGGCCCATCCCAATATCGAAATTCTGACCGATACCGAGATCTTGGATATCCAAGGACAGGCCGGAGATTTCAATGTCCGGGTACAAACCGCGCCGCGTTATATCGACCTTTCAAAATGCGTCGGCTGCAACGACTGCGCCGAAGTCTGTCCCGTCATCGTTCCAGATACTTTCAACGAGGGTTTAGCCCCCCGCCGGGCAGCGTTCAAACTTTACCCCCAGGCGGTTCCCAATGCCTATGCCATCCAAAAGCGCGGCATCGCTCCGTGTCGAGATGCCTGTCCATCCGGGCAACGGGCGCAAGGATATATCGCCCTAATTCGCGAAGGCCGCTGGGACGATGCCCTGCGGGTCATCAAAATGGATAACCCCTTCCCCGGGATTTGCGGCCGGATTTGCAACCACCGCTGTGAGACGGCTTGCAACCGCGGGGAGGTCGATGAACCCATCAATATCCGAGCCTTGAAACGGTTTGTAACCGACAAAGTTTATGACACCGAACGCCAGCCCGTCGAACCCGCTCAAATTCTGTATCCTGATAAAAAAGTAGCCATCATGGGGGCTGGCCCCTGTGGATTGACAGCGGCCCAAGACATCGTCCAGGCCGGGTACCCGGTTTCGGTGTTTGAAGCCATGCCCGTGGCCGGGGGGATGTTACGGTTAGGCGTGCCCGAATACCGCCTGCCGACCGATATTATCGAAAGAGAAGTTCAAGACATTGTAGATCAGGGCGTGACCCTGCACCTGAACAGTCGCGTAGACAACCTCGATGACCTGTTTGAGGAGGGCTTCCACGCCGTATTGATCGCAGTCGGTGCGCACGAAGGCATCCGGCTCCCCATCCCGGGGGCCAATTCCGATGGCGTCCTGATTAACACCCGCTTCCTGCGTGACGTGCGATTGGGGAAATACGCGCCGGACGGCGGCACTGCCGATGAAACCGTACCCCCGCTCGGAGATCGAGTATTGGTTTTGGGGGGCGGCAACGTCGCCATCGACTGCGCCCGGACCGCGGTCCGTCTGGGAAAAGAGGTGCATTTAGCCTGCCTCGAATCCCGAGAAAAGATGCCCGCGCACGGCTGGGAGGTGGACGCCGCCGAGGAGGAGGGCGTCCATCTCTATCCGGGTCGGACATTTGAACAGATTTTCGCTGACGAAAGCGGCCGGGTCACCGGATTGGAATGTATGCAGGTCGATTCGTTCACGTTTGACGAGAGCGGCCGCCTGTTGGTCGACAAGGTTCCTGACTCTCAGCACGAAATTGACTGCGATACGATTATTTTCTCCGTCGGGCAGCGGGCTGGTCTGGCCTTTATTCCCGATGACGCTGGGGTGGGAATCACCGGCAAACAGACGATTGCCATCAACCCTAACACCCTGGCAGCCACCCGCGCGGGCGTCTTCGCCGCTGGAGATAGTGTCTCGGGCACCTCCTTCGTCATTGAGGCCGTTGACAGCGGTCATACCGCCGCCCGATCGATCATCCGCTACCTGCAGGGCGAGCATCTCGAGCCACCCCGGAAACCCGAATTGCCGGTCGTTCACTTGTCAAACCAGGAATTAGAAGAGCGGATCAAAAGTGGCGAGGTTACCCCCTCCCCCCGCATCCCACTACCCGAACTCCCCATCGACCAACGCCTGGACAATTTCGCTGAAGTCGAACACGGCTATGACGACGTTAGCGCGATGGCCGAGGCCGAACGCTGCCTGTCGTGCGGAATTTGCTCCGAGTGTATGTCCTGCGAGTTTGCCTGCGAGCGCGAGGCCATTGTCCATGACGATGTCGCCAAAACCCTGGAAATCAACGTCGGGGCCATGATCCTGGCCCCCGGTTATCAAATTTATAACGCCGAACTCTCCGCGGAGTTTGGCCTGGGCCGCTACCCCAACGTGGTCACTTCCCTGCAATACGAACGGATGCTGTCCGCCAGTGGCCCCACCAAAGGGCACGTCAAACGTCCCGGCGATAACGCCAGCCCAAAGCGGATTGCTTTCCTGCAATGTGTCGGCAGCCGTGACCAGGACCACGATTACTGCTCGTCGGTCTGTTGTATGTATGCGGCTAAAGAAGCCATCATGACCATCGAACACGCCCGCGCCGAGGCCCTCTCTGGGGATGGTGACGGCAATGTTTTCTGCCAGGTCTTTTTCATGGACACGCGGGCGTACAGCAAAGGCTATGAAGAATATTACGACCGAGCCGAACGTAAATACGGCATCGAGTACACCCGCTGCCGAGTCAGCGATCTGAAGGAAGACCCGGATTCGGGCAATATTATCGTACGGTACGCCCGGGATCAGGGGACGGGGGATAATGGTCAGGGATTTGGGCCAAAGTTATCTTTGATTGAAGAAGAATTTGATCTCGTGGTTTTGTCGGTGGGGATGGAAATTTCGGATTCGGTCCAAAACCTGGGCCGCCGGTTAGGGGTGGAACTCGATCCCTATGGGTTCTGCCACACGACTTTATTTGATCCCCTCCAAACCACCCGCGCTGGGATCTACGTGGCCGGACCGTTCCGCGAACCCAAGGATATCCCCGAAACGGTGATCGAAGCCAGTGGCGCGGCCGCGGGAGCCGCCCGATTATTGGCTCCGGCCCGCAACACCCTCGCCACACCCCAGGTTTATCCCCCTGAGTTGGATATCGCCAACCAGGACCCCCGCATTGGGGTATTCATCTGTCATTGTGGCAGCAATATCGGCGGCTATCTGGACGTCCCTGAAGTGGCGGATTATGCTAAAACGCTGCCGGGGGTTATCCATTCCGAGAACAACCTGTATACCTGTTCGCAGGACACGATTGCCCACATCATTGATCAGGTCAAAGAACTTGATCTTAACCGGGTGGTGGTCTCATCCTGCACCCCATTGACCCACGAACCCCTCTTTCAAGATGCCATTCGACAAGCTGGGTTAAATCCCCATCTGTTTGAGATGGCCAATATCCGCAACCAATGCTCCTGGGTCCATTCCAATGATTTCGAAACTGCGACGGTCAAAGCCAAACAACTGACCCGCATGGCCGTAGCCCGGGCAACCAAACTCCAACCCCTCAAGGTTTCAGAAGTTCCGGTCAACAATACCGCCCTAATCTTAGGTGGCGGTGCCGCTGGAATGTCGGCGGCGCTGACCCTGGCCGACCAGGGTTTCCCGGTCCATCTGCTAGAACGAACGGATCGCCTGGGCGGCAATCTGAACCGTCTGCGTTACTTCGTCCCCACCAATGGTTCTCAATTGCTACCCTCTCCCCAGGAATATCTGACTGAAACGGTCACCAAAGTTGAACAACATCCCAATATCCGCATCCATCTCAACACCGAATTGATCGATACTCACGGGTTCAAAGGCAATTTCACCTCCACGATCAAAAACGGATCCACTACCGAAGTCAAACACGGCATCATCATCGTCGCCACCGGCGGTGAGGAATACAAGGGTGACGAATATGGCTACGGCCAGAGCGAGCAGGTTGTAACGCAGCTCGAATTTGAGCAGCGGCTTGCCAATCCAAATTCCGAATTCCCCACTCCTAATTCGATCACCATGATCCAATGTGTCGGCCCCGCCGAGAAATTCTGCTCCCGGCTGTGCTGCACGACGGCGCTGAAAAATGCGCTCAAGCTCAAGGAACTCAACCCCGCGGCAGATATTACTATTCTCTTCCGAGATATTCGCACGTATGGGTTCAAGGAAGCCTTGTACACCCAGGCCCGCAAAGCCGGAGTTCGGTTTGTGCAGTTTGAGTTTGAAGATAAGCCAAAGGTAGCAGTTAGCGGGGAGCAGGGAGCAGTTAGCGTCTCGTTCCGGGAACCCGTTTTGGGACGCAATGTTACGCTCAACCCCGATTTGTTGGTGCTCAGCACCCCGGTGATTGCCCCGCAAGGGACGCGGGAATTGGCCAGCCAACTCAAGATTTCAACTGACATGGATGGCTTCTTCCTCGAAGCCCACGTCAAGCTGCGCCCGGTCGACTTTGCGGCCGATGGCATTTTCATGGCCGGGATGGCCCACTACCCCAAATTCCTGGATGAGACCATCGCCCAGGCTCAGGCCGCGGCCTCTCGAGCGGCCGGCATTCTGTCCAAGGAGACGATGCTCACCAACGCCCGCGTGGCAGTCGTCGATCCCGAGATGTGTGTCGGCTGTCTGACCTGCGTCCGGATTTGTCCCTACGATGTCCCCCAAGTCAAGAATGACTTCACCGGAGTTGGTAACATTATGGGCGCGGCCTTCGTCGAAACCGCCATCTGTCACGGCTGTGGGAGCTGCGCCTCCGAATGCCCGGCTCAAGCCATCCAACTCATGCATTACACCGACGCTCAAACCCTTACAAAGGTTGATGCGCTCTTTGAAGAAAGCCCGGTCATCCCGCTCGATACGATCGAGGTGGCTGGCGATTAGGATTGGTCCAATTGGTCTTAAAGGTCGGAGAGGTCTAATTGGTCGGACTAGTCGGACACATTAGACCCTTTGGACTATTGAGACCAATACGACAATTTAGACCCTTCAGACACGTCTCTACGAAATTCTTGAAATTTTCTGAGTGAATTCTGATATTCGCACCCAATACGAAAAACGAATGACGAATTGCATCTTGATAAACTTACAAATGGAGAATAAACTTCAGCATGGAAAATTTTGAACCTGATATCGTCGCATTTTGCTGTCATTATTGCGCCTATGCCGCGGCCGATTTAGCCGGTTCGATGCGGCTGGAATATCCGGCCGCCATCAAGGTTGTCGAGCTGCCGTGTACGGGCAAGCTGGATGTCACTTACGTGCTGCGGGCCTTCGAGGATGGGGCCGACGGCGTACTGGTCGCAGGTTGACTGGAAGGTGACTGCCATTACCTGGAAGGTAATCTCAACGCTAAAAGAAGAGTGAAATACGCCCAGGGCCTGCTGGAAGGCATCGGGCTCCAAGCTGACCGGCTGATGATGACGAACATCTCGTCAGCCCAAGGAATGCAATTTGCCCAAACTGCCCAGGCATTTACGGAACAGGTCGCCGCATTGGGACCCAATCCGCTTAAAAATGGAAAACAAGCCAAGATCAACACGGAGCAGATAACATGATCATCGCTGAACAAAAATCCTTGGATGAAATCAAAAATCTTATTGGTGAATCCGAAAAAGTATTAGTGGTAGGCTGTGGCACCTGTGTGACCGTCTGTTTTGCAGGCGGCTCGCGGGAGGCCGAAATTACCTCGACTTCGCTGCGGATGGCGTCGAAGTTAGATGGCGATCCCAAAGACGTGCGGGATGTAACCGTCCAACGCCAGTGTGAGTGGGAGTATCTCGATCAGATTGAAGACCAGATCGAAGATGCCGATGTCGTCGTTTCCCTCGGCTGCGGGATCGGGGTCCAGGCGATGGCCGAACATTATAAAAATAAATGGGTCGTGCCCGGTTTGAACACCACCTTCCTGGGACTCCCGACCGAACAAGGGATCTGGGAAGAACGCTGTGCGGCCTGTGGGGACTGTGTTCTCGGTCTGACCGGCGGGGTTTGCCCGATTGCGCGCTGCTCGAAATCGCTGCTCAACGGCCCCTGTGGTGGATCCGAGGAGGGTCACTGCGAAATTGATGCTGACACCCCCTGCGGCTGGCAATTGATCTACGACCGCCTGGAGAGTCAGGACAAACTTGAGCTTCTCACCGAAGTCCACGAACCCAAAAATTGGAGTACGTCCCGGGATGGCGGGCCCCGAAAAATTACCCGCGACGATTTGCGTTTAGCTGCTGAAGAGGAGTAACAATGACGACCAACAACGGATACCTGGCAGGCTCAAATTTAGAAAAAGTTCTCAAAGCCGGACATTTCGCGGTGACAGGCGAACTTGGTCCGCCCCAAAGTGCGGACGCCGAAGAAATTGCCCATAAGGCCTCATTTTTGGTGGGGAACTGTGACGCGGTCAATATCACCGATAACCAGACGGCCATCGTCCGCATGTCCAGTATTGGGGCTGGGATTCTGGCCCACAAGGCCGGACTGGAACCCATCATCCAAATGACATGCCGCGATCGCAATCGGCTGGCAATCCAGAGCGATTTGCTGGGGGCCTACGCCCTAGGGATGCGGAATTTACTCGCCCTCTCGGGCGATCACCAACAATTCGGTAACCATCCCACCGCAAAGAATGTTTACGATATCGACTCCGTCCAACTCGTGCGGACAGTAGCCTCCATGCGGGATGAGAAAATCTTCGAGTGCGGCGATCCATTTAAGGGTCAGGAGCCGCGCTTCTTTGTCGGGGCGGCCGCGGCTCCTTTTGCCGATCCAATTCCCTTTAGACCTTATCGGCTGGCCAAAAAGGTCAAGGCCGGGGCCGATTTCATCCAGACCCAATTAATTTACGATATCCCCGCTTTCAAGAAATACATGGAAAAAGTGCGGGAACTCGGTCTGCACGAAAAAACTTATATATTGGCCGGTCTAGGGCCGCTAAAGAGTCCTGGAATGGCCCGCTATATGAAGAACAACGTCCCTGGCATCCTGGTTTCGGACGAATATATTGATCGCATGGTCGCGGCGGGGGCTGAATGGAAGGGAATCCCCTTCAAAGAGATGACCAAAGAACAAAAACAAGCCCGGGGTAAAGCCTATCGTGCCGAGGGGATTAAGATTTGTATTGATCTTATCAATGCGGTGCGCGAAATCGAAGGCGTGGCCGGGGTGCATATTATGGCAATTGAGTGGGAAGAAGCCGTCAAACCAATTGCTGAGGGTGCGGGTTTGCTCCCCCGCCCCACATTTGATTAATGGTATCCGGAGAATTTCATGGCTGAAAACACGAACGCCGAACAATCCATGAGTATTAGTGCTGAACTGGCCCAACGAATTCAGGATGAGTTGGGGGAAAATGTATTTCTGTGTTACCAATGCGTAAAATGCACCAGCGGCTGCCCGGTCGCGGGATTTTTCGATTGGCAGCCCAACCAGATTATGCGGGCGGTCCAATTGGGGCAAGAGGACATTGCCCTAGAATCCGAAACCCCATGGCTATGCGCAGGATGCCAGACTTGTACGACCCGCTGTCCCCAGGGGATCAATATCGCGGCCGTGATGGATTTCTTGACCCGCGAGGCCAAGGAACGCGGTTTTGAACCGGCCCGACCGGAGCTGAACGTCTTCAACGAAGCTTTCATGCGGGAACTGAAGTTGTGGGGCCGCTCCTACGAACCCGGCTTGATGGCCGAAATGACCCTGCGCAACCGCGACTTCAAAGCGTTGCTCGAAGACGTTGGCATGTATGCCGAAATGATGAAGAAAGGCAAAGTTGGCTTCTTCCCCAAACCGACTCGCCTACCCAGCAAACGCAAAATCAAGCCCGTAGAGGGCGCTGAAGAGGCCATCGCCTATTATCCCGGCTGCTCGCTAGAAGGCACCGCCTCAGAGTATGATGAATCTACCAAATCGGTGGCCGAAAAACTCGGGATGAATTTGATTGAACTCGATGGCTGGGTCTGTTGTGGCAGTTCCCCCGGTCACAAAGCCGACCCGGAAATGGCGTTGCAGCTTCCGGCGGAGAATTTGATGCTGGCCGAAAAAAGCGGCTTTGCCGAGGTCACCATGCCGTGTGCCTCGTGCTTCAACCGCCATAAAGCCGCTCAATACGAAATCCGCCATCATAACGGAGCCAAAGAGAAAATGGACGAAGTCTTGGGTTACGAACTCCAAGATAACGTTCAGGTGACGACGCTTTCAGAGGCGATTTTCAAACATGTCGAACCTGCCACTCTCGCTGAAAAAGTCGAGAAACCGCTTGAAGGCTTGAAAGTGGTTTGCTACTATGGCTGCTTGCTGACGCGCCCCCCCGAAGTCACTGAGGTCGAAAGCTACGAAAATCCCACCGACCTCGATGATTTGATGACCGCCATGGGCGCTGAATCCATTGACTGGTCGTACAAAACGGCCTGCTGTGGGGCCTCCCACTCTGCCGTCCGCCCGGATATTGTCATCAATTTGAGTCAGGATATCGTTCAACACGCCCGCGATGCCGGGGCCGATGCGATGGTCGTGGCCTGTCCGCTCTGCCACCTCAACCTTGATGCCCGGCAGATGCAGATGGAAGTCGAAGAGCCGATGCCGGTGCTGTATTTCACGCAACTCATGGCGCTGGCGATGGGTTTACCAGAGAAAGATGTCCTGTTGAAGAAAAATCTGGTGGATCCCAAGCCGGTTTTGGAGCCGTATCTGTAAATTTTTTGTTTCCGGTTACCCTCCAACCCCCTCCCAGAAATTCTGGGAGGGGGTTGGCATTTTATCCCCAAAATATTAGTGACAAAGCAGTAACAATAGCACGGTACTTAACCGTGGAGTTCTCAAAAAACTCATAATTATGTAGTAGTCAGCAGAAGGTTGAACACCGCAGAGCCCCAGAGAACGCAGAGATTTGCACTCCTACCTTGAGAAAAACTCTGTGAACTCCGCGTCTCCGCAGTGAGAAAAATATTCAACCTACTATTGACCAATACAAAAAACTCATAATTAACCGCGAATTTCGCTAATCTACACTAATTTAGAGCAATAAGTCACTAATATTGCCAAAACTTCGTGAAAATTCGCGTGATTAGCGGTTAAATAATCAGTCCACCTTAAGTTCCGTCTTACCCAGTGACAAGTAACAGAGTGAAATAAAGTATAATCCCACAAAACTATCAGATTTTGGATGGAATAGAGGAAAAATGCTCAAAACAAACGAAGACAAAATAGTTGAATTCTTACTCCAGTGCCAACCCGGTCCCCCGAAAACCCAGGCGGCCTGGCGCGTCGATCATGAAGGTAAACCTTTTATCCTGCCGGGTATTGGCGGGATTTCGCTCAATATGCAAATTGGGGATTCAGCTTTTGGGTGGGCTGGCGATCACTTAGAACCGGGGGTTACTAGAATATAACGCAGATGGGGCGTGGCAGATGTGATACTCTTAGGTTG
>CAYVQU010000063.1:0-26527 GCA_964453155.1 uncultured Anaerolineales bacterium | reverse complement strand
TTCACAGACCCAACGATGGCGAACTGCCGCTGCTAATTCTGCATAAACTCTAATAAAACGTTAAGCTGTTTTCGGAAAAAATCTTGGCGCTATGAACTTAAGGGTGGTGAATGTTTCCCGGGAACTGGCTCAATCCGCATTTTACAGAGAACCAGAATCTTGATACAGCACAGCAATTCAGACCGAAAACTACTCAGGTGGGAGTAAAATGCAAAACTGCCGATTTCAATGCAAAATCGGCAGTTTTCTTTTTACAACCTGCACTAAAGTCTGAATTTCTGGGACGCGCAACATCAGCAGCATACCACCATAAATCGCGCCCCCCAATCCGATGCCACCGATTGCAACCATCCAGGGGGGCTGCCCACCCATTAATGCCATCCAGCCCCATAAAATCAGTGCCATCATCCCCGCCCCCAAGGCCGATTGCCAAACCCCAGGCCAGATCCGGCGACCTTCAAGACCATCCAGCCGCCGCCGCATCAAAATTAACAAACCGACGGTTTCCAAAGCAGTAGCCAGTGAATTTGCCAACGCTAACCCACCATGTGGTTGCCACCCAATCTGGCGAAATAGGGCCGCAAACCCAAAGCTAAAAACCACATTTAAACTCATCGCTACGATCCCCACGAGTACTGGGGTTTTCGTATCATGGAGGGCGTAAAACGCCCGGGCCAAAACTTCCATCACCGAATGCCCCACCAGTCCCGCGGTATACCATAACAATGCCCAAGCCACGAGTTGGGTTGAATGGGCATCAAACTCCCCGCGTTCATACAGAATTGTAATGATCGGCACTCGCAGCAAGATTAAACCCACCGCCGCGGGCAGAGAAAGCAGCAAAACCCCGCGCAAACTCGAGGCCAAGGAGGTGCGGACGGCAGCCATTTTCCCTTGTGCAAATTGCGCCGTCAGCGTGGGCATCGCCGCGGTCGCGATCGATTGGGCAATCGCGGCCTGCGCCATAAACATGAGCGCAAATCCCAACACCACTCCAGTATAACTGCCAGTCGGCATCTGAGATGCTAACCGGGCGTTCACCCAAAAATTTAATTGAACAACGGCAACCCCCAACAAACGCGGCCCCATCAATCGGATCACTTCTCGGACCGATTCCATTCTAATACCGAGGGTGAAAGTGTACTGCCCTTCTTGTTTCAAAAGCGTCGGAATTTGCAGGACCAAATGCGCCGCGGCCCCCATAACCGCGCCCCAGGCCAACCCGTGGATCCCCATCCGTGGAGCCAGCACGGTTACTCCAAATATCAACCCCAATTGATACATCGCCGGGGTTAACGCCGGGATCAAAAACACCTGATGCGAATTGAGAATTCCCATCACCAACCCACTTAAGCCAAAAATCGCGGCTGAGGGCAGCATAATGCGCATCAGAACGATCGTCAAACGCTCCAGGGCCGGATCAGCGGCAAAACCTGGCGCCAGGATGTAGCGGACTACTTGGGGCGCAAAAATCCCAGCCAGAATACTCACAATGGTCAGAATGATGAAAACCCAATTGCTCACTGCCGAGGCCAGTTGCCAGGCTTCGGTTTTCTTTTCTTTCGTGAGTAACCCCGTGAAAGTGGGAATAAATGCCGAACCTAGCGCGCCCCCAGCCACTAAATTGAATAGCGTTTCAGCTACCCGGTTAGCTGCATTGAAAGCATCCATCTCCGGGCTGGTACCAAAAGCATTCGCGACCAAAATCTGACGGACCAACCCGGCAAGTTGGCTGAATACGAAGGCCATCATTACCATACCCGCCGCGCGCGCGATCTGGCGGTTAGCTTTGTTATTTTCAGTCATGGGAGCCGATTATATCAGCGTTAAGAAATCTATAACATCCATATGCTATAATCGCCCCCAGTAAAATCCGATAGAGACAAGAGATAGAGATGAATTCGTTTCACTATCTCTATCTCTTGTCTCTATCGCCATTACGACAAATTTCTGGTCTACCAGGTGTAACTCATGCTAAAAAAATTCGTTCGCCTCATTGGAGGCGACCCAGCAAAAAAGAAAATCCAGGAACTGGCTGCGATTGCGGCCGAAATCAATGCCATCGAGCCTCAATTCGAAGCCCTCAGTGAGGCCGAACTACGCGCCAAAACAGATGAGTTCCGGTTGCGATTGGCGAAAGGTGAAGCACTCGAAGAAATTCTCGTCGAGGCCTACGCCACAGTCCGCGAAGCGAGCAAGCGAACGATCGGGCAGCGCCATTACGATGTCCAGCTGTTGGGAGGGATCACCCTCAATAGCGGCACGGTCGCCGAACTGCGGACTGGTGAGGGTAAAACCCTCATGTCTACCCTGCCGATTTATCTTAACGCTCTTAATCTCAACCCCGAATGGATCGAACTGGCCACCGAAAAATGGGGAGATGACCCTGATAATTGGACCTTCGAGCCCCTGGGTGACACCCTGGTAGGCTGCGGTGTTCACCTGATCACCGTTAACGATTACTTGGCCCGGCGTGATGCCCGGTGGAAAGCCCCGATCTACAATCTGTTAGGGATGAGCGTGGGGGCCCTCCAAATGGCCGCCCGAACCGAACATGGTAAGAAAGCCTTCCTGGTTGATCTCGAAAAATCATCACCCCATGAGGACCAGCATCAACTCCAAATGGTTGACCGCAAGCTGGCTTACGGCGCCGATATCACCTATGGCACCAACAACGAGTTTGGCTTTGACTATCTGCGCGACAATATGAAGATGAGTCTGGCTGAGCGGGTGCAGCGCGGTCATCACTTTGCCATCATCGACGAAGTAGACAACGTCCTCATCGATGAGGCCCGGACTCCGTTGATCATCTCTGGCCCGTCTCATGACGACAGCGAATGGTATATCCGCATGGCCCAGGTCGTCAAGCAGCTCAAAGCTGAGGATTACGAGATCAGTGAACGCGATCGTAATATTACCCTAACCGAGATCGGTGAAACCCACGTCGAACAGATTTTGGGTTTACCCTTGCGAGACCCCGAACGTCCTGAAGATGTCACCCCAGATCAGGCTCGCATGCTGGGCTACCTCGAACAAGCCCTGCGCGCTGAATACATATACAAACGCAACAAGGAATACATCGTTCAGGCCGGTAAAGTCGTTATTGTGGATGACTTCACTGGACGATTGATGCCTGGCCGCCGCTGGTCAGATGGTCTGCATCAGGCCGTGGAGGCTAAAGAGGGGGTCAAAATCCAGAGTGAGAACGTCACTTACGCCACCATCACCATCCAGAACTATTTCCGCATGTACGAGAAATTGGCTGGGATGACAGGTACGGCCGTCACCGAGGCTGAGGAGTTCATGGAAATATACAATCTGGAGGCTCTGGCAATCCCCACCAACCTGGATTACCAGACGATGGGCGAGACTCCTACCCTGGTATCCAAAGAAGATCGCGACAAATACAATTACAAATACACCTACTACGTGCCTCCCGAGCGTTCCGACGATGCTCCCCATTATTGGAAACGGAAAGATTACCCGGATGTAATCTACCGCACCTTGGAGGCCAAAATGCGGGCCATCGTGCGGGAAATTATTACTTATCACATTCTTGGCCGCCCCATTTTGGTCGGCACCACCTCAGTAGAGCTCTCCGATTTCATTTCTCGCCGCATGAAGGCCGATCCAGTCCGCCGTTTGGTCCAAACCCTCCTGATTCGAGAAATCTATTTACAAAAAACAGATACAGTTGAAGATGGCCGCCAAATTACGGATTTGGTTCCGTTGAATGCGCCCCTAGACAAACTACGCCCTTCAGACCTCCGTAAATTAATTAAAGAATTTGATTTGGGGATATCGCTGAATCCCGAAGATGCTCGCAATATCGATGTGTTGCTGAATCTCTTAGATCTCTCACCCCACCATCAGGAGCGGCTTGTTAGGGTTCTAAAGGGAGGCATCCCCCACGAAGTTCTCAACGCTCGTCGGCACACGGAAGAATCGCAAATCATTGCCGGCGCGGGAGCTTTCGGCGCGGTCACGATCGCCACGAACATGGCCGGGCGTGGGGTCGATATCAAACTCGGTGGTGAACTGGCCGAAGAATTGGTCTCCACCGTAGACCGGGTTTTGCGCCGGACCGGCCATGACAATATCTATGAAATGACCCTCGCTGAACGGCGGGAGGCCTTGCTAACCCTTCAGCCGGATGATTATGGAATTTATGGCACCGAGATTAACTTCTTCCTGAGCTCGATGAGCGATATGGAGCAGGTCAAAACCTTGGGTGGTCTACATGTCATCGGGTCTGAGCGGCATGAAGCCCGCCGGATCGACAACCAGTTGCGGGGACGCGCCGCTCGCCAGGGTGACCCGGGATCATCCCGATTTTATCTCTCCCTCGAAGATGACTTGATGATTCGCTTCGGCGGCCAACAAATGGAGGGGTTACTCACCCGCCTTAACGTCGATGAAGCCCTCCCAATTGAGAATCAACTCGTCTCCCGGATCGTCGAATCCTCCCAAACTCGGGTTGAGGGGGCCAACTTTGATGTCCGCAAACACCTGCTCGAATATGATGACGTCCTAAATACCCAACGCGGCAAAATTTACGCCCAACGAGATCGCATCTTCATGAAAGATGATCTGGACGAAGATGTCACCGAAATGCTGCGCGAAGAAGTTTTGCGCCGGGTTCCCGAAGCCCTTCAGGATGAAGGTGGGCCATGGAAGCTGCTCTCCTGGCTCGAACAAATCCAACCTTCACTGCGTTTCGGCGATGGCATGTTCCCATCCTACACGCTGAAGCTCCTCCTGGAAGACATAAATTCACAATTCGCAAATGGCAATCCACAATTAACCATCGAAGATGCCCGACACGCTCTCCTGCAACTGGCACAGACTGCCGTGGAGGCCGAAAAAGACCATCATCTGCAAACTGTCACAAATCTCCTGGAGCAAAGCCAGTTCCGCATGCAGGAGCAACTCGAAGAACGCCTTGAGACGCTGGACACCTTCATGGAAGGTCTAAGCCTGGCCGATGAGACCGAAACACGCCATCCCCAAGAATTGGCCACCGAAATGAACAACCTGCTGCGGCTGCCGATCAAACTTTCTAACAGCCAGGTTCGCACGCTAGCCAATGATCCCGAAGAATTGCGAGAGCAAATTGAAACCCAGGTCGAAAGTATGATGATGGGTCTCACCATAGTGCGGTTGATCGGTGCTATCGAACGCGTGCTCAAAGAGTCCATCGGATTTACCAGCCTGGAACTCCAAGATAAAAGCTGGGATGATCTCTCGGACCAGGTTTTGAATGGGATTGAAGAGACCTTTACCAACCGGGTTGATCGCTTCATTGGTAATGGCACCCCAGGTCAGATTGCAACCGATTTAGATGCCGTCATGGGTAAAATGGGGTCTGCCTTGGCCGCGAATGAAATCTATGACCTGATGGTGGCGATGCCCCAAGGACGGCGAGCCTCCTTTGACCGCAAAACCCACCGCCGCATTTGGGTGCGTACCGATCGTCTGACCTATGTCTATCGGGCGGCACAATTACTGGAAGACCGCGATCCCGAAGAAATAGCTGAGGATGTTTTGGCCCATCTTGAGGATGCCCAAGCCGCCATTCGCACTGAAATGGGGCGCGCCGAAATTTACCGTTTAGCCGAAATTCAACCCCAAGTCCTGGGGAAAGAGTCTCAACAAGGTCTTCGACGAGTGTTAGAGGCTGATTATGCTCAATTTGAAACCCAAACATTTGGCACAATTCCAGATAAGCACCGGGTCGCGGTCAGTAATGAACTTGGTCGCCAGGGTTTAACCCAAGTTTATCGACAATTACTACTCAGTGTGATCTCTAATTTGTGGGTTGAATATCTGACTCAGGTGGAGGCTTTACGTATTTCCATTGGACTAGAAGCCTATGCGCAGCGCGATCCGCTGGTTCAATATAAATCGAAGGCCTTTGAGATGTTTCAGCAATTGCTCAAAGATATGCAAATGAGCGTCGTCACCCGGATGTTCACTTTCCAAGCCCGTCCCCAAAGCGCAACCCAGGCGATCAATGCCGAGGCCCCACCTCCCCAAGCTGAAGCTGAACCTGCGGCTGAAAAAACCACGCCTAAAAAGAAACGACGGCGAAGGCGGCGGAGATAGTTGGTTAGTTGGATAATAGCAAACCAACCAATGCACTAATGACCTAACAACCAAACTCCACCGTCACCTTACAAAGCCGATTGTTCCAAATCTATCCATTTTGTGGTAGTCTTTAAGGCATCAGGAAAATCAAATCGATGCTGCATACTCGTACAAAACGCCCCCTAAAATTTTATCAATCGATCCCTAAAGTGGAGTTACATCGCCACCTGGAGGGATCGATTCGGTTAAATACTTTGCTTGATATTGGACGAGCTCATGGTATCGGAGTGCAAGGCACCGAGTTTCTTCGGCCCCTCGTTCAAGTTCGGGAAGAAGAACCGTATACTTTTGAAAACTTCCTCTCTAAATTCGTAACACTGCGCGAGTTCTATCGTTCTCCCGACGTAATCGGCCGGATCACCCGAGAAGCCATCGAAGATGCGGCTATGGATAATATTCGCTATATGGAGTTGCGCTTCACGCCAGTAGCCCTCAGCCGGGCGGAGGATTTCCCCCTCGGCGAGGTGATGGATTGGGTCATTACCGCCGCGCAAGAGGGTGAAACCGAATATGGGGTAAAAACGCGGCTGATTGCCAGTGTCAATCGTCATGAGAGCGTGGATTTAGCCGCAGAAGTTATTCAACTGGCCATTGATCGCAAAAATGCCGGGATCGTGGGCGTTGATCTGGCTGGCAGCGAAGCGAATTTTCCAGCAACACCATTTACTGGGATTTTTAAAGAGGCTTTCCAAGCCGGACTTGAAATGACCATCCATGGGGGCGAGTGGGGCCCCGCGGATAACGTCCGCGAGGCAATTGAAGATTTTGGGGCTAAACGGATTGGACATGGGGTCCGAGTTATGGAAGACCCCAAAATAGTCGCATTGGCGCGTGAGCGTCAAACTGTTTTTGAAGTCTGTGTTACCAGCAATTATCAGTCCGGGGTGGTTCCCAATTTCAATGAACATCCCTTCCCGAACATGCTGGCAGATAAACTCAAAGCCACCCTGAATACGGATGACCCCAGCGTATCGCAGATAACGTTGAGTTACGAATACCAGTTGGCCTGTGAGGATTTAGGAATTTCGCTATCCAAGCTGGCTGGCTGTATTCTAACTGCGGCCCAGTCTGCATTCTTGCCCCCCGAAGAAAAGCAAGAGTTACTCATTTCTTTAGAACAAGAACTGGATCGATATCGTTAGATTTTTTCAAACCTGAAATAGAAAATTATCGCCCAAAGCAGAAACGCCACACCTAAAATGTGTGGCGTTTTTCTACTCGTTTCAAGTGATCTCAATCTTGATGGGTATCAACATCTTGCTGCTGTTCCCAATCTTTTACTGCAGCTCGAATCAGAGTCTGAATGTTTTCATCAGGGACAGCATCAATTTCTTCAAATTTTTCAAGCCCAATCATGACGACCATCCCCGCACCTGGCCATTCCAATAACCGCACAGCTTTATCTAGCAATGCGGCTTCTTCAAGTTTTTGCTGCAAAAGATCATCGATTTGCTGGACCATGCTTTCGGGTGGAAGTTCAGATAACGGCACATTGGCATGCAGCGCATCGGCCAAAACGTTAAAGGGATTCAATCGTAGACGAGGTTGGGTTTTCTCTTCAGTGTCTTCACTAGTGAGCGTTTCTGGCTTTGTGCCAACAGCCTCAATCTGGTTGGGTGTCGTAAGGGTCAACCAGGCATTCAAATCCAGGATAATGGTGTGCATTTTGGCTTGTAGATCAGCATTAAGATCATACCCGCGTTCATATTGCTGATCTTCCAATTCGACTAACAATTCCTGGGTATGGGGTTTGCGCCATACTTGGAGGACGGCTTCACCGGGGTTATCTACATTTTTGCCGGAGGAGGCAAAACCGCTCAATAATAGCCCAATTAGCACCCCAATGACGATACAGATAATCGCCACTATAATGATGGAAATAAAATCCATCGGTACTACCTCAAATTTTATGGTTTTGATTGGCACTGCGGACAGTAATGCGTACTCCGCTGGCCGACGATAATTCGCTCAATCATATTACCACATTCGTAGCAGGCCTCCCCCGTCCGTTGGTAGACCTGAAATTCATTCTGGAATTCGCCGCCGCGATAAATCCAATCGATACTGGATCCATGCCGTTCGATACCAGCCTGCAAAACGTAGCGGATCGTCCTCCACAGTTCTTTGGCATGTTCTGATGATAGTTTTCCAGCCTGAGTTTGGGGGTGAATCTGGGCTAAAAAGAGAGCTTCATCGGTATAGATATTTCCCATCCCGGCTAAAAATGTTTGATCCAATAAGAGTGGTTTGATTTGTCGAGTGCGGGTTTTCAACTTGTCGAAAAAATATTCAGGGGTAAATGATTCTCCCAAAGGCTCTGGACCCAGATGGTCCAAAATCGTTTCAGGGTTAGCCGTTAACCACACGCGGCCAAATTTCCGGGTATCGTTAAATGCTAACCGGGTCCCATTTTCAAAATCCAGCAGTAACCGGTGATGTTTGGCGATTGGATCGGATTGTGATTCAACCAATAAATCCCCACTCATCCGCAGATGGATGGCCAGGGTATCCGCAGTGAGTCTAAAAAGCAGGTACTTGGCGCGGCGATCAACTGTCCGAATTGCCTGGCCTTTGATTCGCCCGCGGAATTCGTCTGAATGAGGGGTTGCCAGTGTTTTCTCCCAGAGCAGCGTTGAATCAACAACCCGGCGTCCAACCAGGGAGAGAGAATTATCATCACCGTACAAAAACCGGCGGCGGAAAGTTTCAACTTCAGGGAGTTCGGGCATGGAAATCTGTTTGGAACAGGTGTCAAGAATTTGACACCTGTTCCTCATACTTATTCATTGAACATTTCACCTACGCTGCGCCCTTCGTGGGCCCGGCGAATGACTTCGCCTAAGAGCGGTGCAATGGACCGGATGACAAGTTTATCACCCAAAAGTTCTTTTTTCTCGGGGGGAATAGGGACGGTGTCGGTAGTGATAATTTTGGTGAGGGGAAGTTTTGCTAGGCGTTCGACGGCACCTTCAGAGAAGATCGGATGAACAAATAACAGATAGATATTCCGAGCGCCGTGTTCTTTGGCGAGGGTGATCGCTTGTGTGACTGAACCGCCGGTATCGACTTCATCATCAACCACAATGACATCGCGATCTTTGACCGTCCCAATGATCGTCAATGCTTCAGCATGATCATCGCTTCCGGTGCGCCGCTTCTCGACAAAAGCCATCGAGGCATCAATTGCAGCGGCAAAGTTACGACCTTTTTTAGCAAAGCCTAAGTCGGCCGTTAACACCACCGGATTTAGCAATTGGGAGCGAATCTCAATGATATAGTCAGACAGCATGTGGAATGCACTGAGGACATCCCCCGGAATTGAGAAGAAGCCCTGAATTTGGCCGGCATGTAAATCTAAAGTCATATAGCGATCAGCGCCCGCGACTTCGATCATATCGGCAACTAATCGGGCTGTGATAGGCACGCGCGGTTTATCTTTTTTATCTGATCGGGCATAACACATATACGGAATTACCGCGGTTACCCGACCAGCCGAGTCCAAACGTAAGGTTTGCAACGAAATCAACAACTCCATTAAATTGCGATGGGTAGGGCGCGAGGTTGTCTGGATCACATAGGTGTCCTGCCCGCGCACACTGCAACCCAAACGAACCCATAAGTTATCATTGGCAAAATGGACAACTTCATGTTCACTCAATTCCACATTGAGATAACGCGCAATTTTTGCAGCCAAATCAGGTGAGGCCGTGCCCCCAAAAACCTGAATATCACCGTACATGCCGCAATCCTGATTTTGGTTAAACTTTGGCATTCCGACCATCCTCCGTTTGAAAGAAGCAATTTGGGTAACCGATTGGGTCACCCAAACATATTGATTTATTCATTTTTACCAGAATTTTGCCGATCTGACCGTAACATACTCATTAGAAAAACATCAACATATTTTCCGTCTTGATAGTGGCCCTGTCTTAACTTGCCTTCGTGGACAAAACCTGCTTTTTCATAAGACCGGATTGCCCTGAGGTTGGTTTCATAAACCTGTAACGAAATTCGATTCAAATTGAGGGTATCGAAACCATGCTGAAGTAGTACCCGCAATGCTTCGGTGCCATAGCCTTTATCCCAATGTTGTTTGGCACCAATCATAATCCCAAATTCAGCAGAACGGATCCGCCAATCGATATCGAATAACCCGCAATTGCCTATTGGTTCCCACCCCGCTTCGGTAAGGATATCGATTGTCAGTGGTCTTTCCTCGGGCGATTTTTTCCGAGTTTGATCAAACCAATCTTCTTCATCGTGGATTGAGAAGGGTAAATACACCATCAAACCTTGAATAACTTCTGGGTCATTCAGCCAATCTACAAACAAAGGGAGGTCTACCCGGCGTAAGGCCCGTAACCGAATTCGTTCTCCAAAAATCATTTTTATCCTCCTGTGATGAGCATTTCAATAGCTTCCCAAGGGGCTATTGAGCGCAGCGTGAGTTGATCTAGTATGTCTTGATAATAATCACGATTTACCGTCGCGCACCAATTATCCATCAACGTTGACTGTAACATTTGGGTTAGTTCTGATTGAATCCGAAACCGGTCACGGCGCTGTAATTCCCCGGAGTTTTGCAGATATTGACGATGCTGATCAATAAATTCACCCACAGCACCGATACCTTCTCCCTCCGTGGCAATCGTCCGCTGAACGGGTGGTACCCACAGTGAATCATTTTCAAGGGCCTCATGGGGCTCAATGGTTTCAGGCTGGCCGTGATGATTAAAAATTCGCGGCACCGGATGCGCCAGACTAAGCATTCCTTTGAGCGCTCTTTCGGTCAGCTCTACCCCAGGGCGGTCGGCCTTGTTAATGACCAAAATATCCGCAATCTCTAAAATCCCAGCCTTAATCGCCTGAATATCATCTCCCAAGCCGGGGGCTTCAATTACCAACGTGGTATGGGCTAAGCGAGCGACATCGACTTCGGCCTGCCCAGCGCCTACGGTCTCGATGATGATCACTTCGTAACCGGCCGCATCAAAGGCCTGAACCAAACCTGCCGTTTTGTGAGCCAGGCCACCTAAAGAACCACGGGAAGCCATTGAGCGGATAAACACTCCCGAATCACCCGCTAAATCTCGCATGCGAACGCGATCTCCAAGGACCGCCCCTCCTGTAAATGGGCTAGAGGGGTCTACGGCTACAATTGCGACACGTTTGGGCTTCTGGTTTTCGGGGGGCTGGCGAAAAAATAGGGCCAACTGGTTGACGAGAGATGATTTTCCGGTTCCTGGAGCACCGGTAACCCCAATGAGGTGAGCCTGACCGGTATGAGGAAAGAGTTGATTTAACGCCTCCCGACCGGCCGAAGTATCATTTTCAATTTGAGACAGCAAACGAGAGAGGGCAAGTCGATTGCGAGTTAAGATCGGTTCAATAGCAATCATTTGATATTTCGATAACTGGAATTATGCGGGTAAATGAAAAAACGATAAACCGCAGATTTCGGGAAGGATCTTAAATTAAATACTGTGCCCAAGCCGAAATCTGCTTAATGTGGCGGTAAATCAAGTTGACAATTTCTAAAAGGACCAACCGCCACACCCTTAATCATCAATTTGAACAGCCTGGTGGATATCGGAGACAATTGTCTCAGTTGAAGTTCCCGGACCATAGATACCAGTCACGCCAAGCTCCAAAAGTTGGGGAACATCTTCATCGGGAATAATTCCGCCCAAAAACACCTTGACATGTTCCTGCCCATTGGCTCGCAACAACTCAATCACGCGTGGTGCCAACGCCATATGCGCGCCTGACAAAATCGAGAGACCGACCACATCAACATCTTCCTGAAGAGCAGCCTCAGCAATCATTTCAGGAGTTTGGCGTAATCCGGTATAAATGACCTCCATCCCCGCATCCCGCAGGGCGCGCGCAACAACTTTGGCACCGCGATCATGACCATCTAATCCGGGTTTGGCGACAATGGCTCGTATTTTTCGTTCGGCAACGTTCATATTTTCTCCTGAGGTAAATGGTTGTCTACGCGGATTATACCGCGGAGCATGGTCTTGAGGCATTTTGGTAGATAAGAAATTTGTCTTTTGTAGTTTTCGGAAAGAGGTTTAAAACAGACTACATGTTCAAACCAAAAACTGCTCAGGCGTGACGGTAAATCTTGTTAGTTTAAATTTAAAACCCATACCATCACGCACTTAATTTAAAACAACAGCGATGGAATCTGTAATGAGTTTGTCTCACAATAAATCTTGACAGCGCCTAGATCACACGTTAACATTGCGCCCGTTATGCCCAAATACACCTAAATGGTTGGGCAAAAAAAATCTCGAGATGGAGTTTAACATGACAGAACGTATTGTCGGAACCGTAAAATGGTTCAACGCCCGGAAGGGTTATGGTTTTATTGGCCGCGCTGAAGGTGACGATGTTTTCGTCCATTTTAGCGCCATTTCCATGGATGGCTACCGCCGCCTGGATGAGGGGCAAGAAGTCGAATTCATGATTGAAGAAGGCCCCAAAGGCGTACAGGCTGCCCAAGTAACCCCTCGCTAAATAAAGCAATAGGCATTTCGTACAAGGCCACCGCAAGGTGGTCTTGGTGTTTAAAGACCATATGAAAAAAAAGAATTTTAGGTTATGATTTCTAAAGAGGACTACTATTTCAAAGGAAATTTTATGACGAATTCATACAATGATCCTCAAACAAATCACGGCCAAGGATTGATCGAATACGCCCTAATCCTGGCACTCGTCGCACTGGTCACAGTATTGGGCCTTAGCACCATGGGCACCAGTGTAGCCGATGTATTTTGTCGAACTGCAGCCGCGATCGGTGCAAAAGAGGTTTGTTCTGAAGGATGTCAGGATGGCCTAGATAACCTCGATGGCTGGGATACAAATTGGGGCAAATTTGAAGCCAAAGAAGGCAAAATGTGTAACTCCGGTGGCTGGGGCAGTACTATGAACCGCTGTTCGGGCGAGTTACCAACCAATGATTACAACATTAAATTAGAGGGCACCAACTTAGAACGAGGCAATGGCTATGGGGTCTGGTTCCGGGCTAGCAAAAACGACCGTGGTCGCCAGGAAGGCTATATCTTCCAATATGATCCTGGCTATGCGGGCGGCGCCTTTCTATTCCGCAAGTGGATCAATGGCCGCGAAACCCGTCCATTTGCTGGGAAAATCGATCGAAACTTTGATTTCCACGGTGAGGACCATGATGTTGAAGTCGTCGTTGAAGGGAATGTTTTTAAAGCCTATATTGACGATAAACTCGTCCTCGAAGCCACCGATGATACTTATACATCCGGTCAGGCTGGCTTGCGAACCTGGGATGGGACTGCCGTTTGCCTAGACGATTTTTCAATGGAGCCGACCTGGCCATAATTTCGATAAGCAAAGATAAGGACTTATAAATGAGCTTAGAAGATTCACCCACTCTCGGTAACGATTTTCAATGGGAAGATAATCCCGAATTGGAGGAATCCGGCCCACCAAAGGGACAGCGAACAGCCCGGATTGTAATTGCCGCCTTGGTCATTATTGGACTGATTTTAGGGGGAATTAATTTCCTCCAAAGTGATACCGGGGCTCAATTAGCTGGAAAAGGGAGTATCTCCGGATTTGCCGTCAATGAAGCTGATCTCCCTGTCGCCGTGGAAGTCTTCGTCGTCGGCCATTCCATCGAGGTTCAATCGGATGACGATGGAAATTTCTCTTTGGATGGAATTCCCGCTGGGGAGCAAATTATCGTGATCGGTTACCAGGGAATGGGGCATGAGTTTCCGGTTAGCATTATCCCCGGAGAAGATGTATCTTTAGGTCAGGTGCGGGTGATTGAAACCGAATTACCCGACGAAATCAATGTGACCCCCTAATCATAAGAATCCCCGCATAAAAAAAGCCCCATGCTCATCAAGAAGAAACATGGGGCTTTGGTGGTTAATTGAACACCTATGGACAGGTATATAAAAAGCTCAAAAGTGAATCAAACGGGGGTTGGCAATACATGTTCATCATATCGAAGATGATTGCACCAGCCACACAGCCACATAACATGACCGCCAAACACCCCATTCCTCCCCATAGCCAAGTGCGTTTTTGAGGTGGTTCTTCGGCGGGATAACTTTCACCAAATTCCATTGGTCCTGCTGGAACCTGGCCAGCAAATGAGGGCGGCTGTTGAGCAACTTGAACCGGAGGAGGCCCTTGATCCCCCTGTTGGGGAGCTGCAATTGGATCATGAGCGAGCATCGTCGCCGCGTGCCCTGAGGGGCTAGCAGGCTGAGCGGGCGGTTGGGGCTGGGCAGGTTGTTGCGGCTGCACTGGCGGGGAGACTGGTTCTTGGGCAATTTCGGTGGCAACTGGGCTAACTGGAGATACAACGGTGGCATCGGGGTCAAATTGAGGCCCTTCCACAAACAATGTTACCGCCTCCCCCAGCATTACGGTGTCACCCGCGCGCAGATTATAGGGGCCACTTAATCGCCGGCCATTGACAAAAGTTCCATTCGTCGAGCCCAAATCTTCCAAAATATAGCCCCCGGCTTCTGGACGGATCAGGGCATGACGGCGTGAGACCTCGGGAATACTGATAACAAAATCAGCATTGATATCCCGGCCAATCGAAATCTCATTTCCAGTTAATTGAAAAGTCATGCCAGGATTTGGACCAGCTCGCATTACGAGGTTATAGTCAGCCATCGTTTTTCTCCATGATTTCTATATTGACGGTACCAATTGCTTTTGTGAAAATTGGGGCAAGAATCCCGTAAATCAAAACAGAGTTTACACAGATTTAGAATTTGTGTCAAACGTACTCCTGTCCTGAAAACTCGAATGGAGGGGTTACAATGCGACGTAACGCTCCACCCGTTGGGCGATGACCTGCAGGCTGTTCTCCCAGAATTTCTGGGTACGAATGCCGATCCCAAATCGGGCCGCCAAATCCGCAACCGTGCCTTCTCCCGTTGAGGCTAGCAATTCTTTATACTCAGGGATGAATGCTTCCCCGCGTTCCTGGTAAACGGCGTACAAACCGATACCAAAGAGCAGGCCAAAAGCGTACGGGAAATTGTAAAATGATAATCCCGGGCGATAATAATGCGGCTTCCAGGTCCACATGTACTTATGGCGGTAACGATCGTCTAACCCTTCACCATAAGTGGCTGCCTGGGCATTCTCCATAATTTCACAGAATTCTTCAGCAGTCAGGTCACCTTTTTCACGGCGCTCAAAGACTTCCTTCTCGAACAAATACCGTGAGTAAATATCGACAATTACCTGAGCATCGCTGATTAGAGAGGTCTCCAAGATCGCCAGTTCCTCCTCGGGGGTGGCGGCATTCTTGATGGCGGCCTCGAAGACGATCGTTTCACACATAATCGAGGCGGTTTCCGCCAATGTCATCGGCGTGGATTGTTGTAGAATGGTTTTGTCTTGCTTGCATAGGTTGTGATAACCATGCCCCAACTCATGTGCCAGGGTAAAAACGGAATCCAAAGAACCATCAAAATTCAACAATATCCGGGATTCTTTAACAGCGGGCAACCCCATACAGAAGGCCCCGCCACGTTTACCATCTCGCATCTCGGCATCAACCCAGTTTTTATCAAAAGCACTTTGGGCAAAATCAGCTAATTCCGTTGAAAAGGTCCCAAATTGCTCAATCACAAAATCCGCAGCTTGGGCAAACGAATATTGAGTTTCAGATTTTCCAACGGGGGCAAAAATATCCCACCAGGCCAGGGTTTCTTTCCCTAACCGTTCTGCCTTCTTTCGATAATATTTGCGAAACACCGGGAAGGAAGCTTCCATCGCGCCCAACATGGCTTCCAGGGTGGCGCGGTCGATCCGGGCCTGATCGATGGCACTATGCAGGGCATCCTCCCGACCCCGGCGTTTATTCAGGGTGATAACATAGCCTTTCACCCCGTTCAACGTGGCAGCCAACGGTTCCTGGACCGATTCCCAGGCGGCCATCTCGGCTTCATAGGCCCGGCGGCGGGTATTCTCTTCGGGATGATTGCGACGGACATTGATCAAAGCCGGTGATGGTAGTGTTATGACCTCGCCATCGACCTCTAATTCGGTACTCAACTGCGAGGTGACCGTCCCTTGCAATTTCGACCAGGCACCCGCCCCACTCAACCCTAATTCAGCCGCCAATTCTTCTTCAACCTGGCTCATCATATATTGAGATTGAGCGGCAATTTCTAACAACGAAAACGTATGATCTTGAGCAACACCTTCATAATTGAGAACTGCGGGCAGCAAATCACCCAGGCTGCCAATCCAACCCCGAATACGGGTTGTGGCTTGCTGCAGGCGCACATAGCTTTGCTCCCAGGTTGACATCACCTTCTTCGCGGTGGCATTATACGAATCTGTCGCCGAGAACGCGGTGATATAAGCCCGCAAGGTCCAAGATTTTTCCATCAGAGCGTTTAATTGCTGTACCAGATGGTCGGCAATTAGCGCCAACTTTTGCGGGTCTTTCTCTTGCGGCCCAGTGGGACTTTGCCCAATTTCATTCTCATCCAGATAGGCACCCAACGCTTCCAGGGTGGACCCAACCCAATCTATATCCTGCTGGAATTCAGGGGATTCCAGGCCAGGATAAACATTGCTCACATCCCAATGCGGGGGGCGATTTATATCTTCTTGTGTCATTTTTTCTCCTTCATCGTGTTGAAATATTATTGTCGAACACGGAAAATTTCAATATTTTTAAACTGGGCAAAACGAGCGTGAACATCCCAAAATTAACCAAAATTATCACCAAGAACACCAAGGAACACAAAGCTTTGTGTTTCTTCGTGTGCTTTGTGGGTTTCCCAGTTTTTGTTCAAAATGATCTTGACCATTACATTAATTGACAAATTTTTCAGTAAGATTATCATTTGCGCCTTAGCAGCTTTTCGTGAGATAAGATCCAGCCAATAATAACGATCACAATTTTTGAAAATTACTCTTAAAGCTGAAATTGCTGCAAGCGCCAATCAAGGGCCGTATGCCGTTGAGCGACTTTATTATTCCGCACAGCCATCCCAATTGCTTTCCGATTCCCCACCAATACGCACAACTCTCGGGCGCGGGTAATGCCCGTATACAACAAATTGCGTTGTAACATCAGGTAATGAGCCGTCAATACCGGCATCACGACAACGGGAAACTCGCTCCCCTGAGCTTTGTGGACGGTAACCGCATATGCCAGCACCAACTGATCGGCCTCGGTGAAATCGTAATCCACCGGGCTGCCATCAATCGTGACAGTCAGGGTATGATCAATCGGGTCAATGGCCTGGACATAACCAATATCGCCATTGAACACATCTTTGTCGTAATTATTTTGGGTTTGCATGACCTTATCGCCCACCCGATAGGTGGTACCATACAAACGTTTCTCAATTTTTTTAGAGCTGGGGGGATTAATTTCCGTTTGCAACCTTTCGTTTAAAACCTGCACCCCTGCGCCCCCCCGGTGCATGGGGGCCATAACTTGGATATCTTGGAGAGGATCAAATCCAAACTTACGCGGGATACGCTGTGCGACTACGTCCACCACCCAATCAGCAGCCGCGGCCGCCTCCTCGGCCGGAAACAAGAAAAAATCGCCTTCGTTTTTATCCTGGGAAGATGAAAAGTTGGGGAACTCCCCGCGGTTAATCCGGTGGGCATTAGATATTATGTCGGAATCGGCTGCCTGTCGAAAAATCTGAGTCAAGCGCGTTACTGGGGCGATCTCGCTGGCAATTACATCTCGCAGCACATCGCCAGCCCCGACCGAAGGAAGTTGATCAACATCGCCCACAAGCAAAACGTGAGTTCCAGGCTCTAAAGCCTTGAATAAGTTATTCGCCAAAACCAAGTCGAGCATCGAAACTTCATCGACAACCAGCAAATCAATATTGAGAGGATTATCACTGTTATGTTTAAATCCTTCGAGGGGTGAGTACCCCAACAACCGGTGGATCGTGCTGGCTGGGCGATCGGTGGCTTCAGCGAGCCGTTTGGCCGCCCGTCCGGTGGGCGATGCCAGGGCATAGCGCTTTTTCTGTGATTCTAGAATGGAGATTAAGGCCTGGAGACACGTTGTCTTGCCGGTGCCCGGGCCGCCAGTTAATATGCTCAGGGGGTGTGATAAAGTGGTTCGAATGGCCGCCTGCTGTTCGGCGGACAATTGCTGATCAATTTCAACAAAGGCTGGGGGAATCGCGCTCAGTCGAGATGGAACAGTGTAGGCCAGATTTCCCAAGCGGTCGGCAACGCCGCGTTCACTGAAATAAAATGGGGTCAGATAGATGACTGGCGTTCCGTAAGGTTCTTGCGGTTCGGCCATAACGTGAGGGGATGAGAGGGGAGGGGGGAGGGGTAAGTTTTCAGGGCGGATTCGTTCATCCTGGCTCAGGCGCTGCAATGCGGAGGGAATCAAATCGGCACTGATCTCAAGGAGTTCCACAGCTTGACGGGTGAGTTCATCCTGCGGAGCATACACATGTCCATCGTCGCTCATTGTATTCAGTGCATAAATCACCCCGGCTTCGATGCGGGCGGGATGATCGGTGGCCATCCCTAAATCTTGGGCAATTTTGTCTGCAGTTTTGAATCCCACCCCATAAATATCCCGCGCGAGTTGGTAGGGGTTTTGTTGAACGGTCTCGAGCGCGGCATCCCCATACGTTTTATAAATTTTGACGGCCAGATTCGTGCTAATCCCATGACCGTGCAAGAAGAGCATGATATTTTTGACCTGGCGTTGTTCCTCCCAGGCGGCTGCGATCTGGTGTGTACGCTTGGGTCCAATGCCATCCACTTCCCGTAACAGCCGCGGATCACTTTCAATGACATCTAAAGTGTCGGCTCCAAAATGAGCCACTATTCTTTCGGCAAAGCGCGGACCAATGCCTTTTATCAACCCAGAGCCCAAATATCGCCGAATTCCAGCCACGGTGGCAGGTAAGGTTTGCTCACAAACTTCAACCTGAAATTGATAGCCATGTTTAGGATGATTGACCCACCGCCCTTTTAATTGTAAATGTTCACCAGGGTTTAGTTCTGGTAAATTACCAACAATGGTTGCCAGACCTTCCCGGCTCAACCCTGGCAGGCCACGGCTGCGATTGGGACGTAAACGGAGAACGGTATAACCACTTTCGGGGTTGTAATATGTCAGGCGTTCTACCGAACCAGAAAGAGAATCCATGGATTAATCCTGCTGAGCAGCCCAATCTTCCCCTAACAGCACTAGAATGTCCATCTCAGCAGCAGTTTCAAAGCGTTGATACACATTATTGGGTGATATTTGTAATAAATCGACCAGATTATCAACGGTGTATGGTTTTCCTGAATAAAAAATAAGGGTCGTAGCGGGGTAAAGCTGATCAGCATTGGCGACGGCGGCGATGAATATTCCATTTTCCCGTAGAAATGCTTCAGTAATCGCGCCCAAACCTGGTGTCTGGGTACCATTGCGAATTTCGATCCGCGCAGCTTCAATTTCAACTGGATTTATGGCTTGGGGATCATTGACGTCAATGGGTTCCAGGGGAGCTTGGGTTAATAAAACTTGATCCCGAAGCTTGAATATTTCAGCAGAAATGGGTTGTCGAATGAAATTGCCTTGGGTATCAGCAGTAATTGTCATTTGCTCAGATTTGATGCGCTCCCAGCGTATTTTATCTTCCGGAATTTGGGTGATCAGCCAGGAGAACTGAACCACTTGCTGCAAATTTAAGTTCGTGTGGAAACCGGTAATAATTTCAGTATAGATTTCTGGAGCCGATGCCATCAATTGGGGGAAAAGCTGAAAATCAATGATCCTTTTTCGGATCCCAAAAATAATCTGCTGTTGACGCGCGATCCGGTCTGGAGAAGCAACGAGTGTTTCTGGCGCGCGTAAATAACCTAAGGCTATATCTCCTGGAAGGGTGTGGATCCCCGGTTCTAAATTTTTCGTATTCTGCTGTCCCGGAGATTCAACCGTCTGGGAGGTTTCAACGTTGATTTTAACTCCCTCAACGGCAGAAATCACCTTCTCAACGGCGGCAAAATCCACTAAAGCATAATATGGAATTGATAGATCAAACAAATTTTCAAGCGTAGCAACGGCAAAACCAATATTTCCCCCAGGATAATCTCCGGTTAATCTCCCCTGAAGGAGTTGATAAAGCGGCTGGTAGGTTCCAGCTGGGGTTGCGGCCCACAGATCGGGAGGAATAGCAATAACTCCGGCTGATCGGGTCTGAGGCTCTAACCTGACCAATAACAACGCATCAATATTCGGAATAATAGATCCTTCCAGCGGTTGATCACTGGCCAATAATAGGATATTAACCGGGCTGGTTCCATCCCAAGGATGTGGTGGCGGTGCATTTTCAGGTTGGAGGGGGCTGGTAACATCAAAATATTGCGCAGGAACCGGAATTGGCGTAATGGTCGGAAAAATGATGAGTGGTTCTACAACCCCAGTTTCAGAATAAATTCCTTGGGATACCACTAAATCACGAATCCGGCCATACATCATAAATGCCCCCAATAAAACTAGACCCCCAAAGATGATCGCAAGCAACCAGGGTTTAAATTTAAATTTCCTTGAGTATTGAGAGAGTCTGGAGAACATAAAAATCCGCCCTTTGCCTTCGATGGAAACAAACCACTAAAACCATTGAAAAGCTAATTTGCTTCAACCGAATACCACAAAGAGCCAAAAAAGTCTGGCAAATTGCCAGACTTTAGATTTAAGGCATCGGATTATTGTTGGTCCACTCGTTGCCGGTAATTATGGTTACATCTACTGGGCTATCTGGTCTGAAGCGGTTGACCACTCGATATTTTGAGATTTGCATTAGATCAACAAAATACTGCACCGTATAAGGATTACCGGTATGATCATAAATATAGGTATAAGAAAAGGGTTTTTCAGCAGCATCACCAACTTCAACTACGGTAGCACCTAAACTTTGAAAATACTCCCCAGTTCGCCCGGCGATTCCCACCGTAAAGGTACCATTGAGAACTTTTAGCTTGGCATTTTCAGCCAACATCAAATCCAACGCCTCCGCATTTGGATCAGCAGCAGGATTGATAGCTCCGGTCGTAGTAAAGATTTCATCGCGCAGCAACCGAATTTGATCTGGCAGCGGTTTCAAGACATCCAGACCATCAGGAGATTTACCAAAGGCAACTTGATCGGAACCAATAACGCCTTGTAAAATATTTTCACGGGGGACCTGCAACGCCAGCCAGGCCAATTGCAGCGCTTCATCAAAATTCAGGTTTGTATTGATCCCGCTGGACAATTCCTGGTAAAGGGTGGGCGCATTGGGCAAAATTACTGAAAATAGATCATGCGCCAGGAAACGATCGCGAATTCCCATCAAAACTTGTTGTTGACGTTGGGCGCGGTCAAAATCACCGCCTTCGGTGTTTCGCGCCCGGGCATAAGCTAGGGCATATTCACCCGGTAGTGTATGGGTACCCTCATCGAGTTTAAATTTCCCTTTGGGATCATCGTAAATATCAATAAAAATTTTCTTGGGTAAGGTGACTTTTACCCCTCCAATTTCATCGATAAATCGCACAAAGGCTGCAAAGTCAATTTGGGCATAATATTGGATCGGAACACCAATCAACTTTTCGACAGTTTCCATCGCCAGACCCGGTCCGCCCCCCGGCAGGTTATAAGCATCCCCAATCTGATAAGCCGTATTGATCTTACCGTAATCAAATCCGGGGATCTGAACCCACAGATCCCGAGGAATTGAGAGGATTCCGGCAGTTTGGGCGATCGGATCCAAGGTTAACAACATCATTGTGTCCGATAAAGGCGAGCTTACGCCCCCGCGCCAATCGTTATAATCCAAACCGATCAGTAAAACCGTCACCCGGCTGGCACCATCCCAGGGAGCGACATCCAAACCACTAGGGGCAACGATTGGGGCTTCTATGCTGGTTTCAGTCTCACCCTCGTCTACCACCTGGGGTTCTTCACCGGGTAATGGCGTCGGAGTCGGTTGGCTGATCGCAATGCCAGGCAGATTTGTGATATCCCAGGTTGCCACCATTTTGCTAATCGTGCTAAAAGTATACTGAGCAATCAAAATTGCCAAAACAGAAAGGATTACAATAAAAAAAAATTTACGCCAAGGGGGCGTTTTTTTTTCGGAAGAATTATTTTCACTCATAGGATGTGTTTTCGTCATAAGGTTGATCTCGGGCGGGATTATATCATGGAGGGGGGTTTCCGTAATCAGGGGGAAACCTGGCCCGAAGTGGGGTAAAATTAGGCGGCGAATCGGACAGGAGACAGGTTTCTGGGACCCATCTTCGGTCCTCGGTCTTCAATCATAGCTATGAATTTGTTACTAGCAATCGCCAGATCATCCTTGGTTTCCGGATTTATCGGCCGAATTATTGGCTGGATTTTTAGGTATATGAGTTTCGCAATCCCTGTCAAACGTCTGCGTGAAACGGATACCCTGCTGGCCTTTCACCATCCCAAGCCGAGTTATCCGGTCCATATTTTGCTGGTGCCCAAGAAAGCGATCAGCGCGCTGACAGATTTATCGGCTGCGGATGATACCTTTTTAGCTGAAGTGTTTGTCACTGCTAAAGAACTCGTCCACGAATTAAACCTGACCACCGGATATCGTCTCATCCTTAACGGCGGGGAATACCAAGAAGTTCCCCAATTGCATTTTCACCTAATAGGGGATAAGGGACAAGGGGTTAGTGATTAGAGCCTCTACCCCTGCTCCTTATCTCTTAATCTTTCACCACTATGTCTTTAGTAACCACCCAAAATCTCGGTAAATCCTTCGAACCGGTTGAAATTTTTTCAGGCCTGACCCTGAGTATCCCCCACGGAGCCCGGGTTGCCATCGTCGGCCCCAATGGGATCGGTAAAACAACCCTGTTGCGGATCATTGCCAAAAGGGAAGACCCATCCCGAGGATCGGTCAATTATTCCCGCGGCGTGACAATGGGGTATCTGCCCCAAGAATCAGTTTTAGAATCAGAGCGAACGTTGTGGGAAGAAAGCTTAGTCCCATTTAAAGCGCTGCGCGCTCAGGAGACCGAATTAGCCCAACTCGCCGAGGCCATGTCGGACCCTGATCCTGAAAAGGCCGCCCAGGCCATTGAACGTTATGGCCGTTTGGAAGCCCGATTCGAACACGCCGGCGGTTACACCTATGAGACGACCACCCAACAGGTACTCACCGGTCTGGGATTCGAGAAAGCCGAATACCAGATGCCGCTGATGCATCTCTCCGGCGGCCAGCGAACCCGGGCTTTGCTAGCTCGATTACTCTTGGAAGCCCCGACCTTGCTAATCCTCGACGAACCCACCAACCACCTTGATATCAAAGCCGTGGAATGGCTCGAAAGCTATCTCAAAGATTGGGATGGCGCAGCCCTGATCGTCTCGCACGACCGCTATTTTGTCGATCGAGTTTGTAACAATATCTGGGAGATGGCGGGGGGCAGCATCGAGAGCTATCGCGGCAATTACAGTCATTACGTCCAACAGCGGCAAGAGCGCCGGGAAATACGCGCTAAAACCTTCGAGGCCGAGAAAGAACGCCTGGAAAAAGAACTGGATTACATCAAGCGCAATATCTCGGGCCAGAACGTTTCCCAGGCGCGCGGCCGTCTCAAGCGGCTCAGTCGCCAGCTTCAGGCCATCCAACAGATTGGGTTGGATGGAATGGCCGGAAAAACTTGGTCGGAGATCAGCACCGAAGTTGTGACGACTAAAAGTTATATGACGGTGGATCAGGCCCATGCCGCCATCCGGGGGCTGCGTAACCCCGTCCGGCACGCCCATCAACTCAATCTCAACTTGCGGCCTAAAAAACGCAGCGGCAATATTATTTTGCGTACGCATGCGCTGAATATCGGCTATCCTAGGAATCCCCTCTTTGACTCGCCCGATATTGAACTCCACCGCCTCGAATGCGCCGCTCTCATCGGCCCTAATGGGGCCGGAAAAACCACCTTCTTGCGGACGATTTTGGACCAGCATCCCCCTCTCAAAGGGCAGGTTGAACTAGGGGCCAGTCTCGATATCGGCTATTTCGCCCAGGCCCACGAGGACCTTAATCCCAATAACAATTTAGTCCAGGAAATTGATGCTGTGGCTCCCAATATGCTCGTCGCTGAAATCCGCAATTATTTGGCCCGGTATCTCTTCAAAGGTGAAGATGTTTTCAAACCCATCAGCGTGCTCTCGGGGGGTGAACGCGGCCGCCTGGCCCTGGCCAAACTGGCCCTCAGCGATGCCAATCTGCTGCTCCTCGACGAGCCGACCAACCATCTCGACATCCCGGCGCAAGAAGTGCTTCAAAACGTCCTGGCCGATTTTGACGGCACGATCATCCTGGTCTCTCACGACCGCTATTTGATCGATGCTTTGGGGACTCAAATTTGGGAAATTGACAAGGATGGGGCCAACCTGGAAGTTTTCTCCGGCACTTACAGCGAATACCGGACTTTTCAGGAATCCCAACGAGTGGCAGCCTCCGTTTCAGAGGGTGCCCGGTCAAAAAGTACGACCTCCCATCGCCAAAAACGCGCCGCCAAAAACCGGGCCCAAAGCGCTCAACGTCGCCGCAAAGCCCGCCTTGAAGAAGTTGAAAACCGCGTCACTGAATTAGAATTGCAACTATCCCAGATTAGCGAAAAACTTGCCGCCCCGCCCGCGGATCAAGAGGAAGTTTTGCGCCTGGGGGATGATTATGTCGAGATTCAGAATGAACTCGAAGCACTGATCGCAGAGTGGGAAAGTTTACAGGAATAAAAAAGTGGCTGCGGTTGCAGCCACTTTTTTATTCCTTGAGAATTGCTTTTATAGCGTCCATTGCTTGCCCTGGATTTTTGAAGTGCACCCCGTGCATTCCCACATTCTGACAGCCTTCGATGTTATGAAGAAAATCATCGACAAAGATAGCCTCTTCCGGTTTGACACCCAAACCGTCGAGTGATAGGTGGTAGATGGCCGGATCGGGTTTCATGATCCCAACTTCGGCCGATCCAACGATATGTTCAAATGCATCGCCGATATCCCACCGTTCGAGTAAACCCGCGACATCCGGCCAAGCATTGCTGATAATCCCGATTTTATAGTCAATTTTCAAAGTGCGGATGAAGTCAACCAGCTCGTAATCAACCCGATCGCCAGCAAAGAAACGCTCTTCCAAGGTGGAAAATAGACCTTCCGGCAACCCTAGCTCAGTACCAATATAAGTCATCAACTCCGGCGTGGTAATTTCACCCAATTGCAGGCGGGTGCCCTGCTCACCCGAAAAGAATAACTCTTCAAGTTTGGCGCGGGTTACGCCTACTTCCGACGCAAATTGATTGCGGGGGGTTTGATCTTCGGTTCGGGCAATGACCCCGCCGATATCCCAGATGATGGCTTTGATCGTCATGATGGTCTCCGTTTTCAGTCGTCAGTAATAGGTAAACAGTGATCAGGGACTGATTACTGCCAACCGATCACTGAAAACTGTCTACAGCGATTCTACACTATATTCTTTACCCGGTCGGAGTTCCTTCTCGTAAAGATCAAACTGGCGGTAGACGTGCATGCCAACCTTATTGTAGAGCTTTAGTGCCCCGGTCAGGTTTTCGCCATCAACCCCGAGCGTGACTCCAGCATAACCCCGGTGAAAGTATTCGGCGAAGGAGTGGCGTAACAGGGCTTCGCCGATTCCGCGTTTGCGATGGGAGCGGATCACCCCCAGAGTATTGACATGCCCATGTTTTTCAAATTCGTTATCGCGGATGGCACAGATTGCCAATCCCACCGCCTGATCCCCGTCCATGGCCATGAACCACAGGGAAGTGTCATCCAATTTTTCTGAATTTAGGAGCCAATTACTGAACCAGGCCAACTCTTCTTCAAAGGGCTGATGAACAAAACCAAAGTGATCTTGAAAAGCGTCCATATCCACCCGAGTGAGGGTTTCAATATCCTCAGCAGATTTGGTCGCGGTGCGGACTGTGATGCCCCCGGCCCAAACCGGCTCGGGGGGCGCGACTTGAAAATCAATTTTCATACTAAAGCTGTGGCGGATGAGTTCTAGTCCGTATTTATTGAATAACGGAACCGGTGTTTCAATGGTAGATAGCGTACCAACGCGATAGGACACGCGAGCATCTACCGGGCAGCGTTCTAGGGCGATTTGGGCCCGCTCTTCGGCCCAATTTAAGAGATAGGTGCCGATCCCTAGACCTTCGTATTCAGGATGGACGCGGCCCCAAACCCAGGGATGGACGGGGGGATCGTTATTGATCCAGGCTTCGTTATATCCCACCAGTTTATTATCCGTATCGAAAACTAAATGGATATCAGTTTCCGGGTTGAAACGGGGCATTTTCCATTCAGTTTCAACCATATTAG
>CAYVQU010000062.1:0-26924 GCA_964453155.1 uncultured Anaerolineales bacterium | reverse complement strand
ACTACCCGTTGTTAATTTGTAAAGGTGCTTTTACTCAAAATCTAACCGTACCAAATTTTTTTACCACAAAGACACCAAGAAACACAAAGTTAGTGGATAGTTCAACAACTGAGCTTCCTTTGTGGTAAATAGGAGTACACCATGCAAACTCGTAGACTCAACCGCATCTTCAGCCCCAGTGGTCGCACGCTCATCGTGGCCACCGAACACGCTGCTATCTTTGGCCCCGGCAAGGGGACCGAGCGCCCGGCCGAAACCATCAATCAGGTTGTGGCCGGAGGCGCCAATGCCGTCATGACTTCTTTCGGAATCGCCAAACATTTCGTCACCGAATTGGCCCCAGTAGGATTAATATTGCGCTCCGATGGGGCCCCGACCATCATTGGCCCCGATGAAGCCGCCCCGGTCTGGTTTGGCGTGGAGGAAGCCCTGCGGCTGGGGGCTGACGGCATTTGCATTTCGGCCTTCCCCGGTCATTTCAGCGAACAGAAATCCCTGGATAATCTGGCTACCATCGCGCGCGACGCTCACCAATGGAACCTGGCCCTGCAGGGCGAAATGGTCCCCGGTGGGATGACGGCTGGACCCGAAACCCGCACCGTTGATAATGTCGCCCTGGCCGCCCGAGTGGGCTGCGAACTCGGGGCCGATTGGGTCAAGGTCCCCTATGTCGATGGATTCGAAAAAGTGATTCGCGGCTGTTACAAACCGGTGGTGATCTTGGGTGGCTCGAAACGCGGCACAACCCGCGAAGTCTTCACCGAAGTTCGGGCCGCGCTGGATGCTGGAGCCGCAGGAGTGACCATGGGCCGCAACATCTGGGAATCGGACGACCCGACTGCGATGACCGCGGCCTTGGCGGCGCTGATCCATGAGGATGCAGCGGTCGAGACCGCAATGTCGATTTGGGGGCATGAATAAATTTGTGCCAAATCACAACATGAATTTTGGAGGAAGCTATGAAAATAAAAGGTAAAACGGCTCTGATTACCGGCGGCGCAGTCCGCGTCGGGAAAGCCATGACTCTGGCGTTGGCCGCCGAAGGGGCCAATGTAGTGGTTAATTACAACTCATCGGCTTCGGCCGCAGAAGAAACCGCGGCGGAAGCTCAAGCTCTGGGCGTCGGCGCGCTAGCGATCCAGTGTGACGTCAGCAATCATGATCAAGTCAAAGCGATGATTGATACGGCCGCAGCCAAATTCGGCGGGATCGATATCCTGATCAACAGTGCTTCCTGGTGGCGCAAGACTCCGTTTCCCATGGAAGATTTTAGCGATTGGTTCAGGGTTTTCGACATTCTGATCCACGGTTCGATGTACTGTGCAAACTACGCGGCTCCGTTCATGAAAGCCGCGGGCGAAGGGGTGATTATTAATATCGTTGATGGTTCTGCCTGGCGACCATTTAAGGGTTTTGTCTCTCACAGTGTTGGGAAAGCCGGACTTTTAGCCTTCACCCGGCAATTGGCGGTGGAATTGGCCCCCGAAATTAAGGTCAATGCCATTTCTCCCGGGCCGGTGCTGTCGCCGCCCGAATATACTGAAGCTCAAAACGAACGCGTTGCCAATCGAACCGCGCTAAAACGCTGGGGCACACCCCAAGATGTGGTCGATGCGCTGCTCTATCTGGTCAAGTCAAACTATGTCACCGGTGAATTTATCACCGTCGATGGTGGCGAGAAGCTCTTTTAGTTACCGAACGCGGACACCGTGCCGGTACGGCGTAACGCCAGTGCGTTTTGCTTACGCGATTCAATCCGGATTTTTAGATTTCTATCAAATCCATGTTAATCCGTAGAATCAGCGTTATTCGCATTCCAAAAAGGAACTCAAGATGAAGCATAAAGTTGTATTTACGACCGACCGCGGGGAGTGGCACCAAGAAACTGTGCTGGCGGTGGCCCCAGAAAATTTAGATATCGCCATGCTGCGAGTGCCAGACAAGGCTACATTGATGGCAGCTCTTCAGGACGCCGAGTTCTTGATATCCGAGCGTTTTGGGGTCATCGATGCTGAGACGATCCAGTACGCGCCAAAATTGAAATTGATTCAGCGGTTAGGCTCTCTGCTCTATGATATTGATTTGGAAGCGGCTGAGCAGGCGGGGATCGCGGTCTGCTACCAGCCCCAGGCCGGAGTCATCCGGGTAGCCGAACATTTGGTGATGCAAATTCTGGCCGTTACCAAGAAATTGAGAGAAGTCGAAGCCATCGCCCTGACCGCCAGTCCGGATTGGGCCGAAAGCCACCGCACCGATGAAGACACCTTCGCCTACAACTGGTCACATCGCCGCGGGGTCGGCCAAATTTGGCAGCGGACGATCGGGATCATTGGTTTTGGTGAGATCGGTGTGGAATTTGCCCGGCGGATGCAAGGGTGGGGCTGCACCGTGCTCTATAACAAACGCAGTCGCCTGCCAGAGCGAGTTGAGACCGATTTAGGGCTGACCTACGTACCCCAAGATGAACTTTTCGTCCGCAGTGATGTTTTGGTCAACCTGCTGCCCTTTGTCCCCGGCACCGATATGCTCCTGAATACGGCCGTCTTTGATCAGATGAAATCGCACGCGATCCTGGTAAGCTGCGGCAGCGGGAGTACCATCGATGAAGCAGCCCTGGCAGATGCCATCCGCGCGGGAAAATTAGCTGGTGCTGCGCTCGATACCTTCGAATACGAACCTATTCGAGCAGATAATCCACTGATCGCAACAGCCAAAGCTGGTTTCAACATCGTGTTGACCCCGCACACCGCCGCCGGCACGGCAGACCATGAAGGACAGGTTCCTAACCGGGCGGGAGATTATCAAAATATCAACCTTTTCCTCGCTGACGAGGCCTTGGAATATCGGGTCGTATGAATCAATAAATGTTTAGTAACCAACCACAATCTACCAATCGGATCACGGCCTTTTTTGGTCTTGGAATCGAACTCATCAGCCTATTGTTTGTGGTCCGGCTGGTGGTCGACACTGGCGTCCGCTTATTTATCCCCTATATCCCGCAACTATCTTCGGGATTGGGCATGACGATTACGGCTTTTAGCTGGCTGTTGGCCTTACGTTCGGTGCCGAGTCTAGCCAGCCCAGTGATTGGCATGCTGGCTGACCGGTACGGCCGCCGAATTGTTATGGTCAGCGCGTTGGTGATTCGCGGAATCGGTTTCTTGGGGTTGGCTTTCGCTACCGGGTGGTGGAGTGCCCTCCCCATATTATTGATCAGTCTGGGAATCACAGCCTATCTGCCTATCCAAAAAGCGTATATCAGCGACCAGGTTTCGTATGACCGCCGCGGTCGGGCCCTGGCAGCGGTGGATGCTTCCTATGCAACCGCCGGGATGGTCGGTCTCCCAGTCATTGGCTGGCTGATCGAAGTCTGGCATTGGCAAGCACCCATTTTGATGATGGCCGCGCTGAGTTTGCTGGCGGCCCTGGTGATAGGGTGGCGGCTACCCAAAACGCAAAACCGTACGCCTGCGCTCCAACCGACAATGTGGAAGCTCTTTTGCCAACCCAATGTTTTCGCCTCGGTGCTCGTGGCCGGTCTCCTGGTTTTCATTTTCGTCTTATTTATGACCTTTTGGGCCTTGTGGCTGAGTTCAGATTACGGATTGGGGGCTCTTGAAATTGGACTGATTGCTACCAGTATTGGGATTGCTGAATTCACCGGATTGTTACTGGCGGGCCTGTTCATTGACCGGATTGGCAAACGTCGCGGTACCTTGCTGGGTTTGATATTGAGTGGCCTCTTATTTGCTTTAATTCCATTTTTCCAGCAAACGATCTTATCGATTCAGGTTATGCTCATTCTAACTGCCTTGGTTATAGAGTACGTCCTGACGGCCTCGATTCCGCTGTTTTCGGAACAATCTCCCACAGCCCGGGCAACGGTTTTCGCACTGGTGGCCTTTGGTAGTAACATTGGTGCCGGGATTGCCCCACCCGCCACCGCGACCTTGTTTGCCCGGGGCGGCCTGGAAGCCGTGGTTCTCGTGGGCGCGGTGAGTTCCTTGGTGGCTTTTATTTTGACCTGGAAATTCCTGTATGACCATTACGATTCTGCTCCGCAGCAGTCGTGAATAAATTTGGAGACCCAATGACAAAAATCCTTTACCTTGACCTTTCAACCGGAAAAACGAATCAAAAAGATTTGACAGACCCTATGGTTGGCGGCCGGCTACTGACCGGACAACTGGTAACCGAACTCGTTGATCCCCGCACCGATCCGCTAGGACCGGGAAACGCCCTGATTTTTGCCGCCGGCCCCCTGGCCGGAAAACGAACCTCCACCGGCGGACGGCTGTCCATTGGGGGCAAAAGCCCGCTCACCGGCGGGATCAAAGAAGCCAATGCTGGGGGGATGGCCGGAGATAGTCTGGCGGTTTTGGAATACCGGGCTTTGGCAGTTACCGGCGTTAACCCCACTTCAAACCCTGTGCTCGTGATTTTAGATGAAAACGGTCTGCAAGTTGTGGCGGCTGCCAAATATTGGGGCCTGAATAACGAAGCCCTGGTGGCGAGTCTGTTCCAAGATTTTGGAGAAGATTATGTGGTCATCAGCATCGGAACCGGGGGCGAGCAACAACTTAAGGCCGCGGGGATCGCCGTCACCGATGAGCAGGGCAAACCCTTCCGACTGGCGGCCCGCGGCGGGTTAGGCGCGGTGATGGGGGCTAAAGGGCTGAAAGCGATCCTGATTAAACGGGCTAACCTTAAAGACCATCAAATTGATGAGTCAGCGGCGAAAAAATCGTCTGCCGATTTCAATCGGTTTGTGGCCACCAGCGAACGCCCCAAAGCATTACGGGACTATGGCACCGCCTCCACCGTAATGCCGGTCCAGGTTCTAGGGGGGCTGCCCGTCCGCAATTTTAGTTGCGGTCAACTCGAAAATCCAGAACCGCTCAGTGGAGAAACGATGCGCGATCTGATCTTGGAGCGTGGGGGGGTTGGCGATCCAAGTGAAGCCTGTATGTCAGGCTGTGTGATCCAATGCAGCAATGTTTTCCCCGATGAAGATGGAAATCTGGCCGCCGCGCCGGTGGAATTTGAAACCATCGGTCTGTGTGGTTCCAATATTGGGATCAACTCTCTGGATGACGTTGCCAAGATCAACCGGCTGTGCAACGATATCGGTCTCGACACGATTGAAATCGGGGCGGCCCTGGGTGTGATGATGGAAGCTGCCGAAAAAGGGACGGCCCCGCCGCCATATGCTGAACTAAATCTCCCCAAGTTTGGCGCGGTTGAACGCACCATCGAATTGGTGGCCGAAATTGGGGCCGGAACTGAACTGGGAATAATGCTCGGCAATGGGGTGGTCGCCACCGGACAGGCCCTCAACGTTGACCGCATTCCCCACGTCAAAGGGCAAGCTTTCAGTGCCTACGACCCCCGGGTGGTCAAAGGCACCGGTGTGACCTACGCTACTTCTCCCCAGGGTGCCGACCACACTGCCGGACTCACGCTCTTTGCCCCGGTCAAACACGAAGATCCTACTTTAGCGGTAAAAGTCTCGAAGGGTTCACAAATCCAGCGGGCAGCTTACGATGCTTTGGCCTTGTGCGTTTTCAACCTGGGCGCAACCGCCCTGCGCACGGATATTATTCAAGAAATGCTTGAAGCCCATTTTGGTTTGGAGCTTGAAGACGGCTGGCTGGATGAACTCGGTAGACGGGTCATTGACCTTGAGTTAGCCTTCAATCGGGCCGCGGGTTTCACCACAGAAGACGACCGCCTCCCGGCTTATTTTGAAACCGAGGAATCCGAACCCACAGGATTCGTATTCGATGTTTCCCACGCTGAAATGGATTCAATGTGGGATGATGATTAGTTTAACCGCTAATCTCGCGAATTTACGCTAATCTGGTAAATATTTCGTGCGGATTGGCGTAATTCGCGGTTCCTGCTTTATTATTTCAGTTCAATCTGTCTAAAAAATGACGTACAACTTTGACATCATCATCATTGGCGGGGGGATGCTGGGGCTATCGACGGCCTATTATTTGGCGCGGCACGGAGCGCAAACCCTGCTGCTCCAGGATGGGGATATTGGGGGTGGTTCGTCGGCGGCCTGTGCCGGTCGGGCCCAGGTCGCGGAAGGGCAGCTTGATTCTTTCAATCTAGCTATAATCCGAGAGGGGTTTGAAAAACTCGCAACCCTCGAGCAAGAACTCGGCCAATCTTTTGAGTTTCGGAAAAACGGACTGTTAGTGCTGATCAACTCTCAACAGCACTGGGATGAATGGGAAAAACGGACCAAAATTTTAACCGCGGCAAACATCCCCACCGAGATGGTGGATTCTAAGGCCCTAAAAACGGCCGAACCCCATTTGGATACCTCCGAATATTGGGGCGCGGCCTACGCCGTTGAAGGCTGGCTCAACCCCTTTAAATATTGTTGGGCGTTTGCGAATGCGGCCGAACGATACGGGGCAGTCATGAAACCGAATACCCCTGTAAAACAAATTCATCGGAATGGTGAGAAAATCATCTCAGTAGAAACCGATGGCGGAACCTATTCAGCCGATCAATTTGTGGTGATGTGTGGGGCTTGGACCCGCCCGGTTTTACAACTTGCCGAGGTTGATCTTCCGATCCATTTCACCCACGCCCAAGCTTATGTCACAGATCGACTGCCGATCAAAATCCAGCACACCATCGCCCTGGTAAATTTTTACGATCTCATTCACGGCAAAGATCAGGCAGTGGCCGTGGGATTCAATCAAGATTCACACGGCAATTTGATTGTGACTGAGGCCGTTGAAAAAACATCAGAACTGCATACCGCCACCAATGCCTGGGGATTGGCCGGGATTTCGGTCGATTTGCTTAAGCTGTATCCCGGTTTAGCCAATATAAATATCGTGCGCGCGTGGGGGATTCCAACCCCCTTTACGCCGGACGATAATCCCGTTATCGGCAGGGTTTCGGGCTGTGAGAATCTCTTCGTTGCCGCCGGGTTTATGCAAACCATCACTTCGGTCCCCATTGTCAGCCCGTGGATGGCAAAAATGATTTTGGGCGCAGATGTACCTGGTAATCTGAGCTCATTTTCACCGACGCGGTTTGAGTAATAGAACTCGAATGACACCGATGTCCCTGTGTGATAGGTCAAACGCCCCGAAAATGACCATGATTCCTTCTCGTCGAATTCAATCTTCTCAACCCTTACGATCCGGCCCATGGGATGTAATTGTGGTGGGCAGCGGTTTTGCCGGGGTTGCGATTGCGTATTATTGCGCACGTCTCGGCGCCCAAGTTTTAGTCCTCGATTCGCAAGAACTGGGTGGGGGTTCTTCATCCGCGTGTGCTGGTAGAGTTCAACTGATCGATAGTCATCCCGGCGAATATTTAGACCTGGTGCTGGTGGGTCACAGCAAACTTCAAACGCTGGGCGAGGAACTGGGAGTCGATCTGGAATGGCAAACCCCCGGACACCTGACGCTGATTCCTGACGAACAGCGATGGCAATCTGAACACCAACGAGTTACGGAATTGATTGACCATGGTATTCAAGCAGAAATGGTGGATACTACGGCCCTGACAACGACCGAACCATTTTTAGATGTCAATGGGCTGCTAGGCGCGTCTTTATCCCCAGAAAGCCATATCAACCCTTTTCATTTTTGGTTTGGGTTTTTCAAGGCTGCGCGGAAAAAAGGTACGGTCTTCAAACCATTTACGGCCGCCATCGGTTTCGAGCGCCATAAAAACCAGATCATCAGCGTTGAGACTCCGCAGGGCATAGTGGCCGCCGGAGCAGTTGTTGTAGCCGGTGGGGCCTGGTCTGGTGAGATTCTAGGACGCGCCGGGATCGCTTTCCCGATGCAGTTCACGCAGGCCGAAGCGCTGGTGACGGAACGCGTCCGGCCCGTATTGAACCAACATATCAGCCTGGCAGGATTTTATGAGACGATCCACGCGGGCGACCACTCCGTCGCTTTGGGCGTCGGTCAGCATCCCCACGGTACTTTGGTGATTTCAAATGCGATCCAATCAGCAAGTACGGTGGATCAGAAAAGTTCAGCCTGGAGTTTGCCCGCGTTATCGACCGCCTTCCAGAAATTTTTCCCGCGGCTTAAAAATATTAGAATTACACGCACCTGGGCTGCGCCGAGTCCCTTTTTACCAGATCGACGCCCGGCTTTGGGGTGGGTGCCGGGGATCGAAAACCTTTACGTGGCAGCCGGATTTCACCTGGCGCTCCCGACCATCCCCGTCCTATGTGAGCGGGTCGCAATGGAAATTATGAACCGAGTTGAAGAACAATTATTAGCGTCATTTCGGCCCGCGCGTTTTATGAGTGCGGGCCAGATAAGTATCTCATAGAGAATAAGGCAGATCAAAATATGGATGAAAGGACAAAACCAACCCGTCTCCCCCTCCAACGCGGCCCGCGGTTGAATGTGACCGTGGACGGCGAAGCGGTCGAAGCGTATGCCGGTGAAACTGCCGCCACCGTTTTACTGGCCGCCGGGCATATCATGTATCAGCCCGTCAGAGACAATCACCCTGCCAAAAGCCTATTCTGCGGGATGGGCGTTTGCTTCAACTGCGCCGTGACCATCAATGGGGTTCCCAACACCCGCGCGTGTGTGACGCCGGTCAGTGAGGGGATGGTGATCGAAACCAACTGGGGGGGCGATGACTAAAATTACCGAACTTGCCATCATTGGAGCTGGACCCGCCGGGATGGCTGCGGCCATTGAAGCCCAGCGATTGGAGATCGATATGGTCCTGATCGATTCCGGTGCGCGGCCTGGTGGTCAGGTCTACCGTCAAACCCCGCCTGAATTTGAGGACCCACCGGAACCGGCTGCCAAAAACATCATCGCTACGTTTACCCGGTTGGCGATCCCGACCTATCATTACACCACCGTTTGGGGGATTTTCCCCGAAGATGGACATCAACTTCTGTGTTTATATGGTCCCGAGGGAGTCCCCCGGCGAATCCGGGCCAAAGCCGTGATTCTGGCGCCCGGCGCTTATGAACGGCCAACCCCGTTCCCCGGCTGGACCCTTCCCGGTGTGATGACCGTCGGGGCAGCCCTGATACTCGTCAAGCACCAGCACATTTTGCCCGGGCGTCGTATTTTGCTCAGCGGGACCGGGCCACTCCAATGGGTTTTGGCCCACAAACTGATCGCCGCGGGCGCAGAAATTGTTAAGGTGCTCGATGCTAACCCTTTCCCCTGGCGGGGTTGGCGTTATGTTGCCCGATTATGGGGACAGGGTGAGCGGCTGAAAGAGGGTTTCGACGCGTTCCGCGCCCTGTGGCGAACGGGGCAATCTGTACAGTGGGGGCAGATGGTGCATTCGGCCCACGGAGATAACCAAATTGAATCCGCTACCATTGCTTGGGCGAATGGCTCAAACCCGCAGACCATCGCGGTAGATACGATCTGTTTAGGGTATGGATTTATCCCCGCGGTGCAGCTTTCGCGCCAGGCTGGCTGTGAACACCATTTTGAGGCTGATTTGGGGGGCTGGATTCCGACACGGGATGAATGGCTGATGACCACCATCCCCGGGATTTTCGCGGCCGGAGATGGTGCCGGCATTGGGGGGAAAGATACGGCTTATTATGAGGGCCAACTGGCCGCTTTGGGGGTGGCTCAGTTTTTAGGGATAACCAACGAACCCCACCGAGTTTTCCAGGTTCGGCGCGATTTAAATCGTCAGTGGCAATTTGCCGAAGCCCTCGTTACCCTATTCCCGTTCCCATCGCAAACCCTGGATTTACTGACAGATGACACCCTCATCTGCCGGTGTGAGGGGGTGCGTGTCCAAGATGTCCGGGAGATGATCTCTGCAGGGGCAACCACCTTGGGGGTCCTGCGCAAACTGACGCGCGCCGGGATGGGCCGTTGCCAGGGTCGGTTTTGCACCCACACCCTGGCGGCTATCCTTGCCGACCAAACGGGTCAGCCGTTAGATCAACTGGAACTCGCCACCCCGCGGCCGCCCGTAATGCCGATCCCCTTGCATGGGTTGACCGACGAATCATAGAACATAACCAACCTCCCGCAGATTTCATACCCGTGGGAAGTTCATCAGACGAGGATTACCAATGTTTACTTTTGACCTGAAAACCAAAATTGTCTTCGGACAGCCAGCCAAAGCCGCCCTGCCCGCTGAGTTATCCGCTCTAGGAGTGGCGCGCGTCTTGGTGGTAAGTGATCCTGGCCTCGAAAAGTTGGGATTGGTTGCCGATTTAATTGCCGCGCTCAAAGCTGAGGAAATCACCGCGGTTCCCTTCACCCAGGTGACCAGTAATCCCACCACCGCCGAAGTCGCCGCTGGCTTGGATTTGGCCCAGACTGAAAAAACGACCGCCGTGGTCGCTTTGGGCGGGGGCAGTCCCATTGACGTTGCCAAAGGGATCGCCCTGCTGCTGGCCAACGGCGGAACCTACGCCGATTACCAATGGGGTGGTAAACCGATCACGAAACGCAGTGCACCCCTGATCGCCATCCCCACCACCGCGGGCACCGGCAGCGAAGTCTCTAAAGTGGCCGTGATTGTCGACCCGGCAAATTCGTTCAAAAAAGGGGTTCTCAGCCCGTTGATGTTTCCCCATATTGCCATTGCTGATCCCGATTTGACTTTAGGATTACCCCCGCACCTGACCGCCACCACGGGGATGGATGCCTTCATCCACGCGCTGGAAGCTTATGTCGGCCAGCGGGCCAACCCATTTACCGATCAGTTTGCTCTGGCGGCCATGCGAGCAGCTTATGAATTTCTGCCGCGGGCAGTAGCCGCTGGACAAGATCGTGAAGCCCGTTCCCAAATGATGCTCGCGGCCCTATGGGGCGGAATCGCCATGGATCAAGGCGGGCTCGGGTTGGTCCATTCCCTCTCGGGACCGCTGTCGGGATATGGACATCTTCATCATGGCCTGTCGAATGCCCTGATTTTGCCTTACGCCTTGCGTTTCAATATTCCCGACATTGCACCGGAGCGCTTAGAGATGATTAAATCCATTTTTGGGCCGGATAAATCGCAAAATGCGGAGGAATTGTTTACTGCGGTGAAAGCGTTTGTTCAGGATTTAGGACTCCCCACAACGTTGGCCGAGATTGATATTCAACTGGATGAAGCTCAACGAAATGCGCTGGCGGAAGAAACCTTGAAGATGGTCTTGATCCATAACAACCCCCGAATGCCAGCAGTTGAAGATTGTGCAGCATTACTCAAAGAAATGGAATGAAATTCAGGCTTGGCAGGTCGCTGAGACCTGCCAAGCCTCGTTAAATTACTCGAGAAGGAGAAAATTCGACAAAGCGCGGCTCAATTTCTTGACCAGTAATCATTCGCGCCACAATTTCGCCCACAATGGGAGTCAAGACAATGGTGCTTTTTAGCCCCGCGGCGACATACAGATTCTCAGTAGATTCTACGGGCCCTAAGAGCGGTTTGTGATCAGCGGTGTGGGCAATGGGAATCCCCCAACTGCGCAGAATCGCGGTCTGCTTCAAACGCGGCAGCCGTCGTCGGGCTTCGGCCGCGACCGCTTTGACCGAGAATTCGGCCACCTCGCGATCTAATCGCGGGGTAATGGTCGTGGCTTCGCCTAGCATCAGATTGCCTTCAGCGCGCTGCTTCATCGCAAAGGCCACAATGGTGCCCTCCGCGGCGGCCGTCTCTTCAAAAAAACTGGCGCTTGACAAGGCATTGGAGACGGAAGGAGGCAGCGGTTCGGTGATGATGGCCTCGCCGTGGACCCATTCGGCCGGGATTTCAAGGTCAGCGGTCAATCCGAGTGAGTGCGTCCAGGCCCCAGTAGCCAGTACGACATATCCGGCAGCCAGAAAACCATTTGGAGTCTCAACCCCGGTGACTTTTCCATTTTGGGTAACAATTTGCGTCACTTTCGTATGGGGTCTGGCTTCCAAGCCAAGCTGTTGCCCGCGATGAATGTAGGCGTGCACTAACTTGAAGGGATTCAACTGTCCTTCGTCGGGGTGGTAAAGCCCCCCGATGACCGTTTCCGGGTTGAGATAAGGTTCTACTTGGAGCAAGTCATCCAGGTGCACAAGCTGAGCGCGCAAACCAGCAGCATCCAGATTGTGGAGCCGTTCGACCATCATGGCATGTTGATGCTCGTTTTCAATTAACAGGAGCGATCCAGCTTTTTTGTAGTCCAGAGCAAAATCTAATTCTGCCTCCAGTTCAGCACAGCGGTGGGCTCCGGCGATGGTCAAGTCCAGGCTGAAGCCGTAATCAGCATCTTGCACCTGGACGTTACCGAAGTTGGCCCCCGAAGCGCCGGAAGCAAACTCCCCCTGATCGACCAGCAGGGTTTTGAGTCCCGATTTAGCCAAATTATAGGCGCAAGAACTACCTACTAAGCCACCGCCGACCACAATTATGTCCCAACTTGAATTCGTTTTCATGTGATCACCTGCAAACCAGAAATACCTTTCGACGTTTTCTTGGGCGCACCGTTCTTCAAAATTCGTCTTGATGGCCTGCTTGATGGGCCTGGCACTGCTTTACCCTTAGGTATTATATTATCAACTGCGCTCTCCGCAAATTGGGTTAGATACAATATAATACCGTAATGTAGAAAAGGTTACCAAATGCGTATTCCCGAAACAACAACGTCTCTCCCATCATTCCAGCGCGGTAAAAAAATCGAGGTAGTTGTGAATGGTCGCAAAGTAGCGGCATTCGCGGGTGAACTGGTTTCGACTGTTCTGCAGGCTGACGGGCAATCCATTTTTGCCCATAAAACCACGACTGGCCGGGCCTCTGGACTGTATTGCGGTATGGGGGTCTGCTATGAATGTCTAGTCACGATTAACGGGGAAAAAAATATCCGCGCCTGCCAGACATATGTTACTGACCAGATGAACATCCAAACTGCGGTGAAACCATGAGCGCGGATATCGAACTGGTTGTGGTGGGTGCTGGCCTGGCCGGCATTGAAGCCGCAATAACCGCCGCTGAACTTGGTGTGGATGTCACCCTGGTTGATTCATCTCCAAGACTCGGCGGGCAATACTACCAACAAATGCCTGCAGCTTTCCACCGTAAAAACACTGCTGCTCAGGATAAAGCCCAGCAATTCATCAAACGTCTAGATACTGCGAACGTGCGCGTATTCCACAACACCCTGGTATGGGGAATTTTTGAGGGGTCACAGCCAGGGACCTGGTGTTTAACCTTACATGGCCCGGAGGCCCCGGCGCGTTTAAATGCGCGCGCGGTGATTCTAGCAACCGGTGCCTTTGACCGTTCCATACCCTTCCCCGGATGGGATCTGCCGGGGGTGATCACTGCCGGGGCCGCATTAAGGATGATCAAGCATCAACGCGTGCTGCCCGGAAAGCGCATCATCCTCTCGGGAACCGGTCCGCTGCAACTGCAAACGAGCGCTTACCTGGTTCAGGCCGGCGCGCAGGTGGTCACTGTCTGTGAAAGCGCGCCCGCGCTATTGCAACGCAGTGGACGCCATCTTCCGTCTATTTGGGGGCAGGGGAGCCGGATTAAAGAAGGGTTAGGTTTTCTGGCGACCCTGGTAAAGGAGCGCGTTCCGTATCGGTTGGGATGGGCCGTCACCGCGGTGGAAGGTGACGCCCGCGTCACCCAAGCGACCATCCAAAAACTCGACCGCACGGGGCGGCCAATCTCCGCAGGTGAAATCATCCCAGATATTGACACGGTGATTGTTGGTTACGGCCTGACGCCGAGCACGGAACTTTATCGGCAACTGGGCTGCAAGATGGAGTTTGATGGACCGCGCGGTGGTTATGTACCCTGTCGCAGCCCGTTGCAAGAGACATCCTGTCCCAGCGTGTATGCCGTGGGGGATGGAGCCGGTCTAGGCGGGGCGGAATTGGCGATCATCGAAGGTCGCATCGCAGGGTATGCGAGTGCCGCCCGGCTGGGATATTTATCTGGGGTCGCGGCTGATGAAATGATCGCGCTTGAAAAAAACGGCCGCCTCCGCGAAGAAAATTTTGCGAGAACTTTGGGAGAATTGTTCTCACCTTTGTCAGGGTTGTACAACCTAGCTGACCCAGACACGATCATCTGCCGCTGTGAGCAGGTGACGTTTAGGGAGCTACGGCAGGCGATCGAGTATGGGGCCCAAACTGTGAATGACATTAAAAATTTAACCCGCATTGGCATGGGGAACTGCCAAAGCCGTACGTGCGGATCGATTTGTGCGCAGATCATGGCGGCCGAGACGGAGAAACCGGTAGCAGAGATGGGTTATTTCAATATTCGCCCCCCGATTCACCCGCTACCCCTGGAAGTGATCGCAGAATTTGGCCAAGATGTTACTCAAGGTGGTAACCAACCATGAGTAATTCAACCACCTATGACGTGATTGTGGTCGGCGCGGGTGTGATTGGCTGCTCAATTGCGCACGCCCTCACCACCGCTGGTTTAAAAACCGCCCTCCTTGACCGGGAACACGTGGGGGCTGGTGCCTCGGGGGCAAATTTTGGCATGGTTCAATCCAATGATGTTGAACTGAAATCCAGTATTCCAATGGTCAAGGCCAGTAAGGCAAAATTTGAACATTTGGAGGCTGAATTGGACATGTCGGTGGGGCTAAGACGGATTGCCTCCCTACGTCTGCTAACCTCCGAACAACAGTGGAAATTTTCAGAAGAACGGTCCAAAGTCTTGCCCCCAAATGGCATCCCCTATGAATTTGTACCCCCCCATCGAATCCCAGAAATTGAACCGCTGGTTGATCCAAAACATTTATTTGGGGCCACCTATGCTCCGGAGCAAGGACAACTCAACCCCATGCTATTGATGTGGGCTTATCTGCGGCGAGCGATCGCAAACGGATTGGCGCTGCACACGTTTACGGAGGTCACCGGATTTGAGATCGAGAGCGGCAAAATCCGTGGGGTACGTACCAATCGCGGTGTGTTGAGTGCGGGCGTGGTCGTCCTCGCCACCGCCGCGTGGACCCGTCAACTGGGAAAATTGCTGGATCGCGATTGGAATGTCCATACTTTTCGCGCTTCAGCTATGGTTTCGGAACCTATTTATGACCTGCAATTAAACACCATTCTAACCTCGGCCGATCATGTTGAAATGCAGGTGATCAGCCCAGACGACGTTGAAGTAACCGTCATGGCCCTCTCGCAAACGCCCAGCAATCATTTCTTGATGGCCCAGGCCGACCGTCCGGGCGATATTGTCGATTCACAGATCAGCCACGCGGCGCCCAAAACCATCGCCACAATGGCTGGACGGTTCATCCCGGTGTTGCGGAAAGCCCGCGTCATGCGAGCCTGGACCGCCCCAACGACCTATACCGATGATGGCTGCCCGCTTTTGGGCCCTATAAGTGATATCGAGGGCCTAATTCTGGCTACTGCCTATCGTTCGTCTATTATCCATGCTCCCTTGGCGGGTGAAATTGTCTCTCAGTTGATCACTTCTTCCACCGCTTGTAACCTGATTGACCTCACTCCGTTCACCCCAGAGCGGCAAATGCAGGTTGTTGATCCATTCTATTCGGTGAAAAGCAAAAAAATCTTCATCTCAGAATGAAACTTGAGGCTTTGGTAATGATCAATAGTAGCTTGAACACAATGTCAGGCGAATATTTACCGCAGAGCCGCGGAGAGCGCTGAGTTAATATATTTTTCTCTGCGCTCTTTGCGACTCTGCGGTGTTCAACCTTCTGCTGACGATTTTAGATTCTTGAGGCGTTGATATGAAATCTTTTTATCTAACCTTTGATGGAGCCCCCAATCCGCCCGGTACCGACAATATTCTCAAAAAACTGACTGCCCATGATTGTGCAGCCACCTTCTTTATGGAAGGACATCGTTTGGAGACTGAGTCTGATTGTGCGGCGCGGGTGCTGGCCGCCGGGCATGACGTGGGTAACCATTCTTTTACCCATCAACAGTTTTACAACCTTTCAGTGGCTGAGGTGCGCGCTGAACTGGAGCGGACGGATGATATTCTGGAAGAGAAAATCGGCATTCGAACCCGTTTTTGCCGACCGCCGTTCGGAACAATGACTCCTGAGGTTGAGCAGGCCATCCTGGACTGGGGATACTCGATCGTTTTGTGGTCTTACAGCAATCGGGATTGGGAAACCCCAGAAGTAGATGTATTAGCCAGACGAATTATTGATGGGCTGCGGGACGATGCAATTATTGTCATGCACGACCACGTCCCTTGGGTCCCAGAGACCCTCGATATTATCATTCCCCAGATTCGCTCGCAAGGATATGAATTCAAGCGCATCTCCGAATATGGTCATAGAGGGATCTTGCGATAGAGCCACCAACAGAATAAGGGCGCGTTTCAAATGAGATGAAACCCACCCAAATAAAAAAGGATGAGATATGTTTAGTATCAATCAGCAGGCTGTAAAAATCGTCAAAGAGAATATTCTCCCCTTTGCCGAACAACTCAATTGCAAAGTGCATCACCTAGAAAATGGGGCGACGGTGGTGGATATGGGTGTAGCGGCCCGCGGGGGCTGGCAGGCAGGAAAGTTATTTGTCGAAGCGACCATAGGTGGGATGGGTTACGTTGAGTTTGGTCAGTTTCAGCTAGGGGAATTGAGCCTCCCCTCGATTGACGTCTATATCGACCACCCCGTCGAAGCAACTTTATCCTCGCAATTTTCAGGTTGGAAAATGCCCGGGAAAGATATCCCCGGCTATATCAACCCGATCGGTTCTGGCCCCGCGCGGGCGATTGCGCGCAATGATATTTTCTCCCAATCCTGGCATTATCAGGATATTCACCATGAGACGGTTTTCGCCGCCCAAACCCAAGAAATTCCCGATGAAAGTGTGGCGCAGATGGTGGCGGAGGCTTGCAATCTCGCTCCCGAAAACGTGTATATTCTGGCCGCGAAAACGGCTAATCTCACCGGGAGCATCCAGGTTTGCTCCCGCACCGTAGAAGCCTCCCTCTGGCGCTTATACCGCAAGGGGCTGGATATCGGCACCATCATCAGCGGCATGGGTACCTGCCCAATTGCTCCACCGATTCAGGATGAACTACAAGCCATGGACCGGGTCAACACGGCGTTGTTATACGGCGTGACCGTTCGGTATGTGGTCGACAGTACTGATGATGCCATTGAAGCTGTCATTCATGAAGCCCCCTTCAATGCCTCCCGCCGGTTTGGCGAACGCTTTATCGACATTTTTGAAGAAGGGCAGCGGGATTTCTATATTGTGGATAAAGATATTCACACCGTCGCCCAATACGAGATCACCAACTACGCCACTGGGACCACATTCAAGGCTGGTGAACTCCGCGAAGACTTGATGAAGGAATCTTTTTACCGCAAGCTTGATGTATAAGAAAATCCAAAAGGTTCTTGAAATTAAAGTCAACCCAAAGGTAACACCCTTGCGGAATTGCGAGTAACATCATAGCATCCTTGGTTTCGATACGTCCGGCGTCGGTTGAGTGCGAAGCGTATCGAAACCAGCCGGTCACTCAACCGGCGGATGCTTCGTTGGCTGAATTCATCCAAAGTTTGTCGAAGGGCCATTTCGTAATGACGTATTTTTAGATAACTTTGACGGTAAATTTAGTTTTTTATTTCAACAACCTACCGCTATACGAGGCTGAAAGCACAACCATGAAAAACGCAGATTTGCTGATTACGAATGCCAGGATATGGAACGACGGTACCCAGACCTACTCAATGTTGGAGGCCGGGGTATCCATTCAGAATGGCAAAATCCTGGAGATTGGAAAGTCACCGGATCTGGCTGAACAATATTCGGCCAAACAGACCTGGAATGCCGGGGGGAAACTGCTGCTCCCCGGCCTGATCAACACGCATTGTCATCTTTTCCAAGTTTTCATGCGTGGTCTGGGAAAAGACCTGCCTTTTTTAGATTGGGTGCACCAAACAGTACGGATGTTTTTGCCGTTATTAGATGAAGAAACAGTCTATTTGGCTGCGATGATTGGGTGTCTGGAAGCCATCCGGTCGGGAACCACCACCCTGGTCGATTTTATGTATGCCAACGTCAGGCCCGGGTTCGCCGCTGCCATTCTCCAGGCCTTCAACGACTGCGGTATCCGCGGCATGCTGGCCCACGGCATTACCGATACAGAATATCTACCGGGTAGCTCGGAACCCGCCGTTACCTATGCCCCAGTTGGCACCAGAATTGCCGAATTGGAACGGATGAGAGCGGAATATGCAACTCACCCCCGGATTCATTTTATGCTGGCCCCTGGGGTGATCTGGGGGATGACGCGGGAAGGGCTGGCCGAAATTGCCCGCTATGCCAAGGTGCAGAACATTGGCATCACGATGCACCTGTTGGAAACGGCCGATGATGATGAATATTCCTTGGCGAAATACGGTTGCCGCACCGTTCCATTGTTGGAAGAAACCGGTATTTTAGACAACCACTTCCTGGCAGTGCATGCGATCCAACTTGAAAATGAAGATTTCGAGTTGTTTAAGCAGTATCAGACGAAAGTGTCTTACAACCCAGTCGCCAATATGATCCTGGGGTCCGGGGCAGCCCCCATCCCTAAGTTAGCCGAGAGCGGTATCCAGATGGGGCTAGGAACCGATGGGGCGGCGAGTAATGATAGCCAGAACATGATAGAAGTCATGAAGTCGGGCGTTTTGCTCCAAAAAGTCCACCATCATGATCCCGCCATCCTTTCAGCTGGGAAGGCGTTTGCAATGGCCACTGCCGAAGGGGCTGCCACCATAAACATGGGGGATCAAATCGGATCCCTGGCGCCTGGGCAACGCGCCGATATTCTGGTAGTAGATCTCGACCGGCCCAATACAACTCCGGCCTATAATCCTATCACCAGTCTGGTGTATTCTGGCACCGAGAAGAATATCAGTGCGGTATTTGTCGAGGGGCAACTTCTGCTAGAAGATGATGTTTTCACCCGAGTAGATGAGACTGCTTTGATACAGAAAACCCAGGAAAAGGCGAATGCAATGTATAAAGCGGCTTTTACGGTCTGAGATAAGTTAAAAATTTTGAATGCCAACTCGAAAATATTACCCGGTACTTTGTGATTTAGTTCGATAATTGATATTCACTCAAACCTAATTTGGTCAAAATCTCCGCACCAGGAACCCCCTCCGCATCCCAACCCATTTTCTCGAAATAGACTTGCATGGCCTGGGCGAGTTCATCGACGTCCATTGTCTTACCGGCAATTGGGCCATCAGGTGTGGGGTGGTAAGCGCGAGCCGAGAGGGTGTCATCGGCATGGGTGAAACCTTCGCGGACGAGATACAGCCGCGCCAGCGTAATGATCCGTTGTCCAATGGTGTTGACTTCGAATTTATCAACGTCCCAGCCGCCAGCGGCACTTAGAGCGGAGGCCATATGCTTGTATTCAAAGGGGTAGAAATGGCAGATCAAGGCACTGTCCATAACGTGCTTGTAGGCGGTTTCATAGAGATAGCCTTGAACTTTGTGTTCTGAAATACCCCACAGCGGGAGAGGTGTTTCCACCCCCATTTCAGCCAGCCGGGCGCAAATATCGCCGCCCGCGAAGTTGGCAAAATCATCGAGCAGGTTGTGCATGTGATCGGCACCGGTGGGGGACAGGGCATATCCCATGCCACCGGTGTTTTTGTAGCGTGGATCATGCAGGGGCAGTTCTTGCCCGCGGGCGACTGCCAGAAATTCGGCGGTTTCCGAGCCAATTTTCGCCGCCATCCGGGCGCTGCCTTCGGCCATCAAGTCGCCGAGACCCTCCCGGGCCGCGATTTTGTGGATCCCGGCCACCAGATCAGGTCCGGCGCCAAATTGGGGTTGGAATTCGTAGTCGCCCAACAGGCCCTTCTCCTGGCACTCCATCGCGAAGGCGACTGTCGCACCAGCCGAGATGGTATCCAAACCGTAGGCGGCACAGAGTTCGTTGGCTTTGGCAACCGCAGCCGGATCGGTGACAGAACATAATGTTCCCAGTCCACCCAGCGATTCGTACTCGGGTCCGCCGTACTGACCTTCAATTTTAGTATTTTCGTCTTCGTAATCTACCACGAGTTTGCAGCGGACCGGGCAGCGACTGCAAGTGTCGCGCTCAGTCACAAATTTCGGAAACAAGTTATCGGGTCCCAGGCTTTCGATCCCAGGGAGGACGCCAGCCTGGTAATTGCGGATCGCCGTCGTCCCGCGATCGTGGGCGCCGACCACCCCACCCGCGGTCCCATACTCGATCGCCCAGCCCATCATATCTTTGTAACCACCGGTGATCCATTTGAGCGTGTCACTCAACTTCGCTTTGTCGGCGAGCCCCACCCGCACAGAACCGCGCGCCGCGACCGCTTTCAAGTTTTTACTCCCCATCACAGCCCCCAAACCTGAGCGACCCGCGGCCCGGTTGACGTCGTGCATCACGGCCGCATAGCGGACTAATTTTTCTCCGGCGGGACCGATTTGAGCAATCCGGATTTTGTCATCTTCAAGTTCAGTCTGGATTTGGTCCTGGGTATCGCCGGTTAATTGACCCCACAGGTGGTCGGCAGGCCTGATTTCGACCGCGCCATCCTTGACCCACAGGTAAACGGGGGTTTCCGATTTGCCGTGGACGACCAGGGCATCGACTCCGGCGCGCTTGAGTTCGTGTCCGAACCACCCTCCAGCTTCGGCGGAGGCCAGGGCACCCGTCAGTGGCGATTTGGCGCCGACGGCGTGGCGCCCGGTACCCGGGAGTACGGTCCCAGAGAGCAGACCCGGGGCAAAGATGAGCAGGTTTTCGGGGTCTAGGGGGTCGATCCCCGCGGGGGTTTGTGTTAACAAATAATGCAGGATGAAACCGCGGCCGCCCAAGAGGGTGCGGTAAAAACTTTCTTTGGGGCGGTCCACCCAAAATTCCTGTTTTGCCAGGTCAACGTGCAAAACTACCCCGGCATAAGCCCGTTTTCCCTGTTTATAAGCCTCATCATATCCAAAATTAAATATTGTGCGCATTAAGTTCCTCCAGCAATTTGGGGCAGCAGCCGGACTTCGTCGCCCGGTGCTAAAGGTTGTTCCAGATCGGTCGCCTGACCATTGACCACCGCGGCCACGGCCTGCGAGAGTTGAATATCCAGGTCTTGCAAAGTTTGGTTGACACTCCGCTCCGCGGGTGCCGAAATGATAACGAAATGTCCATCGCGCTTAGCGGGAATGTCAGATGGGAGGGGTGTTGCTAATAATCGCGTATCAAATTTGATAATTATCATGCCACGAAATGGTAGGGGCACAGCATGCTGTGCCCCTACTTTATTTTACGCCCAATCGGCAAAGGCATCCACGACCGGTTTGATATCATCCATCATCGGGTACAGGATAGGGCAGGTGACCCCGGCAGCGATGTATTGCGCGACTTTATCCTGACACTCTTGAGTGGTGCCAACGGCCATGATGTTGCGGACGACCTCATCGGGGATGACTTTGCTGGCTTTGATGTAGTCTTCTTCTGTGGCGGGCCAGCCCATGATGGCTTGAACTTTTGCGAGCAGTTCGTCGCTGACACCGCTGGCCTTCATAATATGGGGTTCGGTGGCGAAGTAGTAGGCTGCCAATTTTTTGCCTTCGAGCATGGCCGCGTCAGGGTCATCGTCGGACAGGCAGCAGACCAGGAGTTCAGGACGGTCGATGTCTTCAATAGTCTTGCCAACTTTTTGGGCCCCTTTTTCAACCAGTTTGACCGCGTTTTTAATGTAATCGACCGAAACCATATAGTTCAAGACGACACCGTCGCAGATTTCGCCAGTCATTTCGAGCATCTTAGGACCGGTGGCGCCGATGTAAAGCGGTATATCGCGCGGCGACGTATCGCCAAAAGCCACATCTAATCGGACCCGGTCGAGATTGACAAAATCGCCCTGGTAAGTGACTTCTTCCATCGTGAAAAGCTGGCGCAGGGCTTCAATATGCTCGCGCATGGCCCGCAAGGGACGATGACGATTCACCCCTACCCGACTGGAAATCGGCTCCCACCAGGCCCCCAGACCCAGCATCACGCGGCCGCGGCCATCGACTTTGCCGCCTAATTCCCACATCGTGCTCCACGAGGCCGCAATCACAGCCGGGTTGCGGGTCCAGATCGGCAGCACGCCGGAGCCGATCCGTAGCGTCTTGGTATGAGTCAAAAACGCGGACATCAACACGATGCAGTCGCGTGCCAAACGGGTATCAGCCTGCCAAATCTCACTGAAACCGCGGTCCTCGGCATATTTGGCCATTTCGAGTTCATACTGAATGGGGTGTTTATCTTGCATGTAGAGGGCAAATCGGACGGACATAGCAACTCCTGTTCTTCATTTTTAACCGCTAATCTCGCGAATAAACGCGAATTTGCTGTAAATATTAGTGAAAATTCGCGTTATTCGCGGTTAAATTTCATAGATACTTGTTTAGATCGATTTCCGGATAGCGAATTCTTTCACCATAATCCCGCCGCTCTGGCTTATAGGTCGCATCGATGCCGATTTTGGTGTGGACGCCGCGCATATCGGCGGTGGGATCCATCTCATGGCCCTGGGCGCCGGGAACGTAGAATGCATCCTGGCTCCAATCAACCCGGTTGGTCAAGGCCCATAAGACATCGGCAGGGTCGTAAATGTTGACATCGGGATCGACGACGATCACTTTTTTAATGTTCACATGAGCCGTCATGGCGGCCAGGGCGACGTTTTTAGGTTCGCCGGGGTTGGATTTCTTCACCTGAACGATGGCCGAAAACCCGTTCCCATAAGGGGGGATATGCAGCCCGGTGACATCTTTACTGACGTGTTTGACAAACCGCAGCAACAGCGGCTCGCGGGGGAGGACATTACCAATATAGATGTGCTCATCGTGCCCGGGGATGATGGTCTGAAAAATGGGGTTATCGCGATAACAGACTGCGGTAACTTCGAAAACCGGGCTTTCCCACAACTCGCCGTAATAACCATGAAACTCGGCCAGTGGTCCTTCTTTGCGGCGCTCTTTGGGAACCAAATGGCCTTCAATGACGATTTCGGCTTCGGCGGGGATCAATACGTCAACGGTTACGCCTTTTGAAACCAGTACCGCGCTCCCCCGAATAGCCCCAGCGATGCAGAGTTCGTCATCATCGTAGCGGGCACCGGCCGCGATGCTGATCGCTGGATCAACACCGATGGCGACCGCGATCTCTAAAGGTTCATCTTTGGCTTCATGATACTTGAAAAACTCCATCACATGCCGCCACTCGTTGACGTTGAAACCCAAAGTGCGCGGTCCCAAGACCTGCATCCGGTTGTAGGAGCAGTTGCCGCGGCCAGATACCGGGTCCATGGCGCGCGTGATTCCGCCGGTGATGAAAGGTCCCCCGTCGTGAGCCCCATGAGTGGGAATTGGGATTTCGGGTAGATTGACATCCTCACCCAAAATTTGGTTGGCTTTCCAGGGGGCCTCGTCAATCTCAACGGGTTGCAGGGCATTCGCCGGTTCCAGGGCGTTTTCCATTTTAGCCGTTACATCTGCCAATTCACAATCCAGGGCCAGCGCGGCCAATTCTGGGCTACCGACGGCGCCGGCAAAAATCGGCCAGGCGCTCCCGGCTGGGTTTTCGAACAAGCTGCCCCCCCGTCCCTGGCGTTGGATCGCCGCAGCAACATTGGCGAGTTCATGATTTAGTGAAACCGAGGCGGTCACGCGTGCCAACTGCCCATTTTGCTGAAGAATTTCAATATAATCTCTCAAATTCTGGATTCTGCCCATAAACAGCTCCTGTGTATAGTATAACTAAAAATATTCCCATTTATACTCCAAATAAACGCGAATACACTTCATTTATATCAAATTTACGCAATTTGTGTCAAATGTCATTGAACATATGTAAGTTATTACTTGACATTTATTCTGAATTACTTTATTCTAGATACAAGCGCAAAGTGAATCGAATATTTCCGAAAGGTGTCGTATATGTCTACTGAAGATGATATTGGTTTACGAATTAAAACACGTCGCAGAGAATTGGGGTTAACCATTCGTGAACTGGCCCGACGAACAGGATTATCGGCCTCATTCATCAGTCAGGTAGAGCACAGCAAAACTAAAGTCTCCCTCGACTCCTTGCGCCTGATTGCTGAACACCTCGATACCTCCATTCACTACTTTTTTTCCGATCCCCTCCCCGAAGTCTCCTACACCGCCGCGGTAAAGCCTTGCAATGAAGAGCAAGCCGCGGACGAGGCCATGGAATATTCCCCGGTGGTCCGGGCCGGGTGCCGCCCACGACTGTATTTACCGGATTCAGGCGTCAATTATGAATTACTGGTCAAAGATTTAACGCGCGGCATGGAACCCGTCTTTGGACGGCTTTCACCCGGTACCGGCAATGTGGCCCGGAGATTGCGCAAACCCACCGAAGAATTTATCTTTGTGTTAGTAGGCAAATTGCTAATCGGCCTTGAAGATAAAGAATACATCCTCAACCCCGGCGATTCAATTTACTTTGAAGGGTACGATCTTCAAAAAATTGCCTGCGCTTCCGAAACCGAAGATGTCGTGTGGATTTCGGTAATTACCCCCCCAGTTTTCTAACGGACTTATCATGAAACGCACCCCCAAATGGGACGAATTTGTCCAAGCCCTCGATTACCGCACCACACACACTAAAACCAACAGTCTCGCCCGTTGGACGGCCTGGGAACAGACGGCCACCGGTCTCCGCTTCCAATGCGAAACCGCCTTGGGTGAAACCGCGGAAGTTAAACTGGATGTTATTTTTGAAAATACGATTCGGTTCCGAATGAATCCTGACGCAGTCCAGGACGGGCATAGCGATATGCTCATAAACCCGGATTTTGGGGATACTGCCTTCGAGATAGAACAGCCCGGCGAGCAGATTATTCTCATCACCGCAGACCTACGAGTAGAGATCCCCCAATACCCTTGGGGGATTCGTATCTTTGAGCGCGATACCGATAACCCGGTCCCCTTCTTCAGCCAGCAAAACGAAGATCGGGCCTACGGGCCTGGCTTTGAAGTCTTCCCGGTTGGGTACGAAACCGATGAGAAAGGTCGCTCCGTCGTTCAGGAGGCCGTCACCGTTCAGCCCGGCGAGGCCTTCTACGGCTTTGGTGAACGCTTTACCAACCTTAATCGTTGGGGCCAGGAACTCAATTTCTGGGCCGTCGACAGCGGTAATGTGACCTCCTATCGAGCCTATAAAAACGTCCCCTTCTTCATGAGTTCGGCCGGATACGGGCTGTTCGTTCACTCATCTTTCCCAATGGTCTACCGGATGGGAAGCGAATCGAACGCCTCGTACTCCTTCCATATCTTAGATAACCAACTCGACTACTTCATCATGCGCGGCCCGGCCTTCAAAGATATTCTCAAAACCTACACCGCCCTGACTGGCACCGCCCCCGTCCCGCCCAAATGGTCTTTCGGCTTCTGGATTTCCCGCTGCATGTATATGAGCCGGGAACAAGTCGAAGGTGTCGTCAATGGGATGCGGGCGCACGGTTTCCCCTGCGACGTCCTCAGCATCGACCCCTACTGGATGGGCGAAACCCCCTGGTGCTCCTACGAATTCGACGAGACCGTTTTCCCCCAACCGGAAGAGATGATCCAAAATCTCAAGGATCAAAACGTGCGCACCTGTTTGTGGGTCACGCCCTATGTGCCCAAAGGTCGCGCCGTTTTCGATGAAGCCCTCGAAAACGGCTATTTGGTGGTCGATTCAAACGGCGATCCCGCGCCAGTACTCGAAGCCTTTGCCGGTTCGGGGTTGGCCTGCCTTGATATGACCAATCCCGCGGCCCGTGAGTGGTTCCAGGGCAAACTCCGAGCTCTGCTTGATAAGGGCGTCGCCACTTTCAAAACCGACTTCGCCGAACAATCCCCCATTGACGCCATTTACCACGACGGCCGCACCGGCCTCGAGATGCACAACATCTACCCGATGCTCTATAACAAAACCGCCTTCGAACTGACCGAAGAATATTTCGGCCGCGGCCTGGTCTGGGGCCGGGCCGGATACACCGGATCGCAGCGTTACCCGGTTCAATGGGGCGGTGACAGCTACGCCAGCTTCCAGCAAATGACGGGGCAGTTGCGCGGTCTCCTCGGCTATGGCATGTCGGGGATGCCATTCTGCAGCCACGACGCCGGCGGGTTCGACTACCAACCCCGCGCTTTTGATTACGATCTCAATGATCTTGACGGTTTCCCCCGCGATGCCGAGATTTACATCCGCTGGCTGCAATTTGGCGTATTCTCCTCCCATCTGCGAGCCCACGGCAAACAGCCCCACGAACCCTGGGAATATGGCGACGAAGCGACCGCGATCGCCATGAAATATCTCAAGCTGCGCTACCGGCTGCTGCCCTACATTTACACCGAAGCGGTCAAATCTACGCAGTCTAGCCTCCCGATGGTCAAACCCCTGGTTTTGGAATATCAGGACGACCCCAACACCGAAAACATCGATCTGGAATATCTCTTTGGCTCAAGCTTCTTAGTAGCGCCGGTTTTGACCCGTTCCAATCAACGCCGAGTTTATCTCCCTGAAGGTGAATGGTTTGACTACTGGACCAAAGAAAAACTCAGTGGTGGACGCTGGATCAACGTTGAAGCCCCCCTCGATACCCTCCCTCTGTGGGTTAAAGCGGGGGACATCATTCCCCTCGGTCCCGAGATGGATTATGTTGATCAAATTCCCCTCAACCCCCTGACCCTTGAATTCTACGGCCCCACCTCGAGCGGCGAATTAACCATCCACGACGAGGATCAACCTGAAATCCAGGTCCGCTATTCCTTTGACGGGACCACCCTCAACCTCCAAGTTGAGAATCCCCCCGAAACAGTCGAAATCCGCTGGTTCGGATCCGACATTTCTGCCGTAACCTGCAATCAAAAGTCGCTGCAAATCACTAAGAATTCTGCTTGGTATGAACGCTAATCACGAATAAAACGAATGTTGCGAATGGAACGAATAAAAAAAATTCG
>CAYVQU010000061.1:25033-27225 GCA_964453155.1 uncultured Anaerolineales bacterium | reverse complement strand
TCCTTTTATTTTGTAAAGGTGCTGTTTAGTTCAAATTGAACCATGCCAAATTTTCGGGGTGAATGCGCGGGCTGGGGATAATTTCGGGGCTGTCTGAAAGGGCGGATTGGTCTGAAGGGTCTAATTTTTCTACTGGGTCTGACTGGTCCGGTTTGTCAACAGTGTCTAATTGGTCGGCTTCGTCCAACTGGTCTGAAACAGCTTGGGAAGAAGACTGATCTGACTTCTCAGACGCTTGAGACAAATCCGGCGTCTGCGACGGTTTTGGTAAATTGCAGGCAGTCAGCCCCCCAATTAAGAGCAAGATTACAATCATCACACCAATCTTCTTCTGCATAGCGCACTCCTGCAATTGCCCAGTTTAATCGCTAATTTTAAATCTCTATCTTCGGCCGCTTATACTCCTGAATCTTACGCGCATAGGTTTCCTTCATCAACGGCGATGAGACAATAAAATCTGCCGAGGCCCGGTTGGTTGCCATGGGGATGTTCCAGACCTGGGCCAGGCGCAATAAGGCTTTGACATCCGGATCATGCGGTTGGGCTTCCAACGGATCCCAGAAAAAGATTAAAACATTGATTTCGCCTTCGGCAATTTTGGCCCCGATCTGCTGATCGCCCCCTATTGGACCGCTGAGCAGCTTCGTGATCGGGAGATCCAGTTTCTCCTCCAAAATGCTGCCGGTTGTCCCAGTGGCGTAGAGATGATGGCGGGAGAGGGTGTCACGATTATAGTGGGCCCACTCTAATAAATCATCTTTCATATTGTCATGGGCGACCAGGGCGATGTGTTTTTTTGGGGGGATGGAGATGATTTGGTTGGACATGGGGGCTCCGGGATGATATGTCAGGTTTCTGTTTCTGGTGCCAAGTTTCAGGTTTTAACTCAAAGTTCACATCAAATTATACGTTAAAAAACCTCCCAAGATATCTTGAGAGGTTTTTTAAGTTTTGAATCAGCGGAATTCGGCTGAATTTGCGTGATCCGCGCGCTATTTTTAATGACCTTCGAATGAAAGAGCCTCAGCTCCGGGGAGTTTGCCAACGAGTTGCTCTGGCTTATGAATCAGGATGGGGAGGTGCTGGGGGCAAATCCAGGACTTCTCATCTTTGAATTTAATCACCATCAAGGGGACTTCGTCGCTGGTGCGCTGGCAATAGACACATTTGGGGGTATTTTCAGACATGATTCTTCCTTTCTCAATTTCTGAGTAATTTTCAATTATCTGGGGCATTTTAGCACAAAAATACACCAAAAGATATGATTTTAGTCACATTTGAGGCCCAGACCTGCCAGGTTTTTGAAACCTGGCAGGTCTTATAAGTATTTGACTTTTCTAATATTTAACGATAATATATCAATATATTATCGTTAAATATTAGATTTTAAACATATTTCAACAAAGGAGAAATTAAAATGACCGCGAACCCAGATACCGATCCCCTCACCGGACTACTCAAACGAGCCGCATTCGAAGGGCAATTCACCACCCTCATCCAGGCCGCCTCGAATCAAGGGGCTCCAATATCATTGGTATTCACAGACATTGACCATTTTTTACAGATCAATGAGAATTTTGGTCATGTCGGCGGAGATGAAGTTCTTTTAGGGTTAGCCCAAGTTCTGACGGCACAGGCGGGGGAAGATGTTCTTATTGCCCGGTATGGCGGCGATGAGTTTGCCTTGCTGTTCCCCGGGATGGTCCGAGAGCAAGTTTTCTTGATCATGGAAAAAATTCGCACCGCAGTTGAGGCCCAAACGAAATTCGGGAGTGTGGCAACCAATATCACCATCACTGCCGGAATTGCATCCTACCCCATCGACGGCAACACCGAGAGTGAAATTCTCCGCAAAGCTGACCAGGCCCTCTACCGCGCCAAAGTAACCGGTCGTAACATCATCCGGTTGGCTTACGATGAGAAAATGGCCCCCAAAACTTCCCACTACACCCTGACACAGCTCGAACGCTTGTCAAAACTGGCGAAGAAAGAAGGGGTCGGCGAAGCCGTTTTGCTGCGCGAGGCCCTGGATGATTTGCTGATCAAGTACGAAGTCAACAAAATAGAGTCTTAACCCTGATTGAACGACAAATCTTACAAAAAAACCTCTGAGATCGCAGAGACTTCAGCTTTGATTAGAGATAAACTCTGCGCTCTCAGCGTTCTCTGCGGTGAAAATTTTCTTGATGGTT
>CAYVQU010000061.1:0-24933 GCA_964453155.1 uncultured Anaerolineales bacterium | reverse complement strand
AGGATCGCATCAGGATAAATATGATGATATATAGCAAAATTCCAGCGCTTTCCAATCATCCCTGAAGTTATGAAAGTCACTTTCGTTGCCACGATGATTGACATTCTAGTTCCCCACCATTACAATTTTGATATTCTTGCGAAGTTTGAAGTTGCGCGCTTTGCAAGAATCATTCAGGCCACCGCATCTGCGGTGGCCTGTCTTTCTGATATTCTTACTTGCGTTTTCGCCGCCTTCGTTTCCGATCCGTACCTCGATATGAAGGGGCCGTAATGGCGCAAATTACACTCAACCGCCGATCCATCATCCGGCTGCGAAGGCGTTCGTCCATTTCATCTTTGAGTTCGGGGGTGGTGATGACAGTTGGTAACTCAGCATTGTAACGATAGTTAAAGAGTTGGTATAGTTTCTCTCGCACCCAGGGGGTCATGTTTTGGGTGCCAAGGTCATCAAGGATCAGCAATTGAGCATTTTTGACTTCTTCGAAGCGACGGTCGAGGGTCACAGTTGACCGGGGGCCAAACGTCGCGCGGAGATGATCCAGCAAATCAGGTACGACCACGAAAGTTGGCATATATCCCTGGTCGGCCCGGTAATTGGCAATCGCCGCGGCGAGATGGGTTTTGCCGCACCCATAGGGACCAGTAATCACCAGCCAGCCATCCGGGTCTTCAGCGAACTCGTTAGCTTCCTTGAGGGCCTTATCCAAGCTATTGACATGTTCGGGTAAAAGATTTTCACTTTTGCGCAGATCAAAAGAGGCAAAAGTAAGATTATGCAAAAAATCCATCGATGAAGACAAAGCTGAATCCCCCAGTGAATCATGGGCTGGCCGCCGATAGTCTGGCGACATAATATTCACCCGCGTCACCATCTCCGGGTCTTCTAACCGAGAGCGGATCCGGGGTTCCATCTCTTCGAGCATCAGGTTGGTCGTCACTACTAAAGGAAGTTTGTTGATGTATCGATAATTCAAAATCTGAAAGAGTTTCTCTTGGGCCCATTCGGTCGCATTCTGAGTCCCAAAATCATCCATGACCAAGAGCGGTGCGCTGCGAATCTCTTCAAAGCGGGATTCAAACGTCGCTTCGGGGTCATCGTATGAAAATCGGAGCGAATCCAGCAGATCGGGAACCGTCAAAAACAAGGTCGGGATTCCCAAATCGACCGAGAAATTGGCAATTGCCGCGGCAAGATGTGTTTTGCCACAGCCATACCGCCCCGAAAGTAACAGCCACCCTTTGCGATTCTCCGAGAAATGGCGCGACTGGTTATAGGCAACTTCTAAGCTCTCCGCCTGAGCCGCCCGCAGCCCCACCCGGCCACGCGGCTTAAAATTGTCAAAAGTCAGGTGTTTTAGTTCATCCAAATTGCTCAAGGCATACAGACGGTTATGGCGCTTGGCATCCAACGCCCCCTGACGACAGTTACAAACCTTCAATTTCCCAAAATCAGGATGGCCGATCTCCACGTCTACCCGCCAATAACCCACCCCGCTGCAAATCTTGCAATCTGGATCGCCAGGTAGATCATGCCGCCGATAATAGGGATCGGCCTCAATCTTCCCAGTCGGCGTATTCTTGACGACTTTGTTCAGTGTCGCGTCGATCTTCTCGGTCTCGGACATCATAACCTCTTTCGTGCCAGCGGCGCAGGATGGCCTCCACATACCGCCAGTTGCGTACGTTTTTTTCTACCGCAATGCGGAGGGCCTCTTCGATCCAGTTGGCTGGATAATCATCTTCGGCGTCTTGCAAACTTTCGGCCAACAGGGGCGTCAGGGGGCCAATGTTTTCTTCGTAAAGTTGGTATATATTCGGCTTCTCGGGGACTAATTCAATCGGCACCTGAGATTCAGTTTCCACCGGCCGCCAGGATCCATTTTGGATGGCCTCCACCGCGACTCGGCCCTTGGGAGAATTGAAAAAATATAAGGTTGAAATTCCATCTCGTTGGCGAACCTCGGCCCGGAGGAGCGAACCCCGGTCTACACAGCGCCCTAAAGCCTCAGTTAGGGCTGATTCGGCCTCCCCAGGAGTGGCTGCTAAACCAGAGATAAACCGATCATCCGCCAACATGTCCGCGGCCGTCATATACCGGAAATCCCCTGACATCCGGTCCAGCCGCCACAAGACATACAGCGTCACTTTTAGCTCACCGAGATCATCGATCTGCGGTAAAAGTTCGCTGAAAAACGGGCTGGGCAGCCGGTCAAAATTGACTTTGGCGGGAAGGCCTTCAAATGTCATATTGCTATCACTCAACAAAAACCAACCACAAAGTACACGAAGGGACACGAAGAAAAACCCTGGTGATACTTTGTGTCCTTTATGGTTAATTTCCAGTTTATAGACACTAAGTCACCTGTGAAAGGTCCACATGATGAGTCGCTGCGTTTTCAAATTTCGCCAGGTTTTTGCGGAAGATGAGCTGCACACTGCCGACGGGGCCGTTACGATGTTTGGCCACGATGATCTCGGCCACATTCTGCATCGCGGGGTCTTCCTCGTAAACTTCGGGGCGGTAAATGAACATGACGATATCCGCGTCTTGCTCCAGGGATCCGGATTCGCGCAAGTCGGAGAGCACCGGTTTTTTATCGGCACGCTGCTCAACGGCACGGGAAAGCTGGGCGGCGGCGATCACAGGGACGTTCAACTCGCGGGCCAGAACTTTCAGGTTCCGCGAAATATAAGAAACCTCTTGAACGCGATTATCGTTGCGGGTGTCGCCTGACATTAACTGAAGATAGTCGATGATGATCAGGTCAATGCGGTGTTCCAGGTGCAAGCGGCGGCACTTGGTCCGGAGTTGGAGGGGTGTAATCGCCGGGGTGTCGTCCAGAAAAATGCGGGTATCACTCATAACTTCCACGGCATGGGTGAAAAGGGGCCATTCATCTTCATCCAGTTTGCCGGTTCGCAAGCGCTGCGAGTCAATCCCGGTCTCCTGGGAGATGAGACGTTGGACGAGTTGATCGTTGCCCATCTCCAGCGAGAAAATCGCGACATGTTTTTTGTGAATCTGGGCTGCATTTTTGGCTATTGAAAGCGCAAAACCGGTTTTACCCATACCCGGGCGTCCGGCCACAATGAGTAAGTCAGAAGGCTGCAAACCCGTCAGTAGTCGATCTAGATCGATAAAGCCCGTGGGAACGCCGTGGATATCATCGGGGCGAGCGGCCAGTTCGCCAATATGATCGTAATAGTCGGAGAGAACTTTGTTGATCGGTTCCAGATCGCGGGTCGCGCGCCGTTCACTGACCCCAAAGACGGCTTTCTCGGCATCGTCCATGACGGTATCGAGGCTAATCTCCTCGTCGTAGGCTAGTTTGGCGATATTATTGGCCGCTTCGAGCATATTACGCCGGACGGCCGTTTGCTCAATCAGGCGGCCATAGGCCACGGCATGTAGCGAAGAGGGAACGTTGTTGATCAACGTCGTCAGATAGGCTGGTCCGCCGACCTCGGCTAACTGGCCTTGCTGGTCCAACTCCTCGGTGACGGTTAGCATATCAATGGGGGTACGACTCTCCTGGAGACGCGCGAATGCGGCCCAAATCCAGGCATGACGGTGAATATAGAAATCATCAGCCTTGAGAAATTCGGCAACATCATAATAGGCATCCGGATTGATCATAATCGAGCCGAGAACGGCTTCTTCGGCTTCGCGACTCTGGGGGACAACCTGGGCACCCGGGGTGGGGGCGGAATCAAATTCGGGGAAATCGCTCATAGCACTATTGTATCGCGGAGTTTGTTGGTTGGATGATTTGTTTAGGGCAATCGCATGTAACCTTAAACGGCAGTTTAAACTGCACCGACAACTGCGAAGTCGCCCGGAGTTCATACTGAGCAAGTCGAAGTGGCGACTGGGTTTCAACCTGCGGAGGCAGGTTTTGCCAGCGCATATGAGCCAGTTGCCGCGACTTCAGTCGCCTTGTTTTCATGAACATGCGATTGCCCTAATGATTTGATAGTTGGTTAGTTTGTGGGTGGGATCGTTTCTAACCAACCATCCAACCAATAAACTAGCCAACTTAAATACAAAGACGCCCTAAACGGACGTCTCATTTTTTCAAGTAATTAGGTTCTAGGCCGCTTTCTCTTCGTCGTCATCTTCCTCGTCATCTCCTCCCAACTCCAACTGATCGAGGAAATCTTCGAAAACTGAAAGCCGTTCGGTGCTGGTGTCTGTATGTTCGGTGGCATCTACATCAGCCGCATCTTCGGGTTGCACCTCATCTTCTTCGGGAATGATCCCGGCGCTGTCCATCACTTCCTGAGCGACCAATACCGGCACATTGGCCCGAATCGCCAGGTTCAAAGCATCTGACGGGCGGGCGTCGATATTAAGGATCTCGCCGTTGACTTGCATAACGACATTACCGTAGAAGGTCTCATCTTTTAATGCCACAACTTCCACGCGTAAAATCTCGGCATCCATCGATTTAATCACATTTTTGAAAAGGTCATAAGTCAAAGGACGGGCGACCTCGACATCTTGCAACGCAATCGTCAGGTGCTCGGCCTCGTAAACCCCCACCCAAATCGCCAGATAACGTTCCGCATCGACCTCGCGCAAAATCACGATCCGCTGCTGGTTCATCAGGCTGACTCGAATGCTATCGATGCTTACTTCTACCATTTCCATGTGTGAATCCTTAAGCTACCATTCTCATGTAATGAAATTATTCTAACATGGGGGTAGGGCAGATGCAAATGATAATTTTTTAAGGTGGCGCGTGGGTGGTGAGGGGGGGGGGAATGGTGAAGTGGTTGATCACTCTGAAATCAGTCAGCCAGGTGAACCCCAAGGTGGTTGGCTGTGATGTTGAGTTCCGAAAAATCGGTGAAGGTCAGGTTGGGGATGGAAGTTTTCAGGCTGCGTTGAACATCCTGGAAGAGGGCCGCGTAACTGTCATTGATGCGGGCAGCCCAGTTCAGGTTTAATTGCTGGCAAACGGCATGGATTTGGGCGGAGTTGGGCCCCTCGATTTCGACGAAATAGCCAAAGGGCATCTCATCCAAGGTAACTAAAACGCCACCCAAATCGTACACTGCCCGATACTTCTCATAGATCATATCGACTTCGAAACCCAAGGCCTCCAAAAACGCCTGGGCATTCTCAAAATCGCTGACTTCGAACTCAATCTCTTGCCGCAAACGGACTCCACCGAGCATGACCCCCGGGCCTTTGTAAGTCATGCGGTTGGCTGTATCTTTGCGGAGGCGCAAAACTTTCACATTACGCGTCAAATCCTGATCAGGCGTATCAAACCGCAAATTGTATTCGTGAGTGCGCTCCTGCACCAATACCGCCCCTAAATCTTGTAATCGCTTTTCAACTGATTCTAACCCCCGCACATAAAACTTAGCTTCTAGTTCCTGATTTTTCCCTGCCATTAACTCCCTCCACATTCCGCAATCGAAAATCCGCGCTTAGATGACGCTCAGTAAGGTCTGCTTGCGTTCCACATTATCACCCACCGCGACGCGAATTCGAGATATTTTCCCATCGCGTGGCGATTTTAACTCATTTTGCATCTTCATGGATTCAAGAATTACCAGCACGTCGCCCTGTAAAATTTCCTGACCATCTTCAACTGGGATCGAGATGACCGATCCCGGCATGGGCGCTTTGAGGAAGTATTCGCCAGTAACTGCTGGCCCACTCCCAAACGAAGATCGCAGCCTCTTTTCGCGTTCATCCTCGACTATTGCGGGGTATAGGATCCCCTGCAAGAGCACGTCCCACTCACCTTCATCCGGGTAAATATAGGCCTCGTGAGAGTCCCCATCCACCAGCAGGGAATACACCGGCTGGCCGCTGACCGACTCAAAATCGACTTCGTATTCCACCCCATCCACAATCACATGGCGGTCATCGATAATTTCGATGGTGTATTCGGTTTCGTCAATGGTTGTAATGTATTTCATTTTTTTCACCATCGTAGGGGTTAGCCTCTGGAAATTTCAGTTTACCCTTTTAGGGCTTGCCATTGACAAAAAATGGCTCATTCCCAGCGCTTGGCGGCTAATCCCTACTCGTTATTTTTTCCTACTTCTGCATCCGTTCCCAGCGGCCAACCCATTTCCAGTTACTGGTATCCCGTTTGCCGCGCTGAATCACGTGGGCCGTGCGTTGGGTTTGCTGATGAGCGACCAATGTCGCCATAATGGCCGCGGTCTTGGGATTGAAGTTTTTACGTTTGGCTTTCTCATCGAGGGAAAAGCGCTCCTCGACAAAGCGAGTATCGAAATTCCCGGCCATGTAACGCATCGAATCCATCAAATTTTGATGGAAGGGGATATTGGTCCGGACGCCGACGATTTTATACTCTTCTAAAGCTCGGCGCATCCGTAAAATGGCTTCGGCCCGGGTCGCGCCGTAGACCACCAATTTGGAAATGAGCGAGTCGTAATAGGGCGAAATCTCAAAACCGGGATACACACCGGTATCGACGCGGACTCCCGGTCCGGTCGGCAACAGGGAGTGAGAAATCCGCCCGGTGGAGGGCATAAAATTACTGTAAGGGTCTTCGGCATTGACCCGACACTCGATGGCCCAGCCGTTCATTTTGACATCTGCTTGGGTGATCCCCAATTGGCGACCGCGAGCGATCCGGATTTGCTCCTTGACAATATCTACCCCAGTGACCATCTCGGTGATGGGGTGCTCAACCTGAAGACGAGTATTCATCTCCAAGAAATAGAAATTCTTCTCTTTATCGACCAGGAATTCGATCGTCCCGGCGTTGACGTAGCCCACCGACTGGGCGGCCTGGACCGCGACGGCCCCCATCCGCTGGCGCAATTCATCATCCTCGCCAACAAAAATTGAAGGCGCTTCTTCTAATAATTTTTGATGACGGCGCTGTAGCGAACATTCGCGCTCACCCAAGTGAATGACATTGCCGTGAGTATCGGCCAAAACCTGGATTTCAATGTGGCGCGCGCCTTCGACGAGTTTCTCCAAATAGACGTTGCCATCCCCAAAGGCAGATTCAGCTTCCCGGCGAGCGGAGGCCAACAACTCAGGCATCTCTTCGATATTACGGACTTCACGCATCCCCTTGCCACCCCCACCGGCGGTGGCCTTCACCAGGAGTGGGAAGCCAATTTCAGGCGCTACCGCAAGTAATTCTTCATCACTGAGCGAACCTTCCCCCTCGGTCCCCGGCACCACCGGCACCCCGGCAGCTTTGACGGTCTCACGCGCCACCATTTTGTCCCCCATCGCCGCGATCGCCGACGGTTTCGGCCCGATGAAAGCCAAGCCAGCATCCAAAACAGCCTGAGCAAAATCCGCCCGTTCGGCCAGAAACCCATAGCCAGGGTGGATGGCCCCGACTCCGCTTTCGAGGGCGAATTCTATGATTTTGTCACCCCGCAAATACGAATCCCGCGAGGGAGCTGGCCCCAGCAAATAGGCCTGGTCCGCAAACCGGACATGCAAAGCCTGCCGATCGGCCTCTGAATATACGGCCACCGTACCCAGGCCTAACTCACGACAGGCCCGAATGATCCGGACAGCGATTTCACCGCGATTGGCAACAAGTACTTTGTTGAACATGGAATGATCCTTAGGATAATTGCTAACTCATGTTACGCAACCAGCATCCTGAGTAGGTCCGCAGGACCGTATCGAAGGGTGCGGGTTAATCGAAAACTTTCCCTTCGATACGCTAACCGCTACTCAGGATGAATTTTCTAACAGTTTTTCCTTTCGTGAGTAACATGAGTTGCTAAATGAATAATTTCAGGTTGATTTTGAGAACGTGATGCGTGAAACGTGGTGAATACCAGACTCACGCTTCACGTTTCACAGTTTTTACAAAACGCTTCTCTAAAAACTCAAGTGTTTGTTGATTGAATACTTCTGTATTTTCCTGCGGCAGCATGTGTTTAGCACCTGGCACCAGCCATAATTCAGCTCCGGGGATGTTTTCAGCGATGTCGACCGCATGTTGTGGAGTGGCGTGTTCGTCTTCTTCGCCCTGAATGACCAGGGTTGGGCACTGGATTTTAGTCAGAGCAGGTCGCATATCCCAATCCATAGCTTCTGGTTGATGCCAACCGTTAAACCAATTGTAGAAAACGGATTCAAATTTCTTGCCATGGGCCCGTTGCATCCCAGCCTGGAAGCGGGAATCGTTTTCGAAGGCAGTTTTTATGGCCTGAATGCCCGGTTCCATCTTGGGTTCAAGATAGATGTGGGCCGCGATTGTAATCAGAGCGGCAACTTTTTCGGGGTTTTGGGCGGCGTAGTAAAGGGCAATGGTGCCGCCGTCACTGTGTCCGATTAGGGTTGAACGTTCAACATTTAAACGTTCTAATGTTTCTCCTAAATCGGCGAGGTCGGCGGCGAAGCTGGGGACGGTAAGTTGGGGGCGCGGCTCGGATTGGCCATAGCCCCAGCGATCGTAGGTGATGACGCGGTAACCGGCATCCACAAATGCGGAAATCTGACCCCGCCAAGCGCGCGTCGACCCCAAACCATGATGCAAAAACACGACGTGAGGGCCGTCATCAGGGCCGTGGGTTTCGATGTGGAGGTCGCGGTTATTGATCAGCATATGAGGTCTAATCGGTCTGATTGGTCTAAGGGGTCTAAAAAGTCGGACATTTGAGACCAATTAGACTTTTCAGACCATTATGAACTATTTGACTAAAGCGGCATGTTGCCGTGCTTCTTCGCCGGGTTCATATCGCGTTTGTTGGCCAGCATTTCGAGAGCATTGATCAACCGGGGGCGGGTTTCGCGGGGTTCGATGACGTCGTCGATATAGCCGCGGGCGGCGGCGACGTAGGGGTTCGCGAATTTTTCACGGTATTCGGCAACCAATTCAGCCTTACGGGTGACCGGGTCGGCTGCTGCGGCCAGTTCTTTACGGAAGACGATTTCGACCGCACCTTCGGGCCCCATGACGGCCAGTTCAGCGTTGGGCCAGGCCAGGTTGACATCGCCCCGAATATGTTTGGAGCTCATCACACAGTAGGCTCCGCCGTAGGATTTGCGGGTGGTGACCGTCAGCTTGGGAACAGTGGCTTCACAGTAAGCGTACAGTAATTTAGCTCCCGAACGAATAATCCCCGCATGCTCCTGATCGGTGCCGGGGAGGAAACCGGGGACATCCACGAAAGTCAATATGGGCAGGTTGAAGGAGTCGCAGAAGCGGACAAAGCGGCCAGCCTTTTCGGAGGCGTTAATATCTAACACTCCGGCCAAAACCGCGGGCTGATTGGCGATGATCCCAACGCTATGGCCGCCCAGCCGGGCGAAACCGGTGACGATATTGGTGGCAAAATTCTCCTGAGTTTCGTAGAACGTGCCAAGATCGACGACTTTAGTGACCACATCTTTCATATCATAGGGCTTGCTGGGATCGTCGGGGATGAGGGTGTCGAGTTCGTCTTCCATCCGCAGGGGGTTGTCGCCGGTGGGCACGAAGGGCGGGTCTTCCATGTTGTTTTGGGGCAGATAACTGAGCATTTTCTGCACCAGATAGAGGGCATCCGGCTCAGAGTCGGCGGCGACATGGCAAACCCCGGAGGTCTCAGCGTGGACATCGGCACCGCCTAATTCTTCGAAAGTCACTTCTTCGTGGGTGACGGTTTTGACCACATTCGGACCGGTGATGAACATATAGGATGAGCCGCGCACCATGAAGATGAAATCCGTCAGGGCGGGAGAATAAACTGCGCCTCCTGCACAGGGCCCCATGATGACGCTGATTTGGGGCACGACCCCCGAGGCCAAGGTATTCCGTAAAAAGATGTCGGCATACCCACCGAGGGATACGACTCCCTCTTGAATGCGGGCCCCACCCGAATCGTTGATCCCGATGACGGGCGCGCCGTTCTTCATGGCCATATCCATCAGTTTACAAATTTTCTCCGAGTGGACTTCGCCCAGGCTGCCCCCGAAGACAGTGAAGTCCTGCGAAAAGATGTACACCAGCCGGCCATTGATCGTCCCCCAGCCGGTCACGACGCTATCGGCCAGGTATTTCTTCTGGTCGAGGCCGAAATCGGTCGTGCGATGGGTGACAAAGGGATCCAGTTCACGGAACGAACCTTTATCCAACAGCAAATCGATTCGTTCGCGAGCCGTCAGACGGCCTTTATTGTGCTGGGCCGCAATGCGAGCTTCACCCCCACCCTGCCGAGACTGCGCTTTGAGTTCTCGCAGGTGATCAATCTTAGGATTATCAGACATGAATGACTCCAAACAAGTGCAAAAATGATAAGGAAACCAGGAATCCAGGAAATTTTCCTGCATTCCTGATCTCCTTATAAAAAAATAAATTATTCAACGATGATTCTGCGAGCCAAAAATTCGCGAGAGTTGGGGCGAGAGAGCACCCCGAACACCAGAATCATCAGGGCCAGGTTTAGCCCTAGAGTAAAAGGCCAGCGGGTAACAAGGGTTCCGGGTTCGGTTACGAACAGGTGTTCAACCCAGTAATAAACCGTGTACAACCCGGTTACCCATTTCAGGAGTGTACTTGACCAGCGCAGGCCAAGAAACAAACCGCTGACCAAGGCTAAACCAATCAACGTCCAAAGCGCACCGGTAATAATCAGATACCCGATCGGAATGGCATAGGGTAATTCGGCCAAGAAGGCCTGCGACCGGAAAGCGGTGATCATTCGCAGTGCGTTGAGGGACGTGAAGATTAACACCGTGATGACTAGGATGGTTACGGAAAAGGGACGTTTTGAGAGGGTGGTGGGGGGTGATGAGTGGGGAGTGGAGGGTTTTATGTTTGGCATGGATTGTTTCGAAGCGGGTGATAAAAACTTAAGGAGTATGTGACAAGTATCCTGAGTAACGAAGTGTATCGCCTGTGCTGAGTGAAGTCGAAGTGAAGGGTGCGGCTAGGTACACACCGAATTCTTTGCGAAGATACTAGCAGATGGATAAATAACATCAGAGAACGCGATGTTTTACATCTGTTTTCTCTGCGGTTAAATTTCTAACGTAATCTTACCCAAGCTTTGTCCGCTGGCGAGGCGTTCTTGGGCGGCGCGAGCGTCTGGGAGGGGGAAGGTTTGGTCGCGGGCGACTTTGAGTTTGCCGGCAACGACCAAGTCCATGACAGCGGTGAAATCGGCGCGGGTGCCCATGGTGGAACCGATGATGGTCAGGTGCTTGCCGAAAATAAAGCGGTTGTCGATCTCGAACTTGGGACCGCCGGTGTTCCCCACGGTCAGGATGCGGCCGCCTTTACGCGCGGCCCGAAAACTCAGGGGAAAAGTGGTGCCGACGTTATCGACAACCACATCCACACCGCGTTTGTTGGTCAGCTGGTAGATAGTTTTAGCCCAATTTTCACTTTTCGAGCGGTCGATGAGATGATCAGCCCCCAGCGATTCAGCCACGGCCAATTTTTGCGCGCTAGAGCCGATCACATACACGGTGGCACCGGATAATTTGGCAATTTGGATACTGGCCGTATTCACGCCCCCGGCGGCCCCAACGATAAGAACTTTTTCCCCCGGTTTCAGGTTGGCACGCGTGATCAAAGAATGCCAGGCAGTCTGATAGACCAACGCCGCCCCCGCGGCGATATGGGGATCAAAACCCTCCGGGAGGGCATACACCTGCTGGGTTGGAACAGTCACATACTCCGCATAGGTACCGCGCACTGTTTCACCCAAGAGATGCCAGGTCTGGCAAAGATTATCCTGACCGGCGCGGCAGAAGTTACAGGTGCCACAACCCAAGTTAGAGTTGATGACGACGCGGTCGCCAACCCGCACTACACCTTCCCCCCTAACACCTTGTCCTTTGGCAATCACTTTCCCCGCCCCATCTGCTCCAGGGATGTGAGGATACTCGAGCTTAATTCCCGGCCACCCCTCCCGCACCCATAAATCCAGACGGTTGAGGGCCGCGGCTTCAAGTTTGATCAGCACTTCGCCGGGGCCGGGTTCGGGCGTGGGGAAATCGGTGTATTCTAAAACTTCAGGACCCCCGTGCTGGTGAAAAAGGATGGCTTTCATATCTACTTTTCTCCCTGTGCTCCACAGGTTTCAATGGAAGTTGGATTAAACCGCGGAGATCGCTGAGAGCGCAGAGAATTTTGGGCGATCAACCATGACTCTGCGCTCTTTGCGATCTCCGCGGTTAATATTCGCTCACCTCATCAAGGAATCGTATACCGGATGAGAAGGATCTCTCCATCGGCGTAGCGGCGATAACCCTTGATGTCACCACCGGGGAATTGGTTGCGGACATCCGAGAGTTCTTCAAATTTGTCGTAGAAGAAATAGATGCGGATGGGCCGCTCAGCAGTCTCGGGGTTAATTTGGGAGATATCCCCAATAAAATTATTTCCAGCTACAATCTTCATCATTGGGAGATAGACCGTGCCGTCTTCACCGATACCCAGGCGGGTATGCAAAGCAAAAGTTCCCTCACCTTCAAAATTTACATACTCGCGGGCGACCATTGCGGCGGCTTCTTGATCGGATACTTTCCATACAATTTGGTATTGGAACACCGAAAAATAGAAATACAGACTGCCCACTGCCGCCAGGAGAGTCACAATCGCCATGATTCCGTTCGTTGTCAGTTTTTTGAACACGGTCTGTTGGGTCACAACTTCGGCGCTAGCTTCTAAACCCAATGCAACCACCAACAGCACTGCCGGATACATCCCCAACAAGCGCTGGAACGTGGCGGCGGTGTTGATCATGACGGATCCCAGGGTAATAAAAACCAATATCCACAAAAGAATGCTTTGGCTGACCGGTTTTCTCCAGTTAAGGAAGAGCACTAAAACGCCGATGTAAAACAATGGTGCCAAAATGGAGGGCAGCATCGCCCGATCGGGCTTGTAAAAAGAACCGCGGTCTGGCACAACAGTAAACACCAAAAAGCTGTCTTCAACCTGCTGCCAGCGCAAATTGCCCACCGATTCGCCGGTTTTATCGGATTCTGTCACAAATTTTTTGGTAAAGATCGTTGCCACCCGTGGGATACGATCCAATGTATAAGGATCGCGAAACATCAGCCCGATAAGGGGACCAGCAACGACCAGGGTAACCAAGAAAATATAAAGAATTAATCGCCAGGCCCGCCAGAATTTGCGCCAATTGAACAAACTCCAAACCGCCAACGTAGCTAAGAGAACAAAGGGTAAAGCCCGGTTACCAAAATAATGATATTGCCCCAAACCAATGGCTACCCCCGTCATTACATAGGCCAGAGGGCGGCCGGTACTGGCAGCCAGCCACAAAGCCGCGATCATCCCGGTGGCAAAGAGGCTGTCGGAAATATTATTGACCCCCAAGCGGCTAAAATGAATCCCAACGTCCGAACACATCAACAAGATTGCCGCGGTTACCCCAACTTGACGGCCAGCCCCAGTCCGAGCAGCCAAATAAAACGCCCCCACAGACAGGGTTCCCAAGATTACGGAAGGCATCTTCATCAGGACAATCGGGTTTTGGATGAATGAAACTAACGGCGCGATCAAAAAGTACTGTAAACCCGGATGAGTGGCCCAGCCGGTTCCAAAAGGCAGTCGGTAGCGACCCTCGATAACATCGATCAAAAACATCCCCAGGGAGGCTTCGTCCGGGTCGATGGGTCGGGGGATATCTCCAACCGAGATCACCCGCAACATAAATGAACCAACCAGCAACCCGCCCAGGAAAAATTTTTCCCAGCGCAGTAGGGGCCCGACTGGGGGCCAATCGATGTTTAGGGGAACCGCTTTTAACTTGAAAGCTGGGGCAACAACCAGGAGAACCGCGCCTAGCCACAAGAATATCTGTGACCAGGGGGCCACAGACGACATCCAGTTGTTGACGTTAATCGCCAGAGGCAAGCTAATGAGAAAACCCAAGCCGATTTGGAAGCCATCCGTCCAGTGAAATTTCTCGAGAAAGGTCAATTTCTGACGGAAAAAGATCAAAACCACCCCGCCGATAAGGATGCCCAGCCCCCAGCCGCGCGCCTTCGGCAAGTTGACCATTAAAAACTGCCCAGCATACATGACCCCCAGCGCCAAGACCAGGTGGATCAGAGGCCAGCGAAAAAGATGTGTGCGGCTCCAAACCAAGATCGGGTTCTCTTTTTTCTCCAGCGGTTCAGCAAAGATGCGTGCCAGGCGCTCGCCGGGGAATTTACACCAAACATCACGCCAGGTCGTGCGAATTGCAGTTCCCCAGAGCGCACGCGGAGAAATCTTGGATTCTGCTTCCACTTGAGCTGCTCGCAACGTTCGGTATTGACGCCAGACGCGCAAAATCAACAAATCGAGCAAGATGGCCAGACTGATAATGGTCAGCCACAACGAGATTTTTCCGGAAGTAGTCATAAGGACAAACCAAGGAACTCGGCTCTAAGTAAACATCCAAAAATTAGTTCCCGAAATATCACACTTCACCCCCTTCGATGGGGTTCAGGATACGGCTTCGATTTGCTACTCGGGAGACTTGGTAGTGTTGACATTTCAGGTAATCGCTAGAGAAATTGACGAAATTCGAAATTGTCCATTTCTAAAGAGGAAACACCAAATGTCAACATGGCCTAGAAATCCCACATCCTGAGTAGGGCGTAATGTTTTTAAAGCACGTATCGAAGGGTGTGGCTGCTACTCAGGATGAAGCTGCGCGGGAAGTTATTTTTAGATGATTAATAACAGCAAACGGGTTCCTGGCCATTGTAGAATTTACCGCAACCCGGTTTCTAGTCGCGAGATCACCAACCGCTGAATTTCGCTGGTCCCTTCATAAATTTCAGTAATCTTGGCATCTCGGAAATAGCGCTCGACAGGGAGTTCTTTTGAGTAGCCCATCCCACCGTGAATTTGAACCGCGGCGTGGGCACAGAACATAGCTGTCTCGGAGGCGAAGAGCTTGGCCATCGCGGCTTCCAGGGTGAACCGGGCCTTGGTTTTCTTGGCATTCTCTTTGGCGATCGCAGCCTGATAAATCAACAAGCGGGAGGCTTCAATTTTGGTTTTCATATCGGCCAGTTTGAACGAGATCCCCTGAAATTGGCCGATTTTCTGCCCAAAGGCCTCGCGCTCGCGGACGTATTCCAGGCTGGCTTCATAGGCCGCTTCGGCGATACCCAGCCCCTGGGCCGCGATCCCGATCCGGCCAGCATCCAAAACCGTCATCGCAATTTTGAAACCTGCACCTTCCTCGCCGAGGCGGTGTGCGACCGGGCAGCGGTAATCTTCAAAAACCAGTTCACTCGTGGCTGAAGCCCGAATCCCTAATTTTGGTTCTTTTTTATCGCGAATGAATCCAGGTTGGCTGGCATCGATCAGAAAGGCAGTGATCCCCCGATGTCCGGCCTCGGGATCGGTCATGGCAAATAAGACCACATAATCGGCCACTGGTCCGCTGGTTACCCAAGATTTGCGACCGTTGATAACATATTCATCCCCATCCCGAACGGCACTACAGCGCATCGTTCCGGCATCGGAGCCAGACATGGGTTCGGTCAGTGAGTAGGCCCCAATGGCCGCACCCCGCGCGACCGGCACCATAAATTTTTGTTTCTGTTCTTCCGTACCGAAGCGTAATATCCCATAGTTGTAGAGTGAGTTGTTGACCGACATGATAGTGCCATGGGAGGCATCCGCTTTGCAGATTTCTTCGAGGGCCAGCACATAAGCCAGGGTATCCATCCCGGCCCCACCGTATTCTTCTGGGATTTCGATTCCCATAAATCCCATCTCGCCCATTTTCTTAATCGTCTCATTTGGAAAATCACCGGTTTCGTCAAATTCCGCGGCGATCGGGGCGATTTCTTTACGGGCAAAATCTCGAGCTGCTTGCAAAATCATTTCATGCTCTGCGCTCAATGAAAAATTGGGGCCTACAGTGGTCATTTATGCCTCCTCAGGGTGAAATGGTAGCTGGTTGGTTAGTTGGTTAGTCACAAACCATCCAACCAACAATTTGATTATAGCACGGGCATTCAGCGGGTTTGTCATCCCATTATTCGGACATTTGACAGCTATTTCAAAACGGGTTATTCTCCTGGTTATAGACAGTACCGGTAACTGTCCAAGGAAATTAGGATGACAACTAACCTTTCTGAGCGAGTCGCGGATCTCGAAGAACAGCTTCGGGCGTTAAAAAATGAGAATCAAGCCTTGCGGGATGCGGCGGCGCGGGATATTGAAGAACGAAAACAGACCGAATATGCCTTGCGTGAAAAGGAAGCGCAGTTCCGGAATATTATCGAGTCTAGCTCGATGGGAATGCATATGTATCACCTGGAGCCGGATGGGCGTTTGATTTTCATTGGCGCAAATCCCGCTGCCGATGTCATTCTGGGGGTTGATAACCACCAATTTGTGGGGCAACCAATCGAGGTGGCTTTTCCAGCACTGGCCGAAACCAAAATCCCAGCCATGTATCGCCGCGCGGCAGCTACCGGCCAACCATGGAAAACGGACCAAGTTACATACGATGAAAACGAAATTCTCGGAGCATTTGAGGTATATGCTTTTCAGACCTCACCTGGCAATATGACGGCCATGTTTTTGGATGTCACGGAACAAAAGCGGATGGCCGAAAAACTTAGGCAGAATGAAAACACCCTGCGCCAAATCATCGATACCACCCCCAACTGTGTCTTCGTAAAGGATCGGGAAGGGAAATACTTGGTGGTGAACCAAAAAATGGCCGAGATGCATAACACCACTCCAGAAGAAATGGTTGGAAAATTCGATTATGAGATTGCAGAGAAATGGTTTGAATCTGTTGAGTACCAAGAATTCAGACTAACTGAACAAGATATCATCGACAATCAAAAAACAATCTATATTCGCGAAGAAGCCTTTACGTATCAGGATGGCACAGAGCGCTGGTTCCAAACCACCAAGTTCCCGTTTGAACAGGAAAGTAACCCTAATTGTCTACTGATCATCGCGACCGACATCACTGAACGCGTTCAGGCGCGCCAACTTGAAGATGCAGTTTATCGCATCGCCCAGGCCCCTGATCGCGCCGATAGCTTGGATGATCTGTACACCGCAGTCCACGCCATCATTTCCGATGTTATGGATGCGAACAACTTTTATATTGCTTTGTATGATGAAATAGACAACCTGGTTAGTTTCCCCTTCTTCATTGATGATATGGATGTGCAGCCGGAACCCACGACACCCGGACGAGGGTTAACTGAATATGTTTTACGAACAGGGAAATCACTCCTCCGTGACCGGGCCGTGCACCGCCAATTGGAAAAAGATGGAGAAATTGAACTCGTCGGAACCGACTCACCCATCTGGCTGGGTGTCCCACTCAAGATTGACAACCAGGTAATCGGTATGATGGCTGTCCAGCATTATTCCAACCCCCAGGCGTATGGCATCCGTGAGCAACGGATGCTCGAATATGTGTCTACTCAGGTTGCAGAGGCCATTGCCCGTAAGCGGACAGAAAATGCCTTACTAGAAAGCGAGGCTCGCTACCGCGGCATCATCGAAGATCAAACCGAACTGATCCTCCGCTGGAAACCCGACGGCACCCGAACGTTTGTCAACGCTAGTTATTGCCGCTTCTTCAAACGGTCAGCTGCTGATCTCGTGGGCACAAATTTTTTCCAGGAGATGTTGCCCGTTGAAAGAGAGAAAGTACTCGCCAAACTCCAGGCTTTAACCCCCACTGCCGACGCTGTTTCGTATGAGGAACACACCAATATCCCTACCGTGGGTTTGAAGTGGATGATGTGGACCGACCGTGGTATATTCAATGAAAATGGGGAGTTGCTGGAAATCCAATCGGTGGGCCGAGATATCACCCTACGGAAGAAATTCGAGAGCGACCGCGAGGCATTGCTGCAGCAGATTCAAGAGCAGGCCCAGCAAGTTCAGCAAATTGTTGAGACGGTACCTCAGGGCGTCCTCCTGCTCGATGATGACCTAAAACTCAGGCTGATCAACCCGGTTGCTGAAAAAATCTTGCCTGTGTTGACCACCAGCACAGCTGGTGAACGGCTCACCCACCTTGGTAACCGCCCTATTCTTGAGTTTTTGACTTCCCCTCCCAAAGGGTTATGGCATGCCCTAACGATTTCAGGACCACCCGAGACTCATTTTCAAGTCATTGCCCGTTCGCTCGAAACCAGCACCGATGCCGCAGGGTGGGTACTGGTCATCCGGGATGTGACCCAGCAAAAAACCATCGAACAATACCAACAGCAGCAAGAACGGCTGGCTGCCGTGGGACAACTCGCCGCCGGCATCGCTCACGACTTCAACAATATTCTCGGGGCGATCACCCTCTATGCTCAATTGACCTCCCAGGCAGACGACGTCCCACTGGTGGTCAGCGAGCGGATGGGCATCATTTTTGATCAGGCCATGCAAGCCTCAGATCTGGTTCGCCAGATTTTAGATTTCAGCCGGGGTTCCGAACTCGAACGGTCACCCTTAGATCTGATTCCCATCCTCAAAGAACAAACCCAACTCCTCCGGCGCACCCTGCCTGAGAATATCACGATCAGCTTCCACTTTGGCAAAGTGCTCCCTCCCAAAGCGCTGACGGCCAATATTGACCCCACCCGCATCCAGCAGGCCATCATGAATCTGGCGATCAACGCCCGCGATGCAATGCCCCTCGGCGGGGCGCTCACCATCCGCCTTGACCATCTTACCCTTACATCCAATACACCAGCTCCACTCCCCGAGATGACACCGGGCGATTGGGTGTGCCTCAAAATTTCGGATACCGGCAAGGGAATCCCGGCCGATGTTTTACCCCAAATTTTCAATCCATTCTTCACGACCAAAGGCCCTGGACAAGGCACTGGGTTGGGCCTGGCACAGGTTTATGGCATTGTAAAAGCCCACGAGGGGGCTATCCAGGTTGATACAGCGGTGGAGGAAGGGGCAACTTTTCGAATTTTTCTACCGGCGATCCCGGCAGAAAAACCGGAGCAAGATCCACTCGGGTTCGATGCATTTCCCCACGGGGCTTATGAAACGATCCTGGTCGTTGAAGACAATGCTGCGATGCGCAGCGCCCTGGTCGAAATGCTGACCAATCTACGTTACCGGTTGATCGCGGTCAAAAATGGAACGGAAGCCCTCGATATCATCCAATCTACTGCCCCCCAAAAGAGCAAAACCCACATCGATCTGGTTCTGAGCGATGTGGTCATGCCCGAGATCGGTGGGGTGGCCTTATTCAACCAGATTCGCAAGCTCAAACCGGAAATCAAAGTCATTCTCATGACTGGGCACCCGATGCAAACGGAACTCGAAACCCTAAAGCTGCATGGTCTGGTTGGGTGGTTATCTAAACCCCCCGATATAAGTGACCTGGCTCAAATGATCGCGACCGCCCTGGGACATTGAAAACCTTCACTCTCCGCGCGGCCATCCGTGATGATACAGCCCCAATTCGGGCGCTGGTTCGTTTGGCACTCCTAAATCCTACCGGGCTGAATTGGGAACGCTTTATTGTGGCCGTAGATAGCCAGAATCGAGTAATCGGCTGTATCCAAATCAAGCCGCATCGGGATGGTTCGCAAGAATTAGCTTCACTGGTGGTAGACCCTGACTATCGGGGCCAGGGTATTGCACGCGCCTTGGTCAAACATTTAATTGGAAATTTCGAGGGGGATTTGCACCTGATGTGCCGCGCCTCCCTAGGGATTTTCTACGAAAAATTTGGCTTCAGGGCTATTGCCGAACCCGCAATGCCCACCTATTTTCGGCGGATTTCGAAACTGGCATCGGTGGCAGAGATTTTACGGAAGGAGGGGGAGACGTTGTTGATTATGAAACTGAACCGTGATGCGTGAATCTTGCAAACCATCACATCGCGCGTTTTCACGCTTTACGCTCCACTCTACTCATCGCATACTCCGCTAAGGCCGTGATCGTCAAACTGGGGTTAACCCCCGGATTAGCAGGGACGATGGACCCGTCGACCACATATAAACCGGGATAATTATGAATCTGGCAATCGAGATCGACAACGGCCTCCTCCGCAGCCGTGCCAAAGGGGCAGCCCCCCAAAATATGAGCCGTCGTCGGCAGGTTCAGGAGATTTTCCCCAATCGAGCCCATGGGGATGCCGCCAGTTTTCTCCGCAAATGACAAAGTGACTTCATGCCCCGCTTCAATGCGAGCCGGGACGGCGTCATCCTGATCGGGTTCAGCCACCAACCCCTGGCGGAACAGGGTGTAAATGCTGCGGCCTAGCTTGAGACTCATGCGGTTATCGAGTGTCTGCATAATTAACAAGATGGTACTGCGCCGGGCCCAACCCGGTAAAACGTGGGTGTGGAGGGTTTTGATTGGGCGGCGTAAAAAAGATCCGATGGTTAGTAAAAGGCGTTTAAAGACTCCCCCTTGAATATTGATCAGCGGCACACTCAAAAACCGCATCAGCGAGGAACCATCTGGGTAGCGTACCGGCTCAATGCGGGTGACGGGGTCGGCCTTCGCAATGGACGTGATCGCGATACCCTGAGCATAGTCGACCGAATCATCCCAGCCAATCGATCCCATTAAGGCTTCACTATTCGTTCGGACCAATTGTCCCAATTGGGGTGAAACTTTGGGGAGTGATTGGGTTTTATCGCGACAATGGAACAGCAATTTAAGGGTTCCTAATACCCCCGCGGCAAAAATCACGTTCTTGGCCCGCACCCGTTGGTGAGAGCGAAAAGGCCAGGCGGTGGTGGCGCAATAGGTGACTTCGTAGACGGGGGACGGGGGATGGGAGCCGGAGGCTTCGGGCTCTGTCATCGGTCTGCGGTCCGCGGTCACCGGTTTCACATCAACCACTTCGGTTTCCGCCCACACTTCCGCGCCATTTTGTTCGGCCAGATAGAGATAATTTTTGGGCAGGGTATTCTTGGCATTATGGCGGCAGCCCACCAAACAACCCCCACAAAATGTGCATCCCCCCCGAGCAGGGCCGGCTCCATCAAAAAACGGATCGGGAAATTCTTCGCCTTCTCCCCCGAAAAATACGCCTACCGCGGTGGCTCGGAAGGTATCGCCCATCCCCCGTTCGGCGACGATTTCCTGCACGACTTCATCGGCCTTTCCCAGGAAGGGATTGCGGGTCACCCCCAGCATTCGTTGGGCTGTGGCGTAATGGGGCCGCAGGACTTCTTTCCAATGCTGAAGATGCTTCCAGGCCGGGTTGGCAAACATATCTTCGGGTGGAACTTCGAGGACATTGGCGTATCCCAGCGAACCCCCACCGACCCCCCGTCCGTGCAAAATCATAGCCCCTTTCATAATGGTTACCTGCAAAATCCCAAAACAGCGCAGGGCCGGTAACCACAAATATTTCCACACTTTCCAATTCGTCGTGGCAAAATCTTCATCACGATAGCGTTTACCCTGCTCTAAAACCAAAACCGAATATCCTTTCTCAGTCAGTCGCAGCGCCGAGACACTGCCACCGAAACCGGAGCCGATGATGAGATAGTCGTAGGTTTGCGAAGATGATTTCATGAGGGAGTCCTGTTATGTGTTGTGGGTGGTGAATTGAGGGTTGCGAGATAATAAAGTGGGTTTGAAAATTACGGCGTTTGTATTCGTCATTGGCCACTTGCAATTACTCGCATCGGCCATTTCCCGCTGTTGTTAGAGAGGTACTCATTGCGATGATGTTCGAATACGGGATCGAGGGTTGAAAGGGGCTGGTTTTCGTCGTCAATCAAGACATCTGGATCGATGGAACGGAGTTTGGTGGAAACTCGGAATTCGGGATTCTCATCATCCCAAACAAACTGCGTGTCTTTGTGGACCCGTTGAAAGTTGTGCTGTAATTCGGGGTCGGTGCTGGCCCGGAGCTTTTCCCACGCGGGCAGATCGGTGCCCCAGATGTCCGCCGCAGTTAACACGCCGATCTCTAAGCCGCGGCGGATGGCGCGAGCGGCGAGTTCATAGAGGCCCACTTCGCGGAAATTGGCCCAACTAGTCTGATCACCTTTGATGAAAGTGTAGCCCAGCCAGCGAGCAGTGGGGAGGTCCGTCACCACGATCCGGCCCTGATGAGCAGTCAAATTTTTGAGGGCTTTGTTGACCTCGCGGGGGGTGGTCAACCGCAAATCCAGGGCATCTCGCAGAAAATAGTCGAGGCGGTCGGCACAGAGATGGGGTAAATCCTGCTCAAGGAGGGTGTAATCGGCCTCATCCATGAAATCTTCCCAGTTGTAGCCGTGGCTTTTCATTGTGGCAGGAATATCGGTCCCCGCCACAAATTCGAGTTTATGCTCCTCGTGATAGCCCTGGGTATCGTGGCCATCGAACACATAGTCGATCACATGGCTAAAAGCCGTATGACTGACATCGTGCAACAAGGCGGCAATTTGCTCTTCCAGGCTGGCGCCCAACATCCGAACCAGGATCATGGCGCCCATCGAATGGTCAAAGCGAGAGATGGGTTTGGTCACCCCGATCAGGGCGCTGACGCCGTGTTGGAGTACCCCTTTGGCGCGCGTCATGGCCTGGGTTGCCATCAAATCGAGGAGAATGGGATTGGTAATAGTGATTTCCCCATAAACAGGATCAGTGTATTGCATTAGGCCTCTTTCAGTAAAGTGCGACGGCAAAGCTAGCCAGTTTTGCCATCTCACACTTAACCACAAAGGACACGAAGTTTTACTCAGTGATCCTTGGTGTCCTTTGTGGTTGAGAATTTGAATTATTTCAACCCATTGTACCTGAATTATCCATCCAGATACTGAGACATCATCATTAATTCAATCCGTTGGGTCCACCCAACTTTTTTCCAGAAATCAATGGCGCCCTGGTTTTCGCCGAAGACAAAGAGATGGCATTTCGAAATCCCAAGTTTAAGCAAAGCAAACAAACAACGATTAACCAACGAGCGACCAATGCCTTGCTCGCGGTGATCGGTGTGAACGGCCAGATGGTGGATGTACCCCCGACGGCCATCGTGCCCGCACAAGGCCGCGCCAACGATTTTATCGACATCCAGGGCAATATAGCTAAACCCCGGATTACGGAGTAAAAAAGTACGAATCCCTTCTTTGGAATCGGCATTGCTCAATCCAATTCCAGGCGTCGATTCCCACAGAGCGTAAACGGGGTCATAATCTTCGATTGTCATTTCACGCAGTTCGATATTCATGGCAGCTCTCCTGGTAGTGAGAAGTTAGCTCTATTCTACCTCGATTGCAATTGCGACGGCCTCCGCGCCACCCAAACATAAGGATGCAATTCCGCGTTTCAGACCGCGATCTTTAAGAGCATAGATCAGGGTCGTCAGCACCCGGGCTCCGCTGGCCCCGACGGGATGGCCGAGGGCGATGGCCCCGCCATTGACGTTGACTTTGTCCCAATCCCAACCTTGATCTTCGAGGGCATAACCATCGGCTAATACTTGTGCGGCGAAGGCCTCGTTAAGCTCGATCAGATCGACATCGGCGAAGGTCCAGCCAATTTGTTTGAGCAGTTTTGGCATGGCAACGGCCGGCGCATAGAATAAGAGTTTGGGTTCGACTGCAGCCTGCGCATACCCCACAATACGGGCCAGGGGCTGTAAATGATTGGTTTCGGCATATTCCTGGCTGGCAACGACGACGGCCGCCGCGCCATCATTGAGTCCGGGGGCGTTACCGGCAGTCACGCGGCCATCTTTGACAAACGCCGGGCGCAGCCGCCCGAGGATTTCAAGACTGGTATCGCGGCGTGGGGCTTCGTCGGTGTCAAAAACAGTAACCTGTCCTTTGCGCCCCTTAACTTCGACCGGGGTGATTTCGGATTGGAATTTGCCCGCGTCAATCGCCGCGATCGCTCGGGCGTGACTGTTGTAGGCCAATTCATCCATCGCCTCTCGACTGACGCCGAACTTTTCAGCAATGAATTCGGCCGCAGTACCCATGCCCCAATCTTCTAGGGCACACCACAACCCGTCGTGGAGCAGGGCATCGGTAAATTCGCGGTGCCCGAAACGAAGTTCGCCTGAACGCCCATGCACCAGATATGGTGCCCGGCTCATGGACTCAAATCCACCGCAAACGTACAGGTTTCCATCCCCGGCTTTGATCCCTTGGGCTGCCAGCATGACGGCTTTCAGCCCCGAACCACAGACTTTGTTGAGCGTGGTCGCTCCGACAGTGTCTGGCAGCCCGCCAAAAATTGCGGCTTGCCGGGCCGGGTTTTGGCCTAATCCGGCTGAAACCACATTCCCCATGTAAACTTCATCGATATCAGCCGAGTCCGGAAGATTGGCGCGTTCCACCGCCGCGTTGACAACCAGGGCACCCAATCTGGGGGCTGGAAAACTGCTCAAACTGCCTTTGAAATTGCCCGAGGGCGTGCGGACGGCGCTGAGAATGACGGAGGAATTGGAGTTCATGGGATAGTCCTTTCGTTAACGTGATGAGTAAAGCGTGATGCGTGATGAATTAGGGCATGGGAATTTCTTTATTCAGGGCATCTGGGGAATACACTGCTTGAGATTCACGTATTGATCTGCCACGTTTTTGAGGAATCATCGTCAGGAGTAAGCGAATGATTTGAGTGAGAAATTCGAGACGGTGGTTTGTAACCTGCTCCCCTAAAACATATCTGGCTTTGAAGTACCAATCACGGCTTTCTCGGGCAGAGCCGAGGGCGTATTCATAAAAACGGGCTTGATCTTTGGATGAACTGCGGGAGAAACCTTCAGCAATATTAGCGCTAACTGAACCTAGAGAGCGATAGAGTTGATCCGCCAAAGAAAATGTTCGTTTATTATTAAAAAGTTTAGAGACATCATACCAACCGATATCCCCCAAAAACAATGCTAACCGATAAACTTCAAGCTGCCACAACGCATCAGCTTTGATTTCAGGTGGAATCTTTACTTCCCAATCTTCGTACTTCATCAACCTTTCCATTCAAAATCTACTTGGTCCTTCTCTACCCTACATCTAGGATGCAAATGATCAGTCATGGTGTAGACTCTTGTT
>CAYVQU010000060.1:0-27783 GCA_964453155.1 uncultured Anaerolineales bacterium | reverse complement strand
ATCAGGTTTTGCCTTGTTTTTCAACTCCTATTTATTTTTCGGATAGGTTCTAAATGATACACCACCCAACTTTCCACTAACCACCACTTACCACAATGGCTGGCGAACTAATTCTCCTTGTTGATGATGAACCCAATATCGTATCCCTGGCACAGATGTATCTGGAACGGGATGGATTTCGGGTCACGGCCGTTGGGGATGGCCTCGCTGCCCTGGAAACCGTAAACCAACTGAAACCGTCAGTTATGGTTTTAGATATTATGCTTCCCGGTATCGATGGCTGGGAAGTCTGCCGTCGCCTTCGAACAGATCAAAATCCGGTTTTGATCATCATGCTCACCGCCCGAGATGATGATATTGATAAAATTCTGGGACTTGAAATGGGGGCTGATGATTATTTGACCAAACCCTTCAACCCACGGGAATTGGTTGCTCGCATCAAGGCGATGTTACGCAGAAAACAACGATCAGGGCAGCCAAATTCAAATTCATTGAGCGTGGGCGATCTCCATATTGACCTAGGAGGCCGGGAAGTATTGGTCAATGGGCATCCTGTCAGCCTTCGTAATCAAGAATTTGATTTATTAGTGGCCTTGGTCGAGCATCAGAGTTTGGTTTTAAGTCGTGAGCAATTATTACAACAGGCTTGGGGATATGATTTTGTTGGCCAATCACGCACTGTTGATGTCCATATCGGTCAAATCCGAAAAAAATTGGAGGCCAGCCAGGTGAAAATTGAAACCGTGACCGGATTAGGTTACAAGTTAGTCGCATTGTCAGCTTGATAAAATGGGGTTTGGAACTGGCTAAGATGTTGCCTATGTTTTTCGTTCAATAAACTAAAGATATGTTTTCATCATTACGGGTTCGGCTGTTGGTGACATATTTATTGATCATTGGGGTGGTATTATGCGTGGTGGGGAGCGGATTAATCCTCTTCATTTTGCAAAACCCAGCTGTTGACCGCCAGACTTATGCGCGGATTGAGCAGACACTCGATGTGCTGATTGAGCGGGGAACGCCAATTCAGGAATCACAAATAAATTGGCAAGAAATCTTGACCAGAGTCGATCACCAGCAGGATCTACGGTTGGTCGTTTTATCGGAGGCTGGAAAGGTCATATTCGACACCCGCCAGCCAGATTCCCCGGCTGTTACGCCGCGGGTCCGTCCCGAAGCCCAACTGAATCGAGGTCTAGTACGCGATAAGAACAATCAAACCTGGCTGTTTGCCTGGCGCCCCCTGGAAAATAAATCGCATCTTATTGGAATGGCTCCCCGTACCGGTCGAGTGACACTATTGTTTTCAGATCGAATTCAGAATATTTTCAGGGATGATTTATTACCTCCTCTATTGCAAGCTGGTTGTGTGGCCCTCATTTTGGCCTTAATCTTAGCCATCTGGATGACACGTTGGATTTCGGCCCCCTTACAGAAAATGGCTACGGCAACTCGGGGTTTGTTGGCCGAAAAATCTGAACGAGTCCCAGTCGAGGGACCCGCTGAAGTGAAAATGTTGGCTCGTGCGTTCAATGAAATGAGTGCAAAGGTAATTGCCTCTCAACAATCTCAAAGGGACTTTGTTGCCAACGTATCACATGAGTTAAAAACGCCACTTACCTCGATCCAAGGGTTTTCCCAGGCAATTTTAGACGGAACCGCAGATACTCCCGAAGCCCTTGAGCAAGCCGGTAAAGTGATCCTGACTGAAGCTGAACGGATGCACCGGCTAGTCTTGGATTTGCTTGATTTGGCCCGACTAGATGCCGGAACACTCTCCATAAAACGAGACCCGATTGACATGGAATCTGTTCTGAGAGAAGTTATCCAAAAAATGACCCCTCTAGCGAACCAGGCACAGGTTGAGTTGCTCTTTTCAGCCGAAGATGCTCCGGTCTTGATTGGCGATGCGGATCGCCTGGCGCAGGTATTTATTAATTTGATTGATAATGGAATTAAACATTCGCCCCAAAAAAGGCAAGTTTCAGTCCATTTATCACAGTTCGCAGCCTTGGCAGTGGTTTCGATCCAGGATAATGGGCCCGGTATTCCATCTGATGATGTCCCCCGAATATTTGAACGCTTTTATCAGGTTGACAAATCTCGCCGGAGAAGGTCAGGGTATGGTTCAGGTTTAGGATTAGCCATTGTAAAGGAAATTATTCAAGCCCATGATGGCACAATTACAGTCCAAAGCAGCCAGGGACAGGGTAGCGTTTTTGTGGTAAAAATACCCCTTGCACGCCCGGATGATACAACCTTAGCTGCAAAAATTTCTCAAGATATTCGTGCCCGAAAACGCCAATAATGAGCTTACCCACAGTTCTGGTTGCCCTCTAAAAGTTAAGTGGTTTTCGGAAAAAATCTTGAAATAGAATGCTTGTTCAAACTGCAAACTGCTCAGGTGTCGCGGTAATTTAAGTTGATTTTTTCTAACGGCCAAACCGCCACACACTTAACTATGCCCACTGTTTCAATAATAATCCCGTGCTTTAATGAAGAAACAACCATTCGGTTGTTGCTGACAGCTTTAAAAGAGCAAACTTACCCTCGCGAAAAAGTAGAAATTGTCATATCGGATGGCTTATCGACAGATGGCACCCGGGATGAAATCCAAGACTTTCAAACTGAAAATCCAGGGACCAATATTCGCGTGGTTGACAATGAAAAACGGAATATTCCGGCAGGTTTAAACCGAGCCATCGAAGCGGCTGCTGGCGAAATCATTGTTCGGTTAGACGCCCATTCTGTTCCAGCCTTCGATTACGTCGAGCGGTGTGTTAATGCCTTAGAAAATGATCAGGGGGACAATGTCGGTGGCGTTTGGCAGATACAACCTGGAAAAAATCATTGGATCGCGCGCTCGATTGCAATTGCTGCTGCGCATCCCTTAGGTGTTGGGGACGCCCGTTATCGGGTGGGGGGGCAGCCCCAGCTAGTTGATACGGTTCCCTTCGGGTCATTTCGCCGCGATTTTATTGACAGGGTCGGCCATTTTGATGAAAGCTTGCTTTCAAATGAAGATTATGAACTAAATGTTCGCATCCGGAACCAAGGCGGCCGAATTTGGCTTGATCCTCGAATAAAAACAAAATATTTCGCCCGGAAAACATTTCGTGAGCTGGCCCAGCAATATTGGCGCTATGGGTATTGGAAGCTTCGAATGTTAACTCGCTACCCCGAAACCTTTCGCTGGCGGCAGCTTTCGGGGGCTTTTGTACTTACCTGGTTAGTGTTAGGATTGGCCTCAGTTTGGTGGCCATTTGCCCGTCTGTTATTACTATTGGAATTCGTTATTTACGGTTCTGCACTTACGCTGGCTGGTATCCAGGCTGCCTGGCAACACCGAGATTGGACCTTATTATTTGGCGTTCCTATCGCAATTGCCGTGATGCATTTTTCGTGGGGAACGGCGTTTTTGTGGAGTTTTTCCACTTATGTGTTCGCAGGTAAAAATGGTAATAAATAGGATATGATCAGGACTTTTTGGAGTATTTATGGCGAATGAAAAAATAAACCGATGGCGGTTGAGTATGCTCGAAAGACGCACCCTCCTGATTTTGGGGGATTTGGTAGTTGGGGTGATCGCGCTCTTAGCCGCCCTCGCGTTATGGGCAACCGATCCAACCGAGTGGTTAGGGTTTTCGGTGACCTTTTTTCAAAAACGAGTTGATTTGTGGTTTTATTTATTGCCGCTGATTTGGTTAGTGTTGCTGATTGAAATTCAAGATGTCCACCGGGCGGCCAACTGGCGCAAAACGCTATCTGGAGTCGGCTCATCTGCCGCAATTGGATTATTTTTATATTTGATTATCTATTTTGCCTCCCAAAATCCGCTGCCTCGTTTTGGGGTCGCGGCATTTCTAATTTTTGCGTCGTTATTGACATTGTTGTGGCGGGTACTTTACATTCGGATTTTTACCTCCGCGCAATTTTTGCGCCGAGTTTTATTGGTCGGGGCCGGTGAGGCTGGCAAAACATTATTGTCTGCGGTCGAAGCCTTAGATCCTAAACCCTTCGAATTTGTCGGGATCATTGATGATAACCCTCAGAAACTTAACAGTGTTACTCACGGCCTAAAAGTAGTGGCAGCAAGTGAAAGTTTGTTGGAAATTGTAGCCGAAGAGAAAATCACCGATATTATCGTCGCCATCTCGGGTGCAATGGAAGGTCAAACTTTTCAGACATTGCTTGATGCTCAGCATTTGGGCGTAGAAATCATACGGATGCCGGTCTCCTATGAAGAGCTATTAGGTCGGGTCCCCATCAATATCTTGGAAGCCGATTGGCTTCTTCGTTCGTTTATTGATCAATTTCGGGTGAACCGATTTTATCGGGCTTCGAAACGTCTCTTAGATATTATTGGCGGTTTAGTTGGCGTAATGATCTTGGGACTTTTGTTACCCTTTGTGGGAACCGCGACCCTGTTAGATAGCGGACGCCCGATATTTTATTCCCAAGTTCGCTTAGGGAAAGGTGGTCAGCCGTTTAATATCATCAAATTCCGTACAATGCGTCAAGATGCTGAAGAAGCTGGCAAGCCTATCCTGGCTCGTGAAGATGATGACCGCGCGACCAGAATTGGGAATTTGCTGCGGAAAACCCATTTGGATGAAGTGCCTCAGGTTGTGAATGTTTTGCGGGGCGAAATGAGTCTGGTGGGACCCCGGTCAGAGCGACCAGGGCTTGTGAAAAACTATCTCAAGCAAATCCCATTTTATCGGGCTAGGTTGTTAGTGAAACCCGGAATTACGGGATGGGCTCAAGTAAATTATGGTTATGCCGGAAATCTAGAAGAAACTAAAATAAAACTCGAGTATGATCTCTACTATATTAAGCATCGCAATCTGGCTTTAGACTTGATTACTTTACTCAGAACGCCCGGCACTGTTATCGGAATGCGAGGACAATAAATTTTGGTGAAAATCCCAGATTTTAGAAATATATGGTCCAAAATTACGTTGGCGGCTGCGCCTGCCCGTAATCGCCTGTTTTTGTTTTTTGATTTAATATTAATTGCGGCTTCGGTTTTGGGCAGTTTTGCCATCGGGTTTGAATGGGGCGCGTTATTCTTCTATTACCTGCCGCAGGCCTATCCGATGATCGCGATTGCGCTGGTGGTAAAACCCCTCGTATACTATTTTTTTGGGCTTTATCGGCGGTTGTGGGCTTATGCCAGTATTCGTGAGTTGCGGTTGATTGTTGCGGCGGTTACTACGGCTTCGATCATATTATCAGTAGCGATTACTATTATGATCTCAATCCAGGCCAGCCAGCCCAACTACATTGGTTTTCCGCGCCGCACTTTGGTAATCGATTGGTTGTTATCCCTGTTTTTGGCCGGTGGTCTCCGATTTTCTTCACGCTTATTAGCAGAAAGTCGTTCAACCGCTGCGAATGGACAAATTTTAGGGCGGGTTCGTTGGCGACGGGTTTTAATCATTGGTGCTGGTTCTGCCGGAGCCTTAGTAGTTCGCGAAATCCAAAAAAACCCCCAACTCAATCTCAATCCAATTTGCTTTTTAGATGATGACAAATCCAAAAAAAACCAACAAATCCATGGCGTTCAGGTCATCGGTGTAATAGATGATCTGGGTCGGGTGATCTCGGGGAAAAATATTCAAGAAGTGATTATCGCGATTCCGACTGCTCCGGGGGATTTAGTACGCAAAGTCGCGGATATTTGTCGGTCTAAGAACGTTCCGTTTCGAACAATGCCGGGTGTGTATGAATTGATTGGAGGTAACGTCAATGTCAATCGATTGCGGGAAGTGAATATTAACGACCTGTTACGCCGCGCCCCTGTATCGATTGACAATCGACGGATTGGCGCTATTCTAAGCGGCCAGAAAGTTGCTGTGACTGGCGGCGGTGGTTCGATCGGGAGGGAATTGTGCCGTCAGGTTGCCCGGTGGGGGCCTTCTGTTCTGATCCTGCTCGGACACGGCGAAAACAGCATTTTTGAAGCCGTTTTAGAGTTGAAAAGGGACTTTCCTTCCTTGCCAATTCAGCCCGTAATTGTAGATGTTCGCGACCTGGATCGGCTGTCATTTGTTTTTGATCGCCATCGCCCCGATGTTGTTTTTCACGCGGCCGCTCATAAACATGTGCCACTCATGGAAATCAATGTGGAAGAGGCGATTACGAATAATATTCTGGGCACTCGCAACATTGTTGAAATTTGTGAGAATATGGATGTCCAAAATCTGGTGATGGTTTCAACCGATAAGGCTATCCGTCCAACCAGTGTGATGGGGGCAACGAAACGCATCGCCGAACTAATTGTTCTAGATGCTGCTAACCGTACCGGGAAACCATTTGCCGTAGTCCGTTTTGGCAACGTATTAGGCAGTCGCGGGAGCGCGGTTCCAAAATTTCAGGCTCAAATTGCTGCTGGGGGGCCAGTTACCGTTACCCATCCCGACATGGAACGGTACTTCATGACGATCCCCGAAGCTGTCCACCTGGTATTACAGGCCGGCGCGATGAGTAACTGCGGAGAAGTATTTGTGCTGCGGATGGGCAAGCAAATAAAAATTGTTAATCTAGTAGAAGATCTAATCCGCCTTTCCGGATTGGAACCCGGGGAAGACATTCAAATTGAGTTTACGGGTATTCGGCCAGGTGAAAAACTGTACGAGGAACTCTGGGATAAATGGGCCACATTCGAGCCTACCTCTCACCCCGATATCGTTTTGCTCGGGGCTGAAGATATTATCAGCGATCAGGCTCTCCATCAGGCCGTAAACGATTTGATCCTCCTGGCTCGTGAAGGGGCGGGGCCAGTTATCGTCAAGAATCTAGATCGACTGATTCCTGGGGCTACGGTTCGGAGTACCCCGCCTCCTGAATTAACCACCATCGTATAAATTATGGCTGCAAATTCCAATCAATCCTGGGACAGCTTTGTTGCCCAGTTCCCAAATTCGCATATCTTGCAAACCGCCGCCTGGGGGGATCTGAAATCCCATTTTGGATGGGAGTTCGCTCGAATAAAAATCGAACAAGCTGGTGTTCAAATTTTATTTAAACCACTGCCACTTGGATTTTGCTGGGCTTACATTCCAAAGGGACCCGTTGGTGAAAATTGGGAGCAGCTTTGGCCGTTAGTGGATGCTGAATGTAAGCACCGTCGGGCAGTCTTTCTAAAATTGGAACCCAATTTATGGGAGGCCGGCCCAGATGATCTGCCTTCTGGGTGGCAACCAGTGGATGGGTTCCGCCCCAGCCCCCATGAAATCCAACCCCCGCGCACCTTGATTGTGAATTTGACTGGTTCCGAAGATGAAATTTTGGCCCGGATGAAACAAAAAACTCGTTACAATATCCGCCTGGCGGCTCGAAAAGGAGTGGTTGTTCGCACATCTTCAGACATTGCCAAATTTTATCAATTGATGAGTATCACCGGAGAACGGGAAACTTTTGGGGTTCATAGTCAAGCCTATTATCAAGAAGCTTACGACCTTTTTTTTCATCAGGGAAAGTGTGAACTCTTTTTTGCTGAACATGAAAACAATCTCTTAGCTGCCCTGATGGTTTTTGCCACTGGGAAAACAGCCTGGTATTTTTATGGCGCCTCATCCAATCAACATCGTAGTCTAATGGCTCCATATGCAGTGCAATGGGCGGCGATGCAGTGGGCCAAAAATCAAGGATGTACTGAATATGATCTATGGGGCGTGCCCGATGCCGACCGCGACACCTTAGAAGCGAATTTTACCCACCGACGGGATGGATTGTGGGGCGTTTACCGTTTCAAACGTGGTTTTGGTGGTGAACTTCGGCGTGGAATTGGGGCCTGGGATCGAGTTTTTAACCCAATTTTATATTTACTTTACCGTTTATGGCTGAAAAAAAGCCATTCTTGACGTATAATAATTCGCGAGTTGATGAATAATTTGTTACGATTTATGTTTTCAGGTTGAAATTTTGGATTTAACAATTCAAGCGAGGTTGTAATGTCAGAATTTGAACAAGATGCTCTTTCGGTAGATGTCGGTGGCCGGTTACGAGAACTAAGACAGGGGATTGGTTTATCAATGCGGGCTTTGGCCAGAGAAAGTGGCCTCAGTGCCAATGCGCTTAGCATGATCGAGCGCGGCCGAACCTCCCCTTCGGTGAGTACGCTCTATAAATTGGCGACCGCGATAGGGGTGCCAATAACGGCCTTTTTTAGGGAAGAACCGAAGCAGAAAGAAATTGTTGTTTGCAAAGCCGGAGAACGAACCCGGGTACCGTTTATGCGCGGTCTCTGGGAAGGCCTCGGCGGCGAGGAATTTGTGGGCCGGGTAGAACCATTTATGCTGACACTCGAAAGTGGTGCCAGCAGTGGGCCATTTGGGATGGTCCACACCGGGCATGAGTTTGTGTTATGTTTGCGGGGGCAACTGGAATATCAGGTTGAAAACGAACATTATGTTTTGGAAGCGGGGGACAGTCTAATGTTTGCCGCCAACATGCGCCATCGCTGGCGAAATCCTGGTAAAACGGTGACAAACGCTGTTTTCGTACTCTCTGGATATAAAGAAGATGAACGCCCCAGCGAATTTCATATCCAATCTGGGTTACAAGGCAGCCAGGATGAGGATGGCGAAGAAGAAGTCTAAACTTTGAGAAAAAAATAAAAAAAGGCGACCTGCAATGGTCGCCTTTTTGAGTCAGTGTGTGGGCCGATTTTGGACATTATTTCAACAAAATAATGTCCAAAATCTACAAAAGCTGTGCGGTTCAAAGCGTTGGTTTATAAGCCGCGGGTGAACTGTACAGCCCTTAGATAAATACGATCTGGGCGCCGTCGGTCATGTCCATGAAGTCACCGGCGGTGACGATATCTTTGACGCCGTCGACGTAGGTGTCCATGTCGTGGCCGAACATATCGACCGACATTTTGCAGGCATACAGGTTGGCCCCGGCATCGACCAGCATCTCGAGATATTCATCCACTGGGGGAGCCTGAACTTCTTCAATTTTCTTTTTCATGAACCAGCTGGTGAAAGCCGTCATCCCTGGAATGATGCTCATCCAATTGGGGATCCCCAAGTTGCCGGTGGGCAGCCCCATCATGCTCATTTTCATGCTGGTCTTGCCAATCGGAGAGAGCTCAAGTTTTGTTTGGCGTTTCTTATTGATGATATCCATTCCCCAGAAGGTGAAGAAGATGGTGACATCGATGCCGTTACCGAGGGCGGCCCAACCCATGACGAGGGCAGGGTAAGCCATGTCCAAGTCACCCTTGGAACAAATAAATGCAATGTGGCGATTGTCGTCTGACATATTTTTTCCTTATTTTTGGTTAGTTTGATGGTCGGATCGTTGGTTGGTTTGTCCAATTACAGGCTAACAAACCAACCAACTAACAAACTTACGAATTACACACAGCCCTCAGGTTTTCCGAGACCTGAAACTTTGGCAACTTTCTTGGCCGGGCCTTTGGGGAACAGCTTGAAGAGTTGCTTGGTAGGGATACCGGCCCCTTTGGTGATCTGGCGCAAGGTTGGGGCGGCCCCGGAAGCCTCGGCATTTGCGCGGCTGAAGTCGATGACTTTCCAATGATCGTCGGTCAACTCGCCCACGCCTTCCTCTTGGGCGATCTCTGCGGCCATTTCTTTGGTCCAATCAGATGGATTGACCAAGAAGCCTTCTTCGTTGCGTTCAACATTTTCTAAAGCGGACATTTGATTCTCCTTTGAGACTTGAAAAAATAGGTTATAAGGTTAGTTTTCAGATTGCTCATCTAAAGCTTTGAGCAGGTTGATCATCCGGGCCATGCCGCGGCGGACTTTGGGGTTACCCATTTCCCGCAGCAGGGTCCAGGTCGAAACTTTTTCGGTTTCAGGCACTTCCTGAATGGCACCAACGGCATTGTTAGCAATAGCCATAATTTCGGGTTGGGTCATGTTGCGGACCGTGGTCAGGATGGTAACTACATTGTCACCCAAGGCCTGCACATCTTCTTCTGAGAATTCAGTGACGATACGTTCGGCAATTTTCCAACCCTCCCGAGCAAACCCGAAATACCCTTCGCGTTCGAGGCGGTCAAGTTCTTCGACCGAGTAGTTGAAAACCTGCTTTCCGAGTAATTCAGCTTCATCTGCGATGCCCATGACGGCTTCTAGGCGGTCAAACATACCTAACATTAGATGCGTATTGCGCATTACCCGTTTAAGCAGATACAGTACGTCTTCGATTTGGAATTCATCACCGATTTCAGCTAATTCTTCGATCGTCAATTTGATCAAATGGTTGCCAATCGGAATCATATCTTGCTTGAGTTCGTCGAACTCTTGCTGGCGACGTTGCTGAACTTCAGCTTGGGCCGTCAGAAACGCGACCTGATCGGTGAGCGTATCAATTTTTTGGTGTAGGAGCGCGAGATCATTTTCCATGCTGTACTCCTATAGCCATTTCCCGGCCATGCTCATTTGGGATTCAAAGGGCATTTCGCCACCTTTGAGCAGAATGTTCCAATAAATCCAGCGGAAGGCCATCTTGCCCCAATGGTTGGCAGCCGATTCTTTGAGCAGAGAGAAGGGCCCGATCCCTGGAAGGGGGAATTTGCCGGGAAGGGGTTCGACATCATAGTTAAAGTCGATCAAAATTCCTTTTTCGAAGCCCGATTCGATGTAGCAGTTGGCATGCCCGTCAAATTTAGGCAGTGGATCCAGTCCTTCCATGTGACGGAGCATATTTTCGATCAGAATGTCGAGCATGAAGTGGGCCACGGAACCGGCTTTGGAAGTCGGAGCATTCCCGGCATCGCCGATCACCCACACGTTTTCCCATTTGTCGGATTGCAGGGTGTGTTTGTCGATGGGAACATAGTTGAGATCATCGCCCATCCCAGAGCGTTCGATGACTTCAGCGCCCATATTCGTGGGGACAGTGACGAAAAGATCGTACTCAATTTCGTTCTCATCCCAAGATGCGATTTTGTTTTCACCGGCATCAACGGAACCGAGATCAAATTCAGGGACCAGGTGAATCCCTTTTTGATCGAGGATATCCCCTAAAATGGCGGAGGCCCTGGGTTTGGTGAAAGCGCCGGGGAGGGGGGTTGCATAAACGATGTCAACTTTGTCCCGCATGCCGCGTTCGGTGAAGTACCAGTCAGCCAGGAAGAGAAATTCCAAGGGTGCCACCGGGCATTTAATGGGCATTTCGGTGACATTGAGAACCAAACGGCCACCTTTCCAGAATTTCAGGAACTTGGCCAGGGCCACCGCGCCTTCGACGGTGTAAAAGTCAAAGATATTTTCGCGCCAGCCACCGCCATCTACCATCCCTTCGGTTTCTTCGGGTTGAATTTGAGTTCCGGTGGAGATAACCAAGTAATCGTAGTTGATAACTTTGTTTTCCTTGGTCAATTTAACCCGATTCTGGTCTGGTTCAATGATTTCGATATCCGAGAAAATGAGTTCTACATTGGGTGGAATGAAATCGCGTTTGCGTTTGGTGACATCGGTCGCGTTGTAGATCCCAAACGGAATGAAGAGAAAACCAGGTTGATAGTAGTGACTCTCATATTTGTCAACGATGATGATTTTCCACTCTTGGGGATCCAATTCATGCGCCATTTTGTTGGCGACCATTGTGCCGCCGGTACCGGCGCCGAGAATGAGTAATGTTTTCAAGTTGCGCTCCTTATAAAAAAATGATGGGAATTATGACGACTGCCCAGCCTGGCGGATCAGGGCGGCCTGGTTTTCTAACGAACTGGCTAAAACTGCTCGTAACAAATCCAAAGCCTGTATGATGCGTTCGTCGGACAAAGAATAAAATACAGATTGACCTTCGCGCTGAGAAACAACCATGCGCCGATCACGCAATACTTTTAAATGTCGAGAGACAGTGGGTTGGGGGATTTCTAAGGCAATGGCTAAATCGCTGACATTGATGGGGGCTTCGGCTACTTTGTAAAGTATTAAGATCCGAGTAGCATCGGATAATCCACTACATACTTGAGCATGTAATTGGGTGATCTCTGCTCTAAGATTGTGATCGATCATAAGCTTTTCCTGTGTTCGGATTTGTGGTATTGGAGGTATGCGGATAAGAGCATACATGATTTGTGAATAATTTTACATTAGTGGCTTGTTTCTAATAGTGAAAAATGTCACATGACAAACCTGATAGATGTAACAAGGCGAAAAAGACAAAAAAAGTCGTGTTACATACAATTGTGACAAAATAATCAGAATACCCAAAATAAACACACATTATGAGGTCAGTGTCAAAATATGATAAAAAATCAAATTAAAATCCCCTTATTCCCAAACTCGTGCTATAATGCGCCAACGTTGGAGAAAAATTGTGTTTGAATATTTGAATAGCAACAATAATCTGAACGATAATAATGCTGGCGATAATTTGAAATATCGGGCGGCTCAGTTTAGGTTGTCGGTTTGCTAAAATAATCTAAAATCAAAATCCGCCCGATGCGAACAGCAAAGGGCGTTTTTTTTTGTCTAATAACGGAGGTGCAGCATGCATAAAACTCATACTTGTGGAGAATTACGCGCGACGCATGCCGGTCAAACGGTTATGCTAGCTGGTTGGGTTCACCGCCGCCGTGATCATGGCGGTTTGACCTTTTTCGATCTAAGGGACCGTTTTGGGATGATTCAGGCCGTGGCTAATCCGGCCATTTCGGAAGCTGCCCACGAAGCCATGATCCCGGTTCGCCCGGAGTGGGTGATCCAGGTTGAGGGGGTGGTTTCGCTGCGCCCCGAAGGCATGATCAATCCTGATATCGCAACCGGCGAAATTGAGGTAGAAGTTACCAGTGTTACGATCCTTAATCCCGCCAAAACTCCCCCAATTTACATCAATAAAGATGAAGAGGCGGATGAGCAAACCCGCTTGAAATATCGCTACTTGGATCTGCGCCGTGACCGGATGCGCAAAAATCTTGTTTTGCGGCATAAGGTTGTGAAATACATCCGTGATTTTTTGGATGACAATGCTTTCCTGGAAGTTGAGACGCCGATTTTGTTCAAAACAACTCCCGAGGGCGCCCGTGACTTCCTGGTTCCCTCTCGCGTACATCCGGGTGAGTTCTATGCTTTACCACAATCCCCCCAACAGTTGAAGCAGTTGTTGATGGTGGCCGGGGTTGAACGTTACTTCCAAATTGCCCGATGCTTCCGCGATGAAGACCAACGCGGTGACCGCCAGCCCGAATTCACCCAACTCGATGTTGAAATGTCTTTTGTAGAACAGGAAGATATTGTCAAATTAGCCGAGGAGCTTTTTACTGGTTTGGTGGCTGAGGTCGTGCCCGAGAAGAAAGTATTACAAACTCCCTGGCCGCGGTTTAATTATCAAGAAGTGATGGATCGCTTCGGAAAGGACAACCCCGACATTCGCTTTGGAATGGAATTGGTCGATATTTCGGATCTGGCCGCGGGTTCCGGGTTCAAAGTCTTTGAAATGACACATGAAGCCGGTGGTCATGTCCGGGGTCTGAAGGCTGAAGGCCTGGGCGATTACAGCCGTAAACAACTTGATGAGTTGACCGAATATGTCAAACGGTTTAAAGCTAAAGGTTTGGCCTATATCGCGTTGACCTCCGATGGGCAGCAACGCTCTTCATTTGCGAAATTCATCTCAGAAGAAACACGCCAAACCATCCTGGAGCGATTTGAAGCTAAAGCTGGCGACCTGTTGTTGTTTGTCGCGGCCGAACCCGCCGTTGTATATGAAAGTTTAGGCCGTCTGCGTGAATATCTCGGTGATCGGTTGGAACTGCGGGATCCGAACGTTTTAGGCTTCTGCTGGGTTCTCGAATTCCCCTTTGTGATGTGGAATGAAGATGAACAACGGTGGGACCCCAGCCATCACCTGTTCACTTCCCCGCACCCTGATGACATTCATCTTTTAGAAACTGAACCGGGTAAGGCGCGCGGCCAACAACATGATATGATTCTGAATGGTTATGAAGTTGGCGGTGGTTCTATCAGGATCCATAATCGTGACCTGCAAGCTCAGGTTTTCGAACTGATTGGCTTGGAACCCGAAGTGGCTGCTGAACGTTTTGGGCACATGCTCGAGGCATTTGAGTATGGCACCCCCCCTCACGGCGGCATCGCTCCGGGTATCGACCGAATTTGTATGGTCTTAGCGGGTGAGCCGAACATTCGGGAGGTCATTGCCTTCCCTAAGAATCAGATGGCCCGCGATGTGATGGGTGATGCGCCCTCACCAGTAGAACCGGAACAATTGGAAGAACTACAAATCAAACTAGATATCTAAATGTGGAGGCTGCAATGACCACTATTATTCGCGTGGATGAAATTTCGAAATATCCGGAACAAGAAGTAAAGGTCAAAGGGTGGGTCTATAACCGGACCCGCAAGGGTAAACTCGTATTCTTGTTGGTGCGTGATGGCTATGGTTTTGTGCAATGTGTAGCTTTTAAGAATGATCTGCCGGAAGAAACCTTTGATCAACTCGCTCATATTCCGCAGGAATCGGCACTGGTAATCACCGGGATTGTCAGAGCGGATAAACGGGCCCCAGGTGTGCCTGGTGGTTATGAAGTCGGTATTACGGGCGTAGAAGTCGTTCAGGCCGCTGCAGATGATTATCCCATGTCCCTCAAGGATCATGGGGTGGATTTTGCCCTCGATAACCGCCATTTATGGCTGCGGATGCCCAGCCAATGGGCCATTCTCCGAATCCGCTCGACGGTAATCAACGCCATTCGAGAATGGCTGGATGACAATGATTTCATCCATATGGATACTCCCATCCTGACGCCTTCCGCGGCAGAAGGCACGACGACCCTGTTCGGCACGGAGTATTTCGATGAAGGGATGGTTTACTTGGCGCAAACCGGGCAGCTCTACAACGAAGCTAACATTTATGCTTTCAACCGAGTTTATTGCTTCGGTCCTACTTTCCGGGCGGAGAAATCTAAAACTCGCCGTCATCTAACCGAATTCTGGATGGTGGAGCCGGAAGTTGCGTTCTGTGATCTAGACGATTTGATGGAGATCGAGGAACAATTTGTCAGCCACATCGTCAAACGAGTGATCGAAAAACGCCGCCCAGAGTTGGAATCTTTGGGACGGGATATTACTCAATTGGAGAAAATTACCCCCCCGTTCCCGCGGATTTCTTACGACGATGCGGCCGAAACTTTGTTGAAACTATATGCTGAAACTGAGGATCCCGAAGAGAAAGAACTACTCAAATTCGAGTGGGGTATGGATTTCGGCTCCCCCCATGAAACCGCGTTGACTGAGAAATTTGAGAAACCGGTATTTGTTTATGGCTATCCAACTCAGGTTAAAGCATTTTACATGGAACCCTGGCCCGGTCGCCCTGAAGTTTGCAAAAGCGTCGATTTGCTGGCCCCGGAGGGGTACGGCGAGATCATTGGTGGCAGTGAGCGTATCTCCGACCCAGACTTGCTTCTTGAGCGGATCCAGCAGCACGAACTACCAGAAGATGCCTATCGCTGGTACATCGACTTGCGCCGGTTTGGCAGTGTGCCGCATAGTGGCTTCGGTTTAGGTGTAGAACGCACCGTCACCTGGATAACAGGGATTCGCCACATTCGGGAAACAATTCCTTTCCCACGCACCATCAAGCGGGTTTATCCATAATCTGGCCTTATCTGGCAAATTAGGGCTGCGGTTTCTTCCGAGAACCGCAGCCTTTTTTCTTCTGACGAAATTTCTCTCCTTCGTCGCCGTTTAAAATAACTTCCTTGAAGACCCCAGGGGTTTTATGGGAGAGGCCTCAAAATGGGCATGATTTCTTTAAACCCCCTGGGGTCTGTACAGAAAGTATTTCCTGGATGTTTCCTTAGAAAACTTAAAATTGGGCTGCTGGGCCAAAAATCATCTACTCACCCCACTTTTTTTATGGTATAAAGCAAATACCCTGCTGTACTCGTGTTGTGGCCCTTGCGTCCTGAGCCAACACTTACTTATTTGGCTCCAATCTTCGTATAGTGACGCGTTAGGCCTCGGCCAAGGCGGATCTATTGAGGCGGAGCCTCCCTGCGAAGGCAGGTTCAAGACTATGCTACTAACGGTACAGTGGGGTTTTTCTTTTAAATAAAAACAGCCTCCCTTGAGCGGCTGTTTGGTTTTGGTCAGATTTAGTCGAGATAGGGACGTAAGGCGCGTTGGATGCTGGGCGTGCGCAACCGGCGTAAAGCTTGGGCCTCAATTTGGCGGACGCGCTCACGGGTAACGCCCATTTTACGGCCGACTTCATTCAGAGTCAGATACTGTCCATCTACCAGCCCATAGCGTAATTGAAGAATGCGAGCCTCCCGGGGAGGGAGCATATCTAATACGCTTTCAAGATGCTCATGGAGCAGGTTGTTGGCGGCGGTGGTATCGGGCGTTGGAATGCTGTCATCTTCGATGAAATCACCCAACGTATCGTCCTCTTCATCGCCAATTGGCATTTGCAAAGAGAGCGGATACCGGGCCAGTTTGATCATTTCTTCCACTTTCTTGGGTGGCACATCTAATTCTTCTGCTAATTCTTCAATGCTGGGGTCGCGACTCAACTTTTGTTTTAATTGGTGTTGGGTTCGCAGCATCCGGCTGACCTGATCACCCATGTGGACCGGGATGCGGATCGTTCGACCTTGGTCAGCGATGGCCCGGGTCACAGCCTGACGAATCCACCAGGTGGCATAGGTGCTGAATTTGTAACCACGATTATGGTCAAATTTTTTGGCGGCACGCATCAGGCCGATATTGCCTTCTTGGATCAAATCCAAAAACGGAACGCCACGGCCCATGTATTTCTTGGCCACGCTGATGACCAACCGGGCATTGGCCCGAATTAGGTGTTCGCGGGCGGCCCAGCCATCTTCAATTAAGGCCTGGAGTTCAAGCCGTTCGTCGGGGGTCAAATCCAAACTTGTAATTTGTTCCCGGGCGTTTAGGCCCAACTCCATCCGTTTGGTGATATCAATCTCTTCTTGAGGGGTGAGTAGTGGAACCCGTCCAGCTTCTTTTAAATATAAACCAACTGTATCTTTGGTCTCGACATTGGCCAGGTAATCTTCAGGTTCAATTACAGCCGCAATGTCTTTATCTTCTTCCTCAGCAGTCAATTCTTCATCACTGGGTTCAACCGTGTTTTCTTCTTCCATGTAAGGAATGCCCGCACTGAGCAAAGCAGCAAAAACTTCCTCCAATTGGGTAATGCTGCGTTCAGATTCGGGAATAGCCATGGAGATGTCGTCCAATGTGACAAAGCCTTTTTCCCGGCCAAGTTCAATTAAACTGGCAATGGGATAGCCACTCTCGTGCTGTTCTTCGATTTCTTCTAATAATCGTTCGCTAATTGTTTGTACCATGTTACGCCAACTGCTTCCTCAACTTTATTTTTTCATTATAGCATAGGGGTCAAGCCCGAAAAATTACGAGATCGAGGCAAGCCCATGAAAAATTAAAACATTTTTTGTCCACTTAGGGGACCTTCTCGCGCACAAGGACGGGGTTCGCAACAGTATTTGTTGGGCGAACCCCGTCCCTGAATTTTGACATTTACTAGATGGAAAAACTTACCATCCGATTTCTTGACGACACACCATTCTACACAATTTTCCCCACAAAGTAAAGTATTTTTAATGTTGCTTTAATAATTCCACACTGAATGAGTTACGCGCCCCCTTCTGTGTATTGATCAGCCTCAATTGGAGTCTGGCCAGATGGATCCCATACATAAACCCAATCACCAAGTTCAGCCCAATTATAGATCCACTGGGCATCGCCAATCGACATATTTACGCAGCCATGGGATTGGGGAAAACCTAAATTTGAGCGCCAATATGCGCCATGAATGGCCCGCTTTTCGTCAAAATACAGCGTCCAGGGTACATCTTCTAGATAATAAGCATCCGAGCGGTCGGCTTCGAACGCGCCACTCATTGGGGTTGTATTCAATTTTTCGTAAATTTGGAATACTCCTGGACGGGTCCAAAATGGCTCAAGACCACTGGCAATCAGAGTCGCAAATACCATTTCATTTTGGTCGTAGACGACCATGGTTTGTTCAAATAAGTTGACTTCAATCCAACGGTCTCCATCCACCCCCAATGGTGGCGTGGTATTAGGGATCACCCGTGCCAGCACATTTTGCGGTATCCACTCTTCGGGTCCGACCAAATACCATTGAACCTCGTCAATTGTTTTTTCTTGATAAACCCAAACAACTGAATGGTTTTTTAAATAGTGACCGGTATAGTCATCGCCGCCATAACCAGGCGTGCGTTTGGTTTCTACCAAAGAATCTTGACTCAAGTAGGATAAAACCCATCCGAAGGGTTGCCGTGGGGTCTCTGTGAACGTCATCCCCTGAAATCGGGGCGCGGCTACCCGGATGACGTCATTGGCGGTCATCCATAAACCTGGGGATACCATATAAAGCCGTTTGCCATCGATGACCGTTTCATCGGTGTATGAAATATAACTGAACGAGGCATCGATTAACTGGGTGGCATTCTTCTTTTTTCCGGTTAAGGCATCTTGAACTGAGCCATAGATCGGCGCGTTCGGACCACGTACTTCACCATAAGCAACGCTGGCATAAGTCAAATTGAAATCAGGGTTGTTGGCCGGGAGGGGCGCGGCCGGGAAGGTTATGTTTTGGGCTGCCATTGCATTTAGGTATGCTGACGGTCCTAACTGCGAACAATCTGTGGCAAAGGGATAAACCCCAGGCAAACATAATATTTTCCCATTCGCGGGTTCCTGATTTGGATTATTCGCATATGCGGGCGAATTTGTAAACAGCGCGCCAATAATGATCGAAAAAAATACTAGAAGTTTCTTGAGCATAGGCAAAAATTATATCAAATAATAATTAAGACTATATAAATCCGAATATGGGTCGCCGGCACATTCGAGTATAATCCCGCCATGTCAATAGAAAATAACCTTTCAGCATGGCAGAAATGGATTGTGGCCATCCGGCCAAAGACTTTGCCGGCGGCAGCCGCTCCGGTGATCGTGGGATTGGCGTTCTGTTTCAGTGTGGGAGAATTTCAAATCTGGCCGGCGATTGCCTGTCTCAGCGCGGCCTTACTCTTACAAATTGGTTCCAACCTGGCTAATGATGTCTTTGATTACGAAAAAGGGGCAGATGCTGGTGATCGTTTAGGCCCAATTCGAGTAACCCAGGCTGGGTTGTTATCTCCTCGTCAAGTCAAATTTGGCATGGCTGTTGTTTTTGGGATTACTATTCTGATTGGACTCTATCTCATCTATATCGGGGGGTGGGGAATCCTGATTTTAGGGGTTGCGGCGATTCTTGCGGCGATTGCTTATACCGGCGGACCCTTTCCACTTGGATATCACGGATTGGGCGATTTGTTTGTTTTCATTTTTTTTGGTTTGGCTGCTACGGCCGGAACTTTTTTTCTGCAAATTGGTTCAATTCCAATTGCTGTCTGGGCTTTAGCAATTGCCATGGGGTTTTTAACCGTGAATATCTTAGTTGTAAACAATTTAAGAGATATTGATGGCGATCGTCAGGTTGGCAAAAAGACCCTGGCGGTCCGCTGGGGAGAAAAAGGTGTTGTAATTGAATACTATATTTTGCTGTTAGGGGCTTATTTGATCCCTACTGGCCTGGTATTTTTCCACCTAATTTCGATTTGGAGTTTAATAATTTGGCTATCTTTCCCGATGGCTATCAAATGGGCTATTTTTATCCAAAACAATGAAGGACGGGCACTCAATCGCGCCCTCGCTGGTACTGGTCAGGTTGAATTATTTTTTAGCTTGCTTTTTAGCTTGGGAATGATTTTTTCGAAGGCGATTTCTTCTCTCTAAGATCTAACACCGCCCCCAGCCATTTAAATTCTCACGAGCACCGTCATTGTTAACGGGCAATACTTATTAATCCTCTACCAGTCCCGTTCACTTGACAAACAGCCAGGGGCACAGTCGGCGTTCTAACCAATCTACCGAAAAATACAATCCCAGACCTAAGAGACTCATCGCAATGATCCCCGCGTACATTGCGGGATAATTGAATAAAGTGCTGCCATTGAAATAGATGTAATAGCCCAGACCTTTTTGGGTTGCAAATAATTCAGCGATGTACAAAACTGCCACCGCGGTGCCGACCGATTGTCTTAGGGCAGTTAAAATCCCCGGTAGACTAGCGGGAATATAGACAAAACGGAACAAGGCACGGCGCCCGGCCCCTAAAGAGCGCACACTTTGGACCAACTCGGGGGTGATATTAGCGGCTTGGTCGCGTACTAATACCAGAATTTGGAAAAACAGAATAATAAAAATGATCGCAATTTTTGGTAGATCCCCAATTCCTAAAAAAAGTATCAAGATGGGCACCAATACAACTTTTGGGATCGGATAGAGCAGGTAAATTAGCGGTGAAATTAGCTTATTCAGTCGGGATGATTGGCCCAAAAGCAAGCCAGCCGGGGCAGCCAAAAGGATGGCTAATCCTGTGCTGGCAATGACTCGCCAAAGACTCACCGCAAAATGTGCTAGTAAATCCCCGCTGAGTTCAGCAAAAAATACACCGATGGTTACCACTGGGCCAGGCAGAATAGGCTGTTGAACGATCCAAGCTAATATTTGCCACAGAGCGAGGAGGGTTAGAACTGCAACGAATAATTCCCGCCGCTTCATGACGTCTGAATCTCCATTCGATTACGTAATTCCTGGCAAATAGATTGATACGTTTCACTCACTCGGTAATCGGTTGTTCCAGCCTGGGGGTTTGGGATGATTAGAGGTTTAATATTTGGTGGTTCTCCCAAGAGTAAAATATTTTTTCCCAAAAGAGCTGCTTCTTCGATGGCATGGGTCACAATGATTAGGGTTAAATTTTGTTCGGGTTGGAGGTCCAGTGTCAAGTTTTGCAGGGACTCCCGGGTAGGGGCATCTAATGACGAAAATGGTTCATCCATCAACAGTAAATCTGGTTCGAGCGCTAAGGTGCGCGCAATTGCAGTCCTTTGACGTTGCCCACCCGAAAGTTGGCTGGGAAATTTATGACTATGGGGAATCAAACGCAGACGTTCAAGCCAGTGATCTACATTACTAGTTGGCACCGCGGCGGCGGGGGCATGGGTGCCGTCGGGTCCATAAAAATCCCGAATTTGATGACCTAAAGCCGCATTTTGGCGGACCGTGGCCCACGGCAGCAAGCCATACTCCTGAATGATCAATCCAGTTTGCGGGCGGGGCCGGGAAATAGGGTCGCCATTGATCGAAACGGAACCATTTACGGGGGTGAGTAATCCGGCAATCAAATATAACAATGTCGATTTTCCACACCCCGAAGGTCCAAGAATGGCCCAGGTTTCCCCTTGGTCGACCTGCCAAGTGAAATCATGAAAGATGGGCAAGGTGCCATATTCGAAGGTGAGGTTAGTGATTTGAAGCATCTAATAAATTAGGGGGCTGCCAGTAATATTGCTGGCAGCCCCTATATCGTTAGGGTAAGAAATCGGCAGTGACCGAGTCGGTGTACGATGTTTGCCCATTAAGCAACCCCTTAGTGGTAACCCAGTCCACGGCATCATCCCATTGGGCTGCGGTTGGAACCCCGGCAGATGGGAATTTGGGGAGTTGATAGGAAGCTAATACCGGCGGAGGTATCAGCTGTTTTTCGGATAACAGCTCAGCATATTGAGTAGGGTCCGAATTGAGCCGATTTGTGGCTTCTTCTAAGGCAGCTAAGAAGCCTGATACCGCCTGTTCGTTGGAGGTAATAAACTCTTTGCGGAAAGAAATCACACTAAATCCAAATTCGGGATGGCTGGTATCGTCGATGGCAACTGTGCCGCCATTAACCACTGCAACTGCCGAGGCCGGATCAGGCAGCATCGCCGCCTGTAGTTCTCCTGAACCGAGCAGAGCTAGCCGATCGGGAATTTTTGGAACTGCAATACCAACTATTTCATCATCGGTCAACCCCTCGGCCTGAAGTAAACGATCGGTCAAATACTCAATAACCGTCCCTTCGGAGATGCCAATTTCTACCCCCTTCAAATCTTTGGCTGATTTGATGCCGCTTTCGGCCGCTGCGATGATACGGAACACGGGTTGATCCGCGGTCGCCACCCGAGCATAACGGACGATTTGGATTTGGGTCTCAGCCTGATTATAGAAAATGGTTGAAACCAACTCATTGATCATCGCATCTGCTTTTCCGGCAGTGATGATCTGATCCCTTTCGGGGGCCGAGGCTACCGGAATAAATTCTACTGAAAGGTTTTGCTCCGCAAACAATCCTTCTTTTTCGGCCACATACATGGGAAGAGAGTCCAGAATCGGCAGGACCGCAACTCGAACTATCACGGGATCATCTGCGGATTGTTCAGTGCGGCAAGAGATAAGCAACATACCTATAAATATGAAACTGAAAATCAGTAAAACTTTGTTACGTTGATTGAACATGAGAAAAATCTCCTAAATATTATTGATATTTTGCTGATTGACTGACGAATTTTAATGAATCGCATTGCAAAGGCGCAAAGCATGCAAAGCTTCTTGATTTTTCGGGAAAAACTCAGTGAACTCGGCGTCTCTGCGGTGAAAATTGGGTCCATTATTAATTATGTCAGTCAACCAGGAAATTTTTATGAAACCGAATAGCATTATGCCGGTCATGAATTGCTTTGGTCAATCATTTGGATTTGTTCATCCGAAACCCCGATACTGCGGAGCAGAATCATTCGTAACGTCGGCAAAGCCCGGGTTGGGGCTGGCTCGCCGGTGTAGACCCAGCGAATGACAACTTCGTTGATGGCCCCCATCCAGGCAAATGCGGTGACTTCAGTGTCGATAGGGGCGATATCGCCCTCGGCTACTGCTTCATCCAGGTGTTTTTTTATGACCTTCACAAAGCGGTTATGAATATCTTGCTGTTTTTCTTCAAAACTAGCGCCCAAGCCAACGGCCTGAATCAAGAAAATCTTGGCGAGTTGCCGATATTTTCCAAAAGTTTCCAGGCAAACGGTCAGGGCCGCATTCACTCGCAAAACCCCTCGATCTTCGGCAGCAATGACTTCTTTTAATCTATTTTCAAGAATTTTTGCAAATTCATCCACCAAGCCTAAAAAAATCTCTTTTTTGCTAGGAAAGTGAAAATAAACCGCACCTTTAGATGTTTTTGAGGCCGCGACTATTTCATCGACTCGGGTAGCGTGGTAGCCTTTATTGGCGAACACGTTGATTGCGGCCGAAAGGATTTTTTGTCGGGTGTTTTGTTTTTCATCCATAAATCACCATTTCTATGAGACCGACTGGTCAGTCTGTTGGCGGAGGATAACATATTCTAAAAATAATGTCAAAAAGTAAAAGCCAAACGCACAGAAAACCTTGCAATTTGAGAGTTAACTATTTTGATATGTCCATGCGATATTTCTTGACGAAAATTGATCCAGATGTTACAGTAATGCCTGTGTTTCTAAGAAGAAATAGGTTCAAAACACAACAAATACGAAACCAAAAAAATATTTATGGAGGAGTGACACCTTGACAAAATCACGCTCCCAACTAATGGTTGAACGCCTTCGTGACCTGCAGGCCTCATCACCAGATATTGAGGCTTCTGCGGTTGTTAGTGTAGATGGTTTGACAATTGCGTCTGCGTTACCCCAAGGGGTTGAGGAAGACCGAGTTTCCGCTATGTCCGCGGCGATGTTATCGCTGGGTGAGCGCATTGCCTCTGAATTAGGGCGAGGCAGTTTAGATCAGGTTTACATCAAAGGTGGGTCGGGTTACGTCGTTTTGATGTCTGTCGGGGAAGAAGCCGTCTTAACCGCCTTGGCCCGAGAACAAGCCAAATTGGGGCTGATCTTCTTGGATATGCGCCGAGCCACTGAAGACCTTGCCAAGTTAATTTAGCTCTAGGAAAAAATTATGGAATCCATCCCCAAGAGCGGTTATTATTACCCCAATAAATTCGGTTTGATTATGCTTGAAGCCCTTGAAGATGTCATGGGCAAGAATGGTCTGAACGCGATTCTCAACCTGGCTGATCTAGGCACTCTCATTGGAAATTTTCCTGAAGATAATTTGAACAAAGGTTTTGATTTCTCCGATATTTCTGCCATAAACCAGGGATTAGAAGAAATGTACGGTCCTCGGGGTGGCAGAGGGTTGGCGTTGCGCGCTGGCAGAGCAACATTTTCAGATGCTTTGCGGAATTTCGGCGCGTTGGCCGGAGCTGGTGATTTGGCTTTTAAGGTTTTACCTTTAGCTGCAAAATTGCGCATAGGTGTGCCCGCAATGGCCAAAATCTTCAGCCAAATGAGCGACCAAATCTCAACTGTTGAAGAACAGGATGATGAATTTGTTTATACGATCCACCGCTGCCCAGTCTGTTGGGGCCGGGAAGGTTCAGATAAGCCGGTCTGCTTTATCGCGGTAGGTCTGCTACAAGAAGGCCTAAAATGGGTGTCTGGTGGTAATGAATTCCGGGTCAACGAATCGAAATGTGTGGCCTGTGGTGATGAAGTGTGTGAATTTATCATTCAAAAAACGCCGGTGAGTTAGGCAACGACGTGGTGGAAATAAAACACAACATCCTAATCGTTGAAGACGACATTGATGTCGCCGAGATGCTTGATGCCTATTTTCGGGTTCAGGGGTACGATGTATCGACGGTTAATTGGGGTGAAGATGCCGAGAAAGCCTGTCGGAATAAACGCCCTGATCTGGTAATAATGGATATCCGCTTACCAGATATCGATGGTTATGAGGTCGCCCGGCGTCTGCGAGCCAATCGGCGCACCGAAGATGTCCCCATTATTTTTTTGACTGAAAAGCGCGGTCGTAATGACCGACTTCAGGGACTCGAATTGGGGGCCGATGATTACATCACCAAACCCTTTGACATTCAAGAATTGCGGTTGCGGGTGCGAAATTCGTTACAACGTTCAACCCAAGGTTCAATCAATAATCCCGTAACTGGCTTACCAGAAGGGGCGTTGGTGAATGAACGCTTATCTGAATGTCTGGATAATGAAAATTGGGCTTTGATCATGGTGTCACTCGATCACCTAGATCATTTTCGGGAAACCTATGGTTTTGTCGCCTCGGATGATGTATTACGAGCTGTTAGCCTAATGGTTCACAATGGGGTTCGGAACGTTGGGAATGCTACCGATTTTGTGGGACACCTCAGTCCGGCGGAATTTGTAGTGGTTACCCAACCCGGAACTGTAATAACCCTCGGTGAGCGCATTCGGACTCGATTAGAACAATCCCTCGATTATTTTTACCCCCTCAAAGATCGCGATCAAGAGCAGATTTTACCTGAAAAGCGCTTGGCTTTGCGAATGAATGGGCTGCTACCAGATCAGGGTCCCTTTACTGATGTGGAAAGTCTTCAGAAAGCACTGCTGGCAGTATAGCAAAATTAAAATCAAACTAGAAAATTAATTGGGATGGCAGTAAGCCATCCCAATGTAGGTTAAAAATGCAAATAACAGTAGTTATTCCCACTTATAATGAAGTTGATAATTTACCCAAGTTGATTCCCCAGGTCTTGGGTTTACCGTTAGCCGGGATCAAGTTATTAATCGTAGATGATAACAGCCCTGATGGAACGGGACAACTCGTTGAAGAAATGATGGCTGACTTTCCCAAGCGGTTATCGGTAATGCACCGCGCTGGAAAACTCGGCTTGGGAACGGCCTATATTCAAGGGTTTCAACAGGCAATCGCGGCTGGGGCTGAAGCCGTTGCCCAAATGGATGCTGATTTTTCACATCCTCCTGAGAAACTTGTAGAAATGGCGGCTGCATTAGCAGACTGTGATGTTGTGATCGGTTCACGTTATGTTCCTGGCGGCAGCCTCGATGAAAACTGGCCGCTGTGGCGTAAAGGGCTTTCTGGGTTTGGCAATTTTTATGCCCGGACGATTCTGAACCTTTCTGTTCGAGATACAACCGGGGGGTTTCGGATGTGGAGACGAGAAACGCTATTGGGCATGCCCCTTGAGCGCGTCAAGTCGAATGGTTACGCATTTCAAGTTGAAATGACATATGTTGCCAGTCGGTTGGGCTTCCAATTTAACGAAATCCCAATCTATTTTGCTGATCGTCAATGGGGAGATTCGAAAATGTCTTTCAATATTCAAAAGGAAGCCGCGCTTCGGGTCTGGCAGCTATTTGCCGATTATCGGGATTTGAAAAATCCATAAGCTACTTTTTTTGAGTAGTTTTCCAAGTCATTGAAACTTAGTTTTAAAGACCGAACCCTGGTGATCATCACCAGGGTTCTTGTCTTGGAGGAGACTCTGAAGAAATGGAGAACGATGCCGAAAACCGAGATTTCCCGTTGATCTCGGCTTGCGGCTTGACTGCTGGCTCCTAAGCTGGGACGGCATCCACCTTAGGGAGTTTCTCGAGTGCAGCCTCAATATCTTCTTCAGGATATTGGTAATCTTGGAGATCGTTTGCCAGGTAGGACTGATAAGCGGCCAAATCGAAGTGCCCATGCCCCGAAAGATTGAACAGAATGACCCGTTCTTCCCCTTTTTCTTTAGCGTCGAGGGCTTCATCAATAGCAACCCGGACCGCATGGGCGGTTTCAGGGGCTGGAATGATCCCCTCGGATTGGGCGAACAACACGGCAGCTTCAAAAGTCGCCAACTGGGGAACGGCTTTAGCTTCCAGGTAACCGGCATCGTAGAGGGCACAAATACTGGGCGCCATGCCATGATAGCGCAGACCACCGGCGTGGATAGGCGGGGGAACAAAGTCGTGGCCTAGTGTGAACATTTTGACGATGGGGGCCATTTTGGCGGTATCTCCATAGTCGAAGGCATATGGCCCACGCGTAAGAGTGGGGGTAGCATTGGGTTCAACTGCTACAAAGCGGGTATCACGACCATTTTGGATGTTCTCTCGCAAGAAGGGGTAAGCGATACCTGCAAAATTGGAGCCGCCGCCGACACACCCAACTACAACATCGGGATATTCACCGGCTAGATCCAGTTGCTTGATGGCCTCTTCGCCAATAACAGTCTGGTGCATCAGGACGTGATTCAAGACCGAGCCCAGGCTGTATTTCTTCGCTCCTTCGGAAGTCGCGGCGACTTCCACGGCCTCAGAGATCGCGATGCCCAAGGATCCCGGGCTATCGGGGTTCGCAGCCATAACTGAATTACCATACTGGGTGCGATTCGTAGGGCTGGCATGCACCTCGGCCCCGTAGGTTTCCATGAGTACCCGGCGATAGGGTTTCTGTTGATATGAAACCTTGACCATATAAACTTCTAAGGCTAGGTCAAACATATGGGTCGCCATCGAAAGTGCGGAGCCCCATTGTCCTGCGCCGGTTTCGGTCGTTAGGGCTTTGACCCCTTCAACTTTGTTATAAAAAGCCTGGGGGACGGCAGTGTTGGGTTTGTGGCTGCCCGAGGGGGAGACCCCTTCGTTTTTGAAATAAATATGGGCGGGGGTGCCAAGCGCTTTTTCCAGTCGCCGAGCGCGAATGAGCGGAGTAGGGCGCCATAATTTATAGATTTCGCGCACTTCTTCCGGAATATCAATATAGCGTTCTGGGCTCATCTCTTGCATGATCAGTTCCATCGGGAAGAGCACAGAGAGGAAGTCAGGAGTGACTGGTTCTTTGGTGCCGGGATGGAGTACCGGGGTTGGTGGCATTGGCATATCAGCATTAATGTTGTACCAGGCCTTGGGTAGATCAGTTTCGTTGAGTAGGAATTTGGTTTGGTTAGACATTTTCTTTTTCTCCTTAGCAATACCTTCGCCGATTATGGTGGTGAAGGGTGTACATTAACAGCATGAATACA
>CAYVQU010000059.1:0-28007 GCA_964453155.1 uncultured Anaerolineales bacterium | reverse complement strand
GTTCTTACTGCTCCATGCTCTTCTCGGAGCAGCTTCAGTTACCGGAAACTAAAAACATAAGCAGATTCCGGAAAGTAATTTGTGATAAAGCCCAAGCTCAAACCGGAAACTGCTCAGGCGTGAAGGTTAATTATGCCAGTTTTATTCGAAAGCACAATCCGACACGCACGTAAGCAGGAGGCTTAGTTAGAAATGACTACCAAGAAATTGACCCGCCGTGAAATGTTGAAATTGACCGGCACTCTGGGCGCCGGTGCCCTGCTGGCCAGCTGTAAGCCCGCCGCTGAACCGGTTGTTGAAGAACCTATGGAAGAAGAAATGATGGAAGAACCGGAAGCCGCACCGGCCTCTGGGCATGTGGTCTGCATGCACTTCCTCCATGAATTCACTGAGGATCATGTCAACACTTTCCAAGAAGAAAATCCTGGCATCACTCTCGAGGTTGTGGACGGCGCCGACCCCACTCGCTTCTTCGCGATGTACGCTGCGGGCACACCGCCAGATATCTATCGCGTTCAGGCTCCTTCGGTGCCCCAATTCCTGGCCCGGGGTTTGCTCTATGATATGACCCCCTATTTCGAAGCCAGCGAAATGATCAAGATCGACGACCTGATGCCCGCCAACGATTACTACAAGGCCGAAAGTCCGCTCGAGATTGGTTCCGGCAAAATTTATGGTATGGCCAAGGACTTCTCCCCTGACCTGACCATCTTCGCCAACAAAGCCCTCTTCGAAGAGGCTGGCCTCGGGACCCCCGATGACACCAAAGCGATGACCTATGATGAGGTCATGGCGGCCTCGGCTGAGTTGACCAAATTCGATGGCGACCGCCTGATGCAATATGGTTTCGCCTGGGAAAATGGTTGGATGGATCGCTATTGGCAGAATATCTTGGATGAGACCGGCCAGAGCTTATACTCGGCTGGCTTCGACAAGATGATCATTAATGACAACGAAGACGCCAAAGCCGTCGTCAAGTGGTACTACGACATGGCCGAAGCGCCCTACACCGTCAGCCCGCAGTTGCCCAGCCCCGGTGGTTGGACCGGCAACGACTTCCTCGCCAATGTGCTGGCGATGGAACAATACGGGTTCTGGTTCAGCGCCATGGCTGAGAGCGATGACAACCGCGGCAACGTTATGATGCTGCCCGCCCCCACCTGGACAGGTGTCCGCAACGACCGCACCATCACCTCCACCGGTGCTATCATGACCTCCGGTTCTCAGAACCCGGATGCAGCCTGGAAAGTCTTCGAGTTCTACCACGGTGGTGCCCCCTCCGTGGAACGCGCCGGCTCGGGTTGGGGTGTTCCCGCCCTCAAGTCCCAGGTTCCGTTGATCCCGCAGGAAACCGACTTCCAGAAGCAGTGCTTCAAGGTTTTGGAAGGTGAATTAGCCTTAGACGTGGAGCCGATTCAGTTCAACCCCTTCGTGGGTGAGACTGTAGTGCCCGACTCCTGGAGCAAATACTTGGATCAGGCCCTGACTGGCGCGATCTCATTTGATGAGTTAGTCGCTGGTGTGGAATCTGAAGTTAACCTCTCCATCAAGGAAAGCATCGAACGCATTATGGGCTAAGTGCTTTGCGGTTTGTTCTTTTGAAAAGAGCAACTTAATAACCGCAATGTCTAAACGGATTTCGGTTTCAATATGAATTTTTAGTCCAACGTTCCCGCCGAAACCTGTTCAAACCCGTAGAGAGGTTTACAATTGGGGAGGTCAGCACTGCGCTGACCTCCCCAATCCAAATCATTTGGCATCATTGTTCATAAAATAAAATTTGTAGTTGCAAGGAATTGCTCATGGAAGCAAATACGACATTATCAAGCGAACCGCAGGGCCAAATCCGGAAACGCAACCTGACCCGCGACCAGCGTCGAACCCTTACGTTTTACGCGATGGTCTCGCCGTGGTTGATCGGTTTCATTGTCCTAGGGGTATTTCCGCTCGTTGTGGGGGTGCTAACCTCTTTTACCAATTATGATGGTCTCAATCTGTTAACGCTCAAGTGGGTGGGGTTTGGCAATTATCAACGGGGGATTTTCGATGATCCTGATGTGGCCTATTCACTCCGGCAAACCCTGATTTGGGGCGCGTTGAACCTGCCGTTATGGTTGATTATTTCGTTTACCCTGGCGGTCATCCTGAATCAAGATGTCAAAGCCCGAGGTTTGTTCCGCACGATATTCTATCTCCCCAGCTTGATCCCAATCACTGCGGCGATTACGGCCTGGCGCATCATCCTTGAGCGCAATTTCGGGATGCTCAACCACCTGATCAGTCAATTCACTCCTGAGCCGGTGGCGATTGGTTGGCTATCAGATTACTCCATGCCAGGAATGACGACGATTGCCGTCTGGGGCGGCTTGGGGGCCGGGATGGTGATCTTTTTGGCCGGGTTACAGGGGATTCCAACGGAATTACTCGAAGCGGCCAAGATCGACGGGGCCAATGCCTTACAATCATTCCGTCATGTGACCCTGCCGCTCATGACGCCGGTAATTTTCTTCCAATTGATCTTAGGTTTGATCGGTGCTTTTCAACAACTCAACTTACCGCTCGTACTCACCCAGGTCGGCATTACGACGGCTACCGTACCTCCCAGGCCAATTTATCTCTACATGATCCATACGCACCGCCAAATTTTTGTCACCGGACGGTTTGGTTATGGTACCGCCCTGCTCTGGATGTTGTTTGTGGGCGTTTTAATTCTCACTGCAGTCGTTTTTTGGTCCCAAAAATTCTGGGTCTACTACGACGCCCCCGGAGGTGACTAATGAACCTTACAATTTCACAACGCGGTAATATTCAAAAACGGGTTGGTCGCGCCTTCGGTTACTCAACCTTGATCTTTACCTCGCTGTTTTTGATTGCGCCGGTGTTTTTTCTCTTCATCGCCTCCTTCAAACTCGATGCCGAATACATGTCTTATCCTATTATCATCTTCCCTGAGATTTGGCAATGGGAAAACTACCGCTTGATTTTTGAATTGACCCCCTTCGCCGAAATCGCCGCTCGGACGGGTTTGTTGGCGGTCGGAACGGCCATAATTAATGCCCTGATCAGTTCATTAGTTGGCTATGCTTTTGCCCGTTATTCGGTGCCGGGCAGCGGAAAATTGTTCTCCATCGTCATCGCGATGTTGATTGTGCCCTTTATTGTGATCTTAATTCCGCAGTTTATCCTCTATGCCCGTCTAAAACTGACCAACACCTACTGGCCCTGGATTTTGGGAGCCTTAGGCGGTAGTCCCTTTTATATCTTCATGTTCCGCCAATTTTTCCTGGGGTTCCCGCGGGAAATTGAAGAGGCCGCCGAAGTGGATGGCTGCGGCCCATTCCGCATCTATATGCAGATTTTCCTCCCCAACGCCAAACCGGTCCTAGCCACCGTGATGATTTTTGCCATCATCGGTGTTTGGGGTGACTATCTAACTCCTTCCATTTATCTGAGTGCCAGCAAAACGCTGTTGGGGGTGGCCCTGACAACGGCTTTCAAGAATCCCCAAGGGATATCGTTGTATACCGTCTCTCTGGCGGCCAGTGTCTTGTATATCATCCCGCTGATTGTCGTCTTCTTCTTTGGACAGAAATATATCCTCCAAGGAGTGGTGACCAGCGGTCTCAAAGGATAAAGAGTTCTTCTCCATTTTTAGCTCCTCGAGATTGCCTTTGCACTCGAGGAGCTAATATTTTCTACTCGAAACTTTAAATTTCTCTCGCCAAGATGCCGAGACGCAAAGTTTCCCATAGTTTTCTTTGTGCCTTAGCGGCTTTGCGTGCAATAATTTTTGGAGCAATGCGATGAAACCGAGAGAACGAGTTTTAACCGTCCTGAACCATGAAAAACCCGATCGCTGCCCCATGCAAATCAGTTTCACGCCCGAATTTGCCGATCGGCTGCGGGCAGATTTGGAACTTAAAGGGAAAGCGGCGCATAACCCCCACGGCGGCGGCAATACTTATGAGTTAGAACGTTCTCTGGGGCAGGATATGCTGTTGACCTCGGTCGGATGGGCGAATTCTTATTATCTAGATGACAAGCCGTACGTCGATGAATGGGGGATCGGTTGGCAAATTCACCCCTACAACACGCCGTTTGGGCGCGGGCACTACACCGAAATTGATTCCAATCCGCTCGCAGATGAGGCCGCTATCTCCAGCTACAACCCCCCCGACCCTCACCGCCCAGAATTATATACTGATGCCGAGGAGATGATCCATAATTTCAAGGCGGATTACTGGATCGTAGGGGTGGTCGCTACGACCATTTTTGAAACCGCCTGGGCGCTCCGTGGTTTAGAGCAGATGCTGCTCGATATGGTTGTCGCCCCCGAGCTAGCGAATGAAATTCTGGATATTCCCTATCAATATCACCTGACTGCGGCAAAAAAACTCGTCGAACTGGGGGTGGATATGATTTGGGCGGGGGATGATGTCGGGGCCCAACATAAAATGATGATTTCCCCCCGAATGTGGCGCAAATTTCTCAAGCCGCGCATGGCAGACTTTATCGCCGAGTTGCGGGCAATCAACCCGGACGTAAAAATCGCCTACCACTCCGATGGCAATGTCGAACCGATTATTCCCGAATTAATCGAGATTGGGCTGGATATTTTGAATCCCATTCAACCGGTCTCAATGGATCCCGCTAAAATCAAAGCCCAATATGGCAACCAACTCTCGTTTTGGGGCACCCTGGACGAGCAGCAGACCCTGCCTTTCGGCACCCCTGAGGATGTGGCCGCGGAAGTAAAGCAACGTTTGGAAACGGTGGGCCACAATGGAGGCCTGATTTTAGCGCCGACTCATCACGTGCAACTCGATACGCCCCTCGAAAATTTCTGGGCGATGGTGAATACGATCTTGGAGACGCCGTATTCGTGATGATCGAGTTTTTCGGCAACGCCCGGCGACTGAAGTCGCAACAACCTTTCTGAAGTCGCCCTTCGGCGACTTGCTTCAACCTGCGGAGGCAGGTTTTGCAGTTATTGCCGCGATTTCAATCGCCGTTTTTGTATCAGGTAACTTATCTTGAAGAAGTCATATCGAGAATTTTGGTGAAGCAAACATGAAAATCGGAGCCTGGATCCACGAAAGCGGTCTTTCCTTAGCAGAACAAATTCCAGCTGCCAAACACAGCGGATTACAATCGATTCGCTCATATTCATTAGAATACTCGCAGCGCGCCGCACCCCTCCTCGCCAAACATCACATGTCGTTGTTAGCCGGAATGTACATCGATTCCGAGGCCTTGGCAGCCGATTGGCGCTCACAGGTGCGATTAGACGAGTTAGCCGCCATCCATGCGTTGGGGGTTGATTTGGAAGGCATCTGTGTCGGGAATGAGTTGCGCCAGGGTGGGGATCATCCGGATGACAAACGCTTCACGGCGCGGCTGTCTTTTGGGTTGGCGAATGTCATCGATACCTATCGCCGCTGGATGGATGAGCGCGGACTTGATACCCCGCTGACCTACGCTATGGAAGGGATTGTTTTCGATCCGGATGGTACTTTTCACGAATGGGTTTGGCCGCTGATTGATGCCCTCGACATTGTCTCGGTGAATTTGTATCCCATGGGGGTCCCTGAGTGGCATGGCTGGGGCGCGTTTGAAGAGAGTAAAAAATTTCTAACCGATCCCCAAGTGCGGGCCACCCGACTCGATCAAATGGAGACTCAACTCCGGCGGGTGTTGCAGCAATTGGAGGCCGCGGATAAACCGCTGCTGCTCTCTGAGACGGGATTCCCTTCGGCGGTGGGTTACCACCTGGAAACGGAATCGCTGGTCGTCCCCGAAAATGATAACGCCAGTTATGCTGCAGTTATGTCCCAATTTATGGGCCTCATCCAGCAAGCAAATTTAGATTACGCCGGCCGCTTAAAGGCATTGTACTTTTATGAGTGGCGTGATAACCTCTATCATTCTAAAATCTGGAACGTCGAACAAAGCCCCATTCACGTGGCCTTTGGGTTGTGTGACCGCTTTGGCACCCCCAAATTCGACCTCCAAGAAATGGTAGCCAACATTGAGTAAAAAAGTCCAAAACACTGTACCCGTATTCAAGAAAAAACCTGAAGTTGTCTTTCAACCGCGCACCGCGGCTGGTTTTCAGGGTGGCATTGCCCAAATTGTGGGGGCCATTCGGCCGTCCTTAGGGCCATTGCCGCGTATCGTCGCCATCGACCGCATGACGGCGGGGAGAAGCTCTCCCGAATTGCTGGATAGCGGCGGGATCATCTCTCGCCGGATCATCGAACTTCCCAACTGGGATGAAAATGCGGGGGCCATGTTTGTGCGGGGTTCGTTATGGAATTTGTATGACCGCATTGGCGATGGGGTTGCGACTTCCGCAGTGTTATTCCAATCCATTTTTGATCAAGGGTTGCAATATATCGCGGCGGGTGGCAATGGCATGATCTTGCGCCGCTATTTAGAGCAGGGCCTGGAAGCGATCCTGGAAAAAATGGATGAGATGACATTCCCGATTTCGGGGCCGGAAGCCCTGACCGGGGTAGCCAAAACCGTATGTCACGACCATGAGATGGCCGCGGCTTTGGGAGAGATCATCAGCATTGTCGGGGAATATGGCATTTTAGATATCCGGGCCGGACATGGCCGCAACCTGTATCGTGAATTTGTAGAGGGCAGCTATTGGGACGGGGGTTTAGCCAACCCCAAATTGATTTGGGATACCACCCGTTCCCGGACGGATTTCCACGAAGCTGCGATTTTGGTCTCTGATTTGGATATCGAAGATCCCCAGGAGTTTCTCCACATCATCCGGGCTGCGCTTCAGGCCCAAGTCAGCCACCTGGTGGTGATGGCGACCCGCTTCTCCGAAGAAGTCCAAGGGCTGATGTTCCAAAGTAAGACCAACGACAAAATCAAAATCATCGGCGTCAAAGTACCCGGGATGCGTTCGGATGTCCAAAAAGCCGCCATGGAGGATATTGCCGCCCTGACGGGGGCCAGCCCCCTCTTCAAAGCGGCCGGTGAGTCGCTGGCCCTGGTCACCCCCGAACGTCTGGGCCGGGCCCGGCGGATTTGGGCCAATATGGACCATTTGGGCATCGTCAATGGTAAAGGCATGCCGCGTCAACTGCGAGAACATGTTGCCAAGTTACGCGTCGCGTTCAACAAGGTCACCAAAACCGAAGAACGCCAGGCCCTCCAGGATCGGATCGGGCGCTTATCGGGTGGGGCCGCCGCGCTGGAAGTCGGCGGCGTAACTGAAACCGAAATTGAAACTCGTAAAGAAATGGCCTCCCGCACCGCCGATGCCGTTCGGGGTGCCGCCCGGGAAGGCGTTTTACCCGGCGGCGGGACGACTTTGTTGGCTTGCCGGGACATCGTTGATCAGACTTTCCAAGATCAGACCAATGTTGACGCCCGTGCCGCCCACCGGATTTTGCGCAAGGCCCTCGCAGTGCCCTTCCGGACGATTCTCACCAACTGCGGGTACGACCACGGTGCCATACTCAGCCGGGTCGACGCGGCCGGAACCGGTTATGGTTTCGATGTGGTCAAAGGCGAAGTCTGCGAGATGGTCCCCGCCGGGATTTTAGATGTCGCCGCTGTGCAGCGCCGGGCCGTGATCAACGCCATCAAAGGCGCGGCCCTGGCCTTAACTATTGACGTCATTGTTCATCGCAAGAATCCGCCGGTGGACAGCCTGCCCGAATCACCCGGAAAATAAAATCAAAATGGAACCCAATTTAACCCCTCAAGATTACCTCTACACCCTGGCTGCCTCGCCCAATTTCGAACAAGATGGCATTTTGTTCGCAGCCAAACGGAGTGGATTATTTAAATCAACCGACCGCGGCCTAACTTGGGAGTCAGCTTATACCAGCCTGAATTTAGACGCTCCCTTGCCAACGACCCAGGTCGCGTTTTCTCCTGGTTTTGCCACCGATCAGACCGTATTCGCCGGGGTGGAAGGCAACCTCCTGCGCTCGAAAGACGGCGGCCAAACTTGGGAAACCGCCCAACTGAGTGTGCCACCGCCAGTTGTCTCATCTCTGGTGCTCTCCTCTAACTTCCCCGCCGATGGCATTCTCCTGGCCGGGACGATGGAAGATGGGGTGTACCGCACCGTCAACCGGGGCGTGAGTTATACCGGCTGGAATTTTGGCCTGCTGGACCGCAATATCAATGCCCTGGTCCTGTCGCCAGATTTCGCCACCGACCAGACGATTTTGGCAGGCACCGAAAGCGGCGTTTTCCGCAGCACCAACGGCGGCCGCACCTGGCGGGATGTCGATTTCCCGATGGACCTGGCCCCCGTACTCAGCCTCGTGCTGACCCCCACTGGAGAAATTATCGCCGGAACCGAAGATAATGGCTTGTTCAAATCCACGGACAACGGTGACACTTGGGATGCCTTGACCCCAGATGAAATTGAAGGGGCTGTTGATCAAATTATTTTGGACGGACCCTCCGGGCTTCTCATCGTTCAGGATGATTCGGTCTTTGTCTCAAAAGACGGCGGCCAATCTTGGGAGCAAAAAACCGGATTTGCGGAGAATACCCTCATTTCCAGCGTTACAACTCCTCTCGGTCTGAATCCCGGTGCATCTCTCTTCATCGGCCTCTCCGATGGACAAATTTTATCCCTCCCCCTCAACCCCTAACCCTTGCCCTTTTTTCCCTATGGACTCTCTCACATCCCAAGAACGCATCAGCAATATCCTCCAACGACAGCCCATTGACCGCATCGGCGTTTTCGAACATTTTTGGGAAGATACCCAGCGCAATTGGGAACAGGCCGGTTATCTGACCCCCGGTGAATGCCTGGAAGACCGGTTTGACCTCGATATGCAACTCAGTTGGCCCTTCAATTTCGTTGCCAACCTCGATTTTGAACCCGAAATCATCGAAGAAACCGAAGAGACGATATTAGCCCGTGATGGCAATGGGGCCCTCCTGCGGCGGCATAAACAACATGAATCCACTCCCGAGCACGTCGATTTTTTGGTCCAAAACCGCCAGGGTTGGGACGAACACATCAAACCCCACCTGAAAACCGACCGCCGCCGGATCGATTTCGCTGCTTATCGCCAGAAAAAAGCCCAGGCCGCCGCGGCCGAACGTTTCTTCTGCTGGTCGGGGGTCAACGTTTTCGAGTTGATGCACCCGGTTTGTGGCCACGAACATATGCTGGTTGGCATGGCGATGGACCCCGCTTGGGTCAAAGAGATGACCGCGGCCTACACCCGGATGATTATCGAACATTGGGAAATTCTCTTTGCTGAAGAGGGCTACCCCGACGGCATCTGGTTCTATGAAGATATGGGGTTCAAAAACCATCCCTTCATGTCACCGCGCATGTACCAGGAGATCATCCAACCGGCCCACAAAGAAACCATCGCCTGGGCCCATGCCCGCAATCTCCCCGTGATCATGCACTCCTGTGGCTATATCGCGCCCCTGCTGCCACATATGGTCGCGGCGGGGATCGACTGCCTCCAGGTCATCGAAGTTAAAGCCGGGATGGATTTGATCGACCTCTACAAACAATTTGGTGACGTGCTCTCCTTCATGGGCGGCATCGACGTTCGGGTGTTGTACACCAATGATCAGGCTGCCATTAATCAAGAGCTGGAAAACAAAATCCCGATCGTCATGGGGAATAACGGTTTTGTCCTCCACAGTGACCACTCCATCCCCAGTGATGTTCACCCTGATAATTACGAATATTTCATCAAACGTGGGCTTGAATTAGGGACCTATCAATGAGATTTTGAGGGCGAATTTGCCCTCATAGGAGTTTCACCATCAGGTAAATCAATAATCTCAAATCTCGTCTTTCATGGCGAGATTTTCTCAATATTTTTGTAGGATTGGTTACAAATTTAGCAACGAACCAACCCACATTCGGAGGTGGAAATGAACGTACTCGTATTTAGTGCGAGTCCTAATAGCGCTGGTCTGACCGCAGCCTGTGCCCAAGCCGCGGTGATCGGAGTCCAGAAGGGGGGTGGCGAAGCTACCGAAATTCGACTCAATGACTTGAATATTGGTTCCTGCGCGGCCTGCGATAACGGCTGGGGGACCTGCCGTGACCAACATCTTTGTGATGTGTTGGATGATTTTCAGGCCCTCCATGAACGCACGATCAAAGCTGATGCGTATGTCTTCGTTACCCCGGTTTATTGGGGTGATTTAAGTGAATCCATGAAGGTGTTTACTGATCGCTTACGCCGCTGTGAAGCGCTGCGAGGGGAGGCAAGTGGTTTCCACCAAAAACCTGTCATCATGGTTGCGGCCGCGGGTGGTTCAGGTAATGGGATGATTACTTGCCTGGCCAGCCAAGAGCGTTGGATTCAACATGTTAAAGCTCGCAAGTGGGATTTCATCCCCGTCAACCGCTGGAACCGGCAATATAAATTGGATACCATCCGGCTGGCTGCTGAAGCGATGGTGCAATCCTAAGCAGGTTGGTCTAGTAATAGAACGCGAATAACGCTAATCAAGCCAATTTTCGTGTCATCTGAGCACTAATTGATATAGGAATGAATAAATTATGAAGAGAATTAGCCTCAACCAAAACTGGAAATTTCACTATCAAGAGAAAACGGCCTCCCGGTTACTCAGCCCGGATATCGCCTCCTGGCGCGACCTGGACTTACCCCACGACTGGAGCATTGAGCTTGAGCGGCATCCCGATAATGTCAGCGGTGATTCGGGCGGCTATTTCCCAATGGGGATGGGCTGGTATCAGAAAAAACTGACTTTGGATGAAGGCTGGCGAGACAAGAAAGTGTTCATCGAGTTCGAGGGGGTATACATGAATGCGACGGTCTGGCTCAACCGGCACTGCTTGGGGCGATATCCTTACGGGTATACAAGTTTTAATTATGACCTGACTCCCTATATCGATTGGGCAGGGACCAATACCCTCAAAGTTTTTGTCGATAACAGCCATCAACTTAACAGCCGTTGGTATTCGGGTTCGGGGATATATCGCCCAGTGTGGTTGATTGTGGCGGAACCAGTTCATGTGACCCATTGGGGCGTTTATGTGACCACCCCTGAAGTTTCCACTGATTCTGCCTTAATTAATGTTCAAACCCAGGTAGCGAACGAAACCGACAAAAGCCAAACTGTCAAAGTTCAAACTCAAATCATCGCCCCAGATGGAATTGAAAAGAGTGCTCTTGAAACCGAGACGATCATCCCGGCAAATAGCACTCAAGAAATCAATTCCGAATTCCGAATTCCTAACCCCCAATTGTGGTCTCCGGATACCCCGACCCTCTATCAGGCCAAGACCATTATCTTGGTAGGTGGCGTTGTCTCCGACACTGGGACCACAACCTTCGGCATCCGCAAGATCGAATTCAGCGCTGAAAAGGGATTCCTGCTAAACGATGAGCTGGTGCTGCTCAAAGGGGGCTGCGTGCATCACGATAATGGTATTTTAGGTACCGTGTCATACCCCCGGGCGGAGGAGCGCAAGGTCGAAATTCACAAGGCTAGCGGCTACAACGCCATCCGCTGTGCTCACAATCCACCCGCACCGGCATTTTTGGAAGCCTGCGACCGGCTGGGGATGTTGGTCATTGATGAGGCTTTCGACTGCTGGCGGGAAGGCAAAAACCATGGCGACTATCACGTCGCCTTTGACGATTGGTGGCAACGTGATCTGGAAGCTATGCTCTATCGTGACCGTAATCATCCCAGCATTATTATGTGGAGCATCGGGAATGAAGTCATTGAACGCGATGGTTACGGTGAAGGCTATGAAATTTCTCAGATGTTGGTCGATCACGTCCGCAAAGTTGACCCTACTCGCCCTGTCACTGCGGCAATTTGCGATAGCTGGCGCGGCGATCCCTGGGAGATTATGGATCCGTCCTTTGCCACGCTAGACGTGGGCGGCTACAACTATCGTTGGGAACAGTATCGCCCCGACACTGAACGTTTGCCGAACCGCATCATGATGGGATCCGAATCATTTGCCCTGGAAGCCTTCGAAAATTGGCGGGCGGTCGAAGAAATCCCAGCAGTGATCGGGGATTTTGTGTGGACGTCGTTGGATTATTTGGGCGAAGCCGGGATCGGCCGGGTCCATTTTGAAGGGGAAAAATTCCCATTTTTGGGTGGTTATCCCTGGCATCAGGCCAATTGCGGTGATTTGGATTTATGTGGCTTCAAACGGCCCCAATCCTATTACCGCGATATTCTGTGGGGTAATGGCGAGCCTCTCTACATTGCCGTCCATCCCCCAGTTTCGGAAGGACAAACCCCCAATGTGACCCTGTGGGGCTGGCCCGATGTCTGGCCCAACTGGAACTGGCCGGGGCGAGAAGGTGAAATGTTTACGGTTGAAATTTATTCGGCCTGTGAGGAAGTTGAATTATTCCTAAACGGACAATCGTTAGGGAAAAAGTCAACGACGAAAGCGGAAAAACATCGCATCATCTTTGAGGTTCCCTACCAACCGGGGATCTTGAAAGTTGTGGGCTACCACGATGGTAAACCCGCGGCTGAAAAGGATCTGAAAACCGTTGGTACTCCCACCCGCATTCGCCTCACACCTGACCGGGAAACGATCCAGACCAATCCTGGAGATCTGAGCTACGTCACTGTTGAAGTTGTGGATGAAAATGGGGCTGTCCACCCCAACGCCGATCAAAATATCTTCTTTACGATCAATGGCCCCGGAAAAATTGTGGCCGTCGGTAGCGCTAATCCGGTCAGCACCGAGATGTATCGTGGGAACCAAAGGCGAGTCTTCCGTGGTCGATGCCTAGTCATCCTGAAATCAAATGGCGGGGCTGGTGAAATTCAACTGCGTGCCCAAGCTGATTGCCTGGATGGTGCCGAAATAAACGTATTAGTGCAGTAGTGAAGAGAATGAAATTGGACGCAGATTCTCATGATACACGCAGATCAATATTTAATATCTAATCTGCGTGTATCTGCGAAATCTGCGTCCAAAATTATAACGGTGTCGAACCATGAATAACCCTGTACCCACCCACATCGTCAGCTTGAGTTTTGACGATGGTTTTGAAAAATCAAATCTGAAAATTGCCGAAATCTACGAAAAATTTGGCCTGGCGGCCTGTTTCAATGTCATTGCCTTGGGCCATGATCCCAACTTTGAAGCCCCCGACCTGTACCATGTCGGGTATGCCCGCGGTAATTTCGAATTATGGAATGCCTTGCAAGCTCGCGGCCACGAGATTATGCCGCATGGATTGTTGCATCACAACTTAGCCGAAATGCCCTTAATCGAGGCCCAACGATCTATCGAACACTGCTTGAAGATTTTCGAGCATGAATTGGAGGGGTTTCAGGCCGCTGACAGCATTTTCAACTTTGCCTACAACGCCTCCACGCCCGAAATCGAAACCTGGTTGCCCGAAGTTGTCAAAGCCTTTCGCACCAGCGGCGATCCGATCAACCCTATGCCTCATCTCGGTCAGATCAAACTGACTACCGATGGACACGGTCCCGAAAATTGTGAAAGCTATCTGGACGCCCATATCGAAAAATTACTGGCCCAGCCCTCAGGCTGGTTGATCTACAACACCCATGGCTTGGATGATGAAGGGTGGGGACCGATCCGGGCCAGTTACCTTGAAAGCTTACTGGATCGCCTGACGAAAATTGATTCCGTTGCCATCCTGCCGGTGGGCGCGGCGCTTGCCCGCGGGAACCCCAGATAACAAGGAACCCCTCATGACTACACAAAAATCTGCCAAAATTTGGGAAGAAACCATCACCATTCCGACCTATCCAACTCCGCCGCCCGACCCCAACCCGATGTTTTTCGAAGATCGCGGCAACCAGGGGGCCAGCGGCCGGATTTACCCTAACCCGATCACCGACCGCCTGACCCACGAAGGCAAATCTGACCAGGACTATCAGGCCGTTTTCCTGGAGAACGAACATATTCAAGTGATGGTTTTGCCCCGTTTTGGCGGGCGGATCCATGCCGCGGTGGATAAATCCAACAATTACGATTTCATCTACCGCCAAAATGTCATCAAACCGGGATTGATCGGCCTGTTCGGATCCTGGATTTCGGGCGGGATGGAATTCAACTGGCCTCTCCACCATCGCCCCTCGACCTTTATGCCGGTCGAATATCATCTCGAGGAGGGGGCTGACGGCGCTGTGACCGTGTGGATGAGCGAACACGAACCGATGAACCGCATGAAGGGCATGTTCGGAATTTGTATTTATCCTGGCAAAGCTTATTTTGAGATCAAAGTACAACTCTACAATCGGACTGCGCTACCGCAGCCCTTCTTATGGTGGGTCAATACTGGCGTGAAAGTCAACGACGATTTTCAACTCATCTTCCCCCCGGATGTCGAGAGTGTGACTTTCCACTCGCGCGCCGACATGGCCGATTACCCGGTCGCCAACCAAATCTATGCTGGGTTGGATTGGACCGAAGGCGTCGATATCTCCTGGCCCAAAAATGTGGACCAGGCGACCTCGTACTTCGCCAACCCGTCCAAATACGAATTTTTCGGCAGTTACGATCACGGCGAGCAGGCGGGGATCATCCATGTGGCCAATCGCCATATCTCGCCAGGCAAAAAACTCTTCACCTGGGGGACGGGCGATTTTGGCACCGGCTGGCAGGCCACCCTCACCGATGACGATGGCCCCTACGTCGAGTTGATGGCCTCTGGCTATTCCGACAACCAACCTGATTTCACCTGGATTCAGCCTTACGAGACCAAAACCTTCTCGCAGATTTGGTATCCCATCCAGGAGATCGGATCCGTCAAAAATGCCAATGAGCGCATCGCGGTAAATCTCGAATCTGACTTTGTGGGGGTTGCTGCAACCGAAGATCTCCCCGGAGCCAGAGTGGTTCTCACCGATGGGACTGAAATCATTCTGGATGAAGTGCTAGACCTGGAGCCGGGAAAACCGAGAAAATGGGCAGTGGGTGGTGGGCAGTGGGAAGTTTCCAATTTGTCTGAGTTGAGCGTGTTCGACTCGCAAGGTAAGAAAATCATCTCTTACATCCCACACATGCCGAAAAATGAGCCCCTCTCCGAGGTTGCGAAGCCCCCAACTTTGCCGCATGATATTGACTCAGTTGAAGAACTCTTCCTAACCGGGCTGCATGTCGAGCAATATCTGCACAGCACTCTCGATCCGAGTATCTATTGGAAACGGGCATTGGAGCTCGATCCGACTGACAGCCGCAGCAACAATGCTCTCGGGCGGCTGCTCATGCGCCGCGGTGATTTTGCCAGTGCTGAAGACCATTTCCGCACCGCGCTCAAAACTTTGACGCGTTTCAATTTCAATCCTTTTGAGGGAGAACCGCACTATAACTTGGGATTGGCGCTGGCCTATCAGGGCAAATATGATGAGGCTTACGACAATTTCTACAAAGCCACCTGGACTTATGCCCAACGTTCGGCGGGATATTTCGGATTAGCTCAAATTGACGTTCGCCGTGGGGATTATGGTAAAGCCGTAGATCATCTTGACCGCGCCCTGGTGACGAATGCTCATAACAATAAGGCTCGCGCCCTCAAAGCGGCCGCGTTGCGTCGGATGGGGGATTTGGAGGCGGCCAAACAGGTGGTCACCGAAATTTTGACATATGATCCATTGGATCATTGGGCGCGTGCGGAGGCAATACAGACCTGGAAGGTTTCCAAAACCTTCCAGGTCTCTGATGCCCTAAATAAATTGGAAAAGGTTTTGCGCGGCGACGTCCAAAACTACCTCGATTTAGCTTTCGATTATGCCAACGCGGGATTATACTCTGAAGCGACCGAAATTCTTCAAAGTGGAGAATTCTCCTATCCAATTGTGGCCTATGCCTTGGGGTATTTCGCCGCTCAGATGGGCGATCAGGACGCTGCACAAGAATGGTACCAACAAGCGGCAGTCCAACCACCCGATTACTGTTTCCCCCTCCGATTGGAGGAGCAAATCGTATTGGAGGCCGCGTTAGCGGCCAATCAAAAAGATGGTCGGGCGGCTTATTATCTCGGTAATTTGCATTACGACAAGCGCCAGTATGACCAAGCGATCGCAGTCTGGCAAATGGCAACCGAAAATGAGCCTGGTTTCTCGATCCCCTGGCGTAATTTGGGGATTGCCCTGTACAACAAACGCGGCGACAAAGCTGGGGCTAAACGCTGTTACGATCAGGCTTTGGCGGTAAATCGCGCTGATCCTCGCCTGTTGATGGAGATGGATCAACTGCTACAGCGGTTGGGAGCCTCTCAAGTTGATCGTTTAGCTGCCCTCGAAAACCAGGCTGAGCTTGTTGGTCGCCGCGATGATCTCTCGATCACTTTTGCCGAACTCTACAGCCAAACCGATCAACCCAAGAAAGCTCTCGAAATCTTATCGATGCACGAATTCCACGCCTGGGAGGGTGGTGAAGGTGGGGCCGCTGGGCAGTATGCCCTGGCCCAAGTGATTTTGGGACAGAAAGCATTGAAAAATGGTGATCTGGAACAAGCTCTTAACAACTTCAAATCTGCCCAAACTCCCCCCGATAATCTGGGCGTGGGGAAGGGGTTGTCCCTGTATGATGCGCTGGCCTGGTTCTATACTGCGGAGACCCTCACCACACTCGAGAAATCAGTGGCCGCCAAAAATTTCTATCAAAAAGTGATCGCTGCTGAGATGCGGATGACCCGCTGGGGCAGCTCTTCTCCCCTGACATATTACGCGGCTTTATCCCTCCAGTCTTTGGGGCAAGATGGCGCGGCTACCGAGAAATTAAACACCCTGAAGGAATTTGCCCAACAAAAATTAGATGCAGGGATCGAGGCGACATTTTTCACATCTAAGCCCTCGATGGTGGTTTTTGATGATGATCCCCTGCGGGCAAATCAAATTGAAGGGCAATACCTCACAGGTTTGGCAAACCTGGGGTTGGGGAAAACTCAGGAAGCCAGGGCCAATTTCAATTCTGTTATAAAACTCGATCCCCATCATTGGTGGTCACAGTATCAATTGCGGAGCATCTAAAATGAATAAAACTTTTAAACCCGGCGAAATCTGGCTCGATACGGATGGCAATCCCATCCAGGCCCACGGCGGCGGGATTTTATTTGATGACGGCGTCTACTATTGGTTTGGCGAGAACAAAGACGGCGATAATTATCTCGACGAACGTAAAGGTTTTCTGCACCGCGTCGATGTGCTCGGCGTTTCGTGCTACTCATCCACCGATTTGCTCAATTGGAAAAATGAGGGCGTGGTGCTGCCCGCAGTACCGGATGATCCCAAGAGTGATTTGCATCCCTCGAAGGTTTTCGAGCGGCCAAAGGTTTTGCGCAATCCCAAAACAGGTAAGTATGTCTTGTTTGCCCACGCCGATACCGCCGATTATGAATATGCCCACATCGGGATCGCCATCAGCGACCGACCAACTGGACCATATGATTATCTTGGCAGTATCCAACCCAACCGCAATGACAGCCGAGACATGACTGCTTTTGTGGATGATGATAGCAGCGCCTATCTGTTTTTCTCATCAGAGTGGAACAAAACTTTGCATATTGCCCCCTTGGATGATGAATATTTGCAACCAACTGCTGTCGATGTCCGGGCGTTTGTAAATCAATCCCGCGAGGCTCCGGCGGTTTTCAAGCATGATGGGAAGTACTACATTATTTCATCCGGCTGTACGGGTTGGGATCCAAACGCAGCTGAACTCGCGGTCGCCGAATCCCCTCTCGGTCCGTGGACAGTGCTGGGCGATCCTTGCATTGGGACGGATGCTGAGATCACGTTCTACGCCCAGAGCACCTTCGTCTTGCCCGTGGCCGGTAAGCAGGGCGCCTTTATCGCCATGTTTGACCGCTGGAACAAACATAATCTGCGCGATTCGCGCTATGTCTGGCTGCCGGTAGTCTTTGAAGATGGGATACCGGAAATTCACTGGTATGATGAATGGGATTTGTCGGTGTTTGATTGTTGAAAACGCCTGATTGATTGACTAAGGTAACTGTTTTACCGCAGAGACGCAAAGGCGTGCAAAGCCCGTTCGCTGAGTTTTCTCAGGAAAAAAGAAATCTCCGCGTTCTCCGCGGCTCTGCGGTGAGTTAAATAAAAGGATGATTGGAAATGACATTGATCTTTAGAGAGAAATTTGAGAAAAAGTTGGAAGATAGCTGGGAATGGGTGCATGAAGAACCATCTGCCTGGAAAATCGGGACGGGCGTTCTCCATCTACGCACATTACCGGGCAGTCTGTGGGCAGATATGAATAACGCCCATAATTTTCTGCTGCGTCCAGTGACTGAATTCCCAACTGGTTTGACCACCCGCGTAACCGTCAAAAATTATCCTGTCGAGATGGGTGAACAGGCCGGGTTGATCTGGTATCACGATGATGATAATTACCTCAAATTCGTGAAAGAAAGCTTGGAAGGGGAAGAATGGATTGTACTGGCCCGCGAAGCGGATGGACAGCCCAAACTCATCAACAAAGTTGGGATTGCGGCCGAAAACGCTGAACTTCAGTTGGTGCTTAAGGGGGATACTGTTGCCGGACAATTTCGAATTTCCCCCGATGGTGAATGGCAAACTGTTGGCGAATGTCCCCTCGTGACCGCGGCGGTCCCCAAAGTTGGCGTCTTTACCCACGGCTGCCCGGCTGACGTCGAACGCTGGGTTGAACTGACGAATTTCTCGATTTTGGTTTGATCAAAAATACCTCACGCCAAGACGCTAAGGCGCAAAGAAAAAATATTTAACTTGGCGCCTTAGCGTCTTGGCGTGAGGTTTTGTTTGTTTCTAATTTCGCTGTATCTGCCCATCCTGAAGTTGCAGGATGCCATCAACGTATTCATCTACCAGGGGGTCGTGGGCGGCCATCAGGACGGTGACGCCTTCTTGTTCCACGATATCTCTAAATAAAGTAAAAATCTCGCGAGCGGTGTTGGTGTCGAGTTTGCCGGTGGGTTCGTCAGCCAGGATGAGTTGGGGTTGGTTGGCCAGGGCCCGCGCGATGGCGATCCGTTGCTGTTGGCCCCCGGAGAGCTCATTGACCCGGTGGTGGAGCCATTTTGTCAGACCGACCAGATCGAGGCAGTATTCGGCCCGTTGACGGCGTTCCTGGCGACCTTTGCCCGCGATTTGCATCACGATTTCGACATTTTCGAGGGCCGTATATATGGGGGACAGCCCAAACGACTGAAAGATGAACCCCACATTTTGCCGGTAGAACCGGGTCAGCTCCCGGTCTTTGAGCGCTTTCAAGTTGATCCCGAAAACGCGAATTTCGCCGCTGGTGGGACGATCCAGTCCACCGAGACAGTTGAGCAGGGTGGTTTTCCCGGAGCCGGAGCGACCCTTAAGGGCCAGGTAACTGCCTGAATCGATAGCAATGTTAACCCCCCGTAAGGCGTGGACTTCTTGTTGGGTTCCGGCGCGGTACGAGCGCCATAGATCTTCCGTCACGATGACGGGGCCATTTGTTGATTTCATAGTTTTTTATCTTGATTTTTTACTAAAATGCTACGCTTCACCCTTCGATACGCTGTATCAGATATACAAGCAAACTAGCATCCTGAGTAGTGCGTAACATAGTGAAGCACATATCGAAGGGTGTGGCCGTCACTCAGGATGAAGCTCCGTAGATAATTTGTCTATCATTCACCGCGCCCCTGCTTGGGCAGCCAGCGACTGATCAATTTCTGGAGACGATTAGCCTTCTGGGCCTCCTGCATCTCAGTCACGATGGCTTCGGCATCTTCGTGACTAGTGGGGTGACCTTCTACCGGGCGGATCAAGATGCCGTCGGGTGTGACCTCTAATTGGACGCGGCGATTGATGGCTAATTGTTCGATGTAATCTTTGGGGATTTGCAAGCGTCCGGCGGAATCAAGGACAGTTAACTCGGTAAAGTTAAATTCGTCTTCGGTGGCATCCCCCTCAATATCCGGTTGGGACTCTTTGGCCTGTCGCAGGGTTTCGGAAGCTACTTTTCCATCCCGGATGGCGACCACCCGGTCCACATGCTGGGCCAGACCGATATCGTGGCTGACGATCAACGTGGTCAAGTTGAGTTCCTGGTTCAAATCTTTGAAAATCTGGTAGATCATCTTGGCGTTGGCTTCGTCGACCTCGCCGGTGGGTTCGTCTGCCAGGAGTAATTTAGGCCGGTTGACCAGAGAAACCGCGATGGCGATCCGCTGCTGCTCACCACCCGAAAGCTCCGAGAGTTTGTGCTTGCGGCGCTCAGATAGCCCGACTAATTCGAGCAATTCCTCGGCCCGTTTGCGTTTTTCGCGCGGGGATTCGCCCAATATCGTCATTGGCATTTCGATGTTTTTGAGGGCACTCATGTAAGAGATCAGGTTGCGGGAACTCTGCTGCCAAACGAAACCGACCGTGCTGAGCCGGTATTGGTCAAGGGCCGCGTTCGAGAGTTTGAGCAAGTCTTGCCCATTGACCCACACCCGACCTGCCGAAGGGCGATCTAACCCACCCAAAACGTTGAGCAGAGTCGATTTCCCGCTGCCGCTGACACCTACGATGCCCATCAACTCACCGGTTTGGACGACCAGATCCAAACCCTGGAGGGCGACGACATCGTGTTCGGCGACCTGATAAATCCGCACCAGGTTGTCGCAGACGATAAAGGGGGCGTTGGCGTTATAGATATCGGTGACCATCAGACCGTCTCCCCAAGTTTGATTGCTTGGAAGATGCGCATCCGGCGGAGTGAAATCACCAATACGATTAGCGTGACCCCAAATAATCCGGCAAACATCCAATAAATCTGGAAAATGGTTGGCCAAGCGATCAACACTTTGAAGGGGGGAACCAACGCCGACATTTGGGAACCAATCTGCAAGTAGGGGATGAACAAATTGCTGGCCCACACCCCTAAAACGGTCCCAATTGCGCCACCCAGCAGGATCAAAAATGCCAACTCCCAGATCATATAGCCGGACATTTGGAAAATCGAGAGACCCGCGGCTCGGAGCACCCCCAGTTCGATGAAGCGCTGGCGAAAAGAGAATAAAACGTAGAGCAAAAATGCCAGGGCCGTCAACAGGGCTGCGGTTGCAAACCCGATGAACAAGAAGCCAAACAACCCTTGCCGTTCGGGTTGGGCTTGGGTGGCCGCGATCTCCAAAACTGGGGTATCCCAGCTCATAAATTGGACGTTCAGGTCCATCCCGGGCAACCCATCGGCCCATAATACCGCGGGATCAACGCCCTCAGAAGTACGGAGCAGAACCCGGTAGGGGAATTCGCCGCCAGCTTGTTGGTAGAGATACTCCAGATTGCCAACAAACAGTGGCCCTTGCTGGGGATACCACATGGGGAAATATTCAAAGCTGCCGACGATGGTGGCGGTCAACTGGTTGACCTGGCCATAAGTCTGAACCCGTAAATTGATCGGATCGCCGATTTTCAGGCTATTGGCGTTCAGATATTCGTCCGGAACCAGGACCCCTGAGGGGTCGAGGGCCAAACGATTCATCAATGCTCCCAGGCTCTCGGCGGCAAAATCATCTCGCCAAAAGGCCACTTTGGGAAAATCAATGCGGTCAACGCCGAAGAAGAAACCTTCACTGCTACCGGTACCGATATCCGCACTGGCGACATAACGCCCTAACCGGGTAACCGCGTCAACGCCCTCAATTTTGAGATACTCATGAACGGGGATGAACATCCAGCGTTCGGACCCCTCTTCATTTCCAGTCATCGCATTGAGCTGGCTCGAATCGCGTACATCCAAAAAGCGCATATCCCCACCAATTTCGTAATAAGTCTGATCATAGAGATGGCGGTCAAAGGTAAAAGCCAGTGAGCCGGTATATGATGACAGGCTGACAGTCAGGATCAGGATGATCAGCGGGGTGTAATAATTACCCGGTGAACGGGAGAGCTGACGGGATGCCAAAGTCAGCGACGCATTTTTCGTCAATGCGGCAATTTTGGCGACCCCGGCCATAATGGGTTGGATAAACCGTAACGAGAATAGGGTCATCGCAAAAATCCCGAGGGCGGGAACCAGGAATAAGAGCGGATTTTGGAAGGGATCGGCCCCACCCTGGTCGCCCATCAGGACGATGTGGCCTTGCTGTTGGAGTAAGTAGGTCCCATAGGCGGCTGGGATCATGATGAGCACATCCAACCAGATCCGCTGCCACCAGGGTTTTTCTACCGTTCGGCCGACGGTGCGTTTATACGAGACGATAGTGTGTTGCGCAGCCCCGATCGCCGGGATCAACATGGCGATCAACACCAAAATGACTGCAAAAATTCCGATTTGGAGCACTTCCCCTGAAATCCCCACCCGCAGGTTGTTCGTGGATGAAAAATCCAAAAAGCTGCGAGTCTGCCCAATCCAGCCGGTCAGCCGGGTGGCCACGGGTAAACTGATCAGCAGGGCAATTATGCCCAGCAGCACTCCCTCCAAAATTGTGAAGCCTAACACCAGAATGGGGGAGGCGCCCCGACTGCGCATCACGGCGATCTCATTGCGCTGGCGTTCCACCGAGAGCCGCGAGACCAGCCCAATAAAGGCCAGGATCAACCCAATGATGGGGACCGAAAAGGCGTAGAGTAAGATCGTCAACAGATCGGCCGATTGCATATAGGAAGTCAGGGATTCGATCGGTGAGACTACCAATTCTAGATTTTCGAGTTGGAGATCAGCATTGCGTTCCAGGGAGTGGATGCGGCGCAGCAAGGGGTTGACATCGCCCGAAAAAACTTCGGTGCCGTCCATCAGGAAATACCAATAGGCCGAAAATACCGCTTCAGGGATAAACTGATCGACGCTGTTGGCGAATGATTCCTGGGGGACGAACAGCACATTGTGATAGAAGCTGGGATTCGAGATCCAATATTCTTCCCCGGGATCGGTAGGCTCCCAGGTGCCTACAATTTGAATCGGAAACTGTCCTTGGGGGTCAGAATCGTAATACCAGCCCTCGGTCACGAAGAGTAAATACGTCTCTCCGAGTTGAAAACCAGTCTCGTCGGCCAGACTCTTACTCATCATCACTCCGAGCGGGGCCCCTTTGGTGGTGTCGGAAATTGTGGGGAAGCGGCCTTCGATAATTTGAATATGATCTTGAAGACCGCTCATGACTCCCAAGCTGGTGCGAATGATCTGGGCGTCGGCGCTGTAGGTAAATTCACCGTCCGGGAAAAGTGGGTAGGTATCGGTGCTGATGAATTTGATCAAATCCCGTTGGGGGATGTGGAGGGCATTTGCCGTTGAATTGGTCAAATATTCGTCGGCCGATTGAATTTCTTCCCAATAGAGATTGCCGTGCCAGCCGCCATAATAGTGGAACAGAAACGAGAAGGGTGGTCGTTCTTTGGCTTCGCCTTCGACCCCTTGGGTGATGTTTTCCTGGAGGGTTTGGTAATAGACCGCGTCGGCATACAAAGGGATGCTTAAAATCAGCGAAATGGAGGCGACCAACCCAAAAGTCGCGGCGAGTACCAGTTCCCATTGGGCAATCAGACGGAGGGGGATCGCAGCCAGAATCCCCCAAATTCGATAAAGATTTTTCATTGTTTCCCCCTGGAAAGTAAAGCGTCATTTTTATGTTGTTTCATCGGGATGAGGACGTTGTTTTTGTTGACAGGCTACCCTAACCAAGTATAATTTGACTTGTGCGTACAAGCGTACATCTTTCTGGGCGATTTTACCATGACCGCCAGGTTTTAACATGAAAAAAACGATCAATAAGCAGAGTCGGATCCCATTTTACTACCAACTAGCCGAAATTTTGCGGGAGATTATCGAGGCCAGTGCACAGGGGGATGAAACCGAATTATTACCCTCCGAAAATGAGCTTACGCGTCAATATCAGGTCAGTCGCGCCACCGTCCGCCAGGCATTAAGTTTGCTCGAGCGCGAAGGTTTGGTCTACAAAGCGAAGGGCAAAGGGACCTTCATTGCCAAACACCGGGTGCGCTATCCCCTGACCCAATTTATCTCAACCACCGAAGATATGGAACGGCGCGGTTGGAAACCGGGAGTCGAGGTCATCTCTTTTAAGGAAATCGACACCTATTCGCCCCTCACGGAATCTTTGCAACTCACCGCGACAGATACGGTTTATGAACTCTGTCGGTTACGGCTCGGGAACGATGATCCGGTTGGTTTGCAGTGGGCATATTTGCCGGTTAAACGCTGCCCAGGGTTGATTGATTTTGATCTCGCGACCTCCTTGGTCCAGGTGATGGAAACCGAGTTTGGGGTCATCTTCTGGTCGGCCCATGAAATCTTACGGGCTCGGCTCCCAACCGAATATGAAGCCGAAAAACTCCAAATTCCGAACAATCTGCCTGTCATTTACATGGAGCGCATCACCTTCGCAGTGGATGGTACCCCGGTAGAATTTCTCCAATCGGTATGGCGCAGCGACAAATACGAATATGAGTTTTCATCAACCCGCAAAAGTGAGTAGAACGCGGATGAGGCGGGTACCGCTGCGCCGGCGCGAATTTTCGCGGATTAACCCCAAAAATCTAAAAGATGTTGTAGTCAATAAAAGGCTGAACACCGCGGAGTCGCAGAGAACGCGGAGATTCTCCTTTTTCCCAGAGAAAACTCAGCGAATCTGCGTCTCTATGGTAAAAAAATGTGTTCAAGCTATTGTTGACTATTTCACAAAAATCTAAAAGAAAAAGTAACCGTTTTGGCTATTGTCATTCCCACATGTACTTCGTTTGACAATGTCAGATTAGCCAAAACCACCCCTTCGACGCCCCGAGCTCAACTTGGGCTGCTGCGGAAGCATTCAGAGCGGAGAGAAACGTAGTCGAAGAACGCTTCCGCAGCTCCGCTCAGGGTGCTAATTTCAACAAAAATTGAAATGTGACATTGTCAAATTAGTGGGTATCCACAGCTTATTTGTCTGGATTCCCGCCAAGAACGTGAGGAAATGACATAAACCAGGAATGAGGGAACGGATACAAAAATACTTTGCGCCTTGGCGTCTTTGCGTGAAATAATTTGGAGAATCGATGCAATACCACAACCCAGTCATCCCCGGTTATTACCCTGACCCCAGCATTTGTTGTGTTGGGGACGATTTTTATCTCGTCACCAGCTCATTTGAGTATTTTCCCGGTGTCCCCATCTTTCAAAGCCGAGATTTGGTCAACTGGCGGCAAATCGGGCATTGCCTGACGCGTGCCAGCCAGTTGCCCCTCGAAGGTTGTCACCCCTCCGGGGGAATCTGGGCACCCACGCTGCGCTATCATAACGGAACGTTCTACATGGCAACAACCAATACAACCGGTGGCGGCCATTTTTATATTTACACAAATGACCCTGCAGGTGAATGGTCGGAACCGGTGTGGGTGGCTGGGGCTGGTTGGGATGCCTCCCTGTTTTTTGATGATGATGGCACCGTCTATTTTCAATGGTATGAATACCCCGCGGGTATTTTTCAGGCCGAGATCGAGATCCAGACCGGGAAATTTCTTTCTGAGCCCTACATCACTTGGAACGGTACGGGGGCGCGGTCACCCGAAGGACCCCATCTGTATAAAATCAACGGCAGGTATTATCTAATCGTCGCGGAAGGGGGAACCGAAGACGGTCATATGATCAGTATTGCGCGCAGCAACTCCATCAGTGGACCCTGGGAATCCTGTCCCCACAATCCCATCCTGACCCATCGCAGCCTCGATTTACCCATCCAAACCACCGGGCATGGCGATCTGGTTCAGGCTCCCGATGGTTCCTGGTGGATCGTCTTCCTGGGGACGCGCCCGGTAGGTTACCCCCGCTATCATGTTTTGGGACGCGAAACATTTTTAGCCCCAGTCACCTGGAGCGATGGTTGGCCGGTAGTCAATCAGCAGCAGCCCATCCAATTGGAAATGGAGGCCAGTTTGCTGCCCCCCCACCCTTGGGATGAAACCGAACCATTACGGGATGATTTCGATGATCCGTCTTTAGGATTGCATTGGAATTGGGTGCAGAACCCTGAAATGCTCAATTACTTGACCACTGACCGACCAGGGCGGCTGCGCTTAACCGGGCGGGCCGCCACTTTGAATGATTCAACTTCCCCCACTTTCATCGGCCGGCGGCAGCGCCACCTCAAATGCCGCGCCACGACCCGATTAGATTTCAATCCCACGTCTGAAAACGAAGAAGCCGGACTGGTCATCCTGGGTGATAACCGCCATCACTATGAAATCGGCATTTCCCGTCTATCTGAAGAGCGGATAATTATCGTCCGCCGGCGAATTGGTACCTTGCAAGCGGTTGTTGCCCAACAACCGATTCCTGATGGTTTGGTGAGACTCAGCGTTACGGCCGATGAATTTTGGTACACCCTCAGCTATGCAATCGGTGACCAGCCTCTCACCGAACTCGCTCAAGGCGAAGTCCGCTACCTTTGCACCGAAGCTGGCGCGGCGATGTTCACCGGCGTCTACTTCGGCATGTACGCTACCGGTAACGGCCAGGACTGCCAGGTCCCGGCTGATTTTGAATTCTTCGAGATCGAATATGAAGACTAGAGATTAATCCCCAATATCCACGACAATGAAACCGATCCTAATCCCCCTCCTCGCCATTACTATTCTCCTCACTGCCTGCCAACCCGCCACCCCTACACCCCCACCCCCGACTCCCTCCGCCATCCCCGAAACCATCGTCGCTGGGAATGAAATTACTTTGTTTGTCGAACCTGCAATTCGCCATCAGACCATCAAAGATGTCACCGGGGGCAATTTTATCAACGTTTTTACGGGGAATACCGATGCGTTGGAGCCGGTCAGCATCTATAACCTGGAGCATCTCGATGTGCGAGTGGCACGGGTCCGGATGACTCTGGAAGAGTGGGAGCCCGTCAACGACGATGATGATCCCACCACTTTCAATTGGGAGGCATTTCAGGATACAAAGTACAATCACGCTACATTCCAATTGATGCAAGAACTGCAGGCCCGCGACACGGAAATCATCGTATCATCTTGGGATGTTCCCGATTGGCTGGTCGCAAATCCTGATAAGGATCGGGTACGCTTCATTCCCTACGAACTTTACCCTGAAGCGGTCGAAATAGTCGCCTCCTGGTTGGTGACCGCCCGCGACCAATATGGCGTCGAACCCGCCTATGTCTCCTTCAACGAACCGGATGTCGGCGCGTATGTCAGTATCGCCCCCTTCGAAGCTGTGATGCTCATCGAGCAAGCTGGGAAACGGTTTGATGAACTCGGCCTCAAGACCAAATGGCTGATTGCCGACACCAGCAATATCGACGGTAGTGTAGCCTATGCCCGCAGCGTCTTGCGTAGTGAGGCCGTGCGCCCGTATTTAGGCGTATTCGCCAACCATAGCTGGGACAGCGATTCTCCAGATTCAGATTATCTCGAGGTGCGGGAATATGCCCTCGAAAATGATCTCGAAGTCTGGTGCACCGAGACCGGCTCTCACGCTTTTTCCTGGCAGCATCCGGAGAAATTCCCGACCTACAAATACGCCCTCGAATTGGCCCGAATTTACAGCCGGGTACTCAAATTGACGGGCACAACCACCATTCTATATTGGGAGATGATGGGGACCGATTATTGGATCAACGATGGCACGAATCCGTATCCATCCTTTCACGTCATCCGCCAATTTGGTGAACAAATCCCCCCTGGTTCGGTGATTGTTGAAACCTCCAGCAATACAGAAGAATTATACGCTGTGGCGGCCCAAGCGCCAGAGCATTTTTCAGTCCTGATGGTGAATACGGGGTCAGAATCTTTGCTGGTTAACCTCCAAGGTTTACCGGAGGGGAAGTACCATCACATCCAAACCACTGAAGGGGAATTGGAACGTAATCAGGGAGTTTTCGATCCTTCAAAAAATGAGGCCAGTTTGGCTGTGCCCGCGCTGAGTTATGTGGTGTTAACCACCCGCCAGCCATGACCTGGTTTTATTCAACCAGACAACTGCGAAAAAAAGACCGGGAATGATTTTCACTCCCGGTCTTTTTCTGGGATTAATTATTGACTCTACTGCAGTAACTCAGGCAAAACAGAAGCGTTGAGCAACAAAA
>CAYVQU010000058.1:0-28928 GCA_964453155.1 uncultured Anaerolineales bacterium | reverse complement strand
CGGCGTTGCTGCATCAGACTTTCGTCCATTGTGCAATATTCCCTACTGCTGCCATCCGTAGATGTATGGTCCGTGTTTCAGTACCATTGTGGGGGGCCACCCTCTCAGGTCCCCTACCCGTCTTTGCCTTGGTAAGCCATTACCTTACCAACTAGCTGATGGGACGCAGGCTCCTCCTGAAGTGGACCGAAGTCCTTTAGACATGGTTTTCTAAAAACCATGACCACATGCGGTATTAGCTCCAGTTTCCCGGAGTTATCCCACTCTTCAGGGCAGATCACCAACGCGTTACTCACCCGTTCGCCACTAAGAACAACCAGTAATAAATTACCGGCGTTCTCCGTTCGACTTGCATGTATTAGGCACGCCGCCAGCGTTAATCCTGAGCCAGGATCAAACTCTCCGCAAAAATTTTCTGCATCTTGCGATGCTAATTTACAGAGTAAAAAAGAATTGGGCTCTGTTCATAACTTACTGTCACTATTTAGTTGTCAAGGTTCTACTTGTGAAGCGGGCAAAATTCTACCAGCCGCACTTCAGCCTGTCAAGGCGTTTTCGAGACAAAAAACCGACATCAGTTTGTCTGACGTCGGAACGCCGTACCAGCTATTCTTGCTCTGACTTTGGCGCAAAGTCGTCTCTTCAATTTTTAGTGATCTGCCCGATGTTGGGCTAGGTCGTGCTTGACGAAGCCGAACTATCTTACCAGTCGCACTTCCGAGTGTCAAGGCTTTTTTCGAGATAAATTTGATGAGATTTCTCAATCTCACTCATCAGGTTGAATGGTCTAAATCCATCCATCTTCCAATGAATTTTTTACTACATTTTATCTCTGCGTTTTCATTGATCTGCCCGTTGTTCGGGCGAGACCGTTTTTGAAGCGGCCGGTATTCTACCAAGCTCATTTTCGCATGTCAAGGACCAATTTTTAGACAAAAAAAATCCGATGTCAGTGGTACCAACATCGGTGTATCAGACCAATCGGGCATATGCCCCGGTCTCTGATGATTTGATGTCTCTGTAATTGTTAGCGATCTACCCAGTGGGTAAGACCGTTCTTGAAGCGGCCGGTATTCTACCAAGCTCATTTTCGCATGTCAAGGACCAATTTTTAGACAAAAAAAATCCGATGTCAGTGGTACCAACATCGGTGTATCAGACCAATCGGGCATATGCCCCGGTCTCTGATGATTTGATGTCTGTAATTGTGAGTGGTTTGCTCCGCTAGGGAGCGAAACCGTCTTTAACGTTGCGGGCGGTATTATACGCCGATCAAGAGAAGTGTCAAGAGGAATTTTGACGAATCTGCCGGAATCAGGCTGATTCCGGAATTCTTTAAGGTTTCTTCCCTGAAATCCCCTGAAAAACGAACGTGGTTCCGGCTTGGAACCACGTTCGCAATCGCAATTTCAATTATTTAAAGCATACTCCTGCTGCGCTCAATCCATTTCTTGACGTCCAGCCAAAGCTCGCAGCAATGTATTTTGGTCGGCGTATTCCAAATCCCCACCCATCGGGAGACCGCGCGCCAATCGGGTGATCTGTAACCCTAAAGGTTGCAAACGCTGCCGTAAATACATGGCAGTAGCATCCCCTTCCAAACTGGGATTGGTGGCCAAAATGATTTCTCGGACTTCTTCTTTGGGTATCCGCTCTAGCAACTCCCGAATTTTCAAGTCTTCCGGGCCAATTCCTTCGATTGGAGATAACGCGCCATGCAAGACATGATAACGGCCACGGAATCCTCCAGTCCGTTCGAGAGCAAGAACATCCAGAGGATCCTCGACCACACACAAAAATGCCCCATCCCGGTCTGAACTCTCACAAATTTCACAAATCTCGCGTTCGGCCTCGGTGATGTTGAAACACTGCTCACAAAAACCGGTGCCTGATTTTAAAACTTGGAGCGCTTCGGCTAAGTCGAGAGACAGATTTTCAGGAGCTCGTAATAAATAGAATGTCAAACGGGAGGCGGTTTTGGGACCAATTCCCGGTAAACGCGACAGTGAGTCAATCAGATTTTGGATGGGGACAGGTAAAAGCATGATAGAAAGCCAATGTAAAAAACGTTAGAACATTCCAACGTTAAAACGGCAAACCACCTGCGAGGGGGCCAAGACGTTCGGCAGCCAATTCGCGGGATTGATCGAGAGCGCTGTTAATGGCTGTCAGGATCATATCTTGTAGCATTTCAGCGTCGGGGTCTTCTAATACATCGGGGTCGATTGTGATGGATTGGATTTGTTGGTCGCCGGTAGCTACAACTGTGATCATGCCACCACCGACTGTCGCCGTGACAGTTTCTTGTGTCAGGGCTTCCTGGGCAACTTCCATTTGCTGCTGAAGTTGTTGCAACTGCTGCATCATACCGCCGCCGCCCATGCCACCACCGGGTGCGCCGCGCATGCGTTGTCGTTTGGATCGTTTAGCCATAAATACCTCTTTTGTAGTTAGTTGGTTCGTTTGATCGTTCGTTAGTTACTGGATATCGACAATTTCGCCACCCAAGTCGCGGAGAGCGGAGGCAACCATACCGTCTTGGTCGATGTCGTCAGGGAGTTCGCCACCAACGGACATAACACAACGGACAGGCATCGTCTTACCAAGTACTTGCTCTAAGACTTGTGAGAGTACTTCGAGATTATCACCTTGTTCCATTTTGGTTTTAGCAAATTCGCCATTGAATCCCAAGAGCAGGGTGCCATTTTTAATCCCCAATGGCTTGCAAGAATTGAGCAGCGCCTGAGTTTGGGGATTTTTTTGACGAACCTGAGCTAAAATCTCTCGCCATTGCTGGCCAACTGGATTCGGTAAAGATTCAGCATTGGGTTGGGCAGCAGCAGTAAGTTCTGATGGCGAGGCACTAACCGGTAGTGGGGCAGTACTCTCTGAAATTCCAGGGGATTTTTGCGGTTTAGGTGTTGATGGAGTTGGATCATTCACCACCTTCGTTTGGATTACTGGTTCCGGTGATCCTGCCAAAGATTCCACGAAGGCCAGCTCCAGTGGTAAGGCTGGTTGCCAGGCAATCCGGGCGTCATTGGCGGCATGATTGAAAGCACGGGTAACCCGCATCAATTCTTGAACACTGAAAGCTTGAGCATGCTGGGCCATTTGTGCGCGGACATCAGTGGTGGCATCAATTTGGTTGGCGTTCCCCATCCGTACCAGGAGCAAGTTACGGAGATAATCGACTATCTGACGGGCGAATTGGCGGGGATCACTGCCCCCATCCAGAGTTTGATGGAGTTGGTCTAGCCCGCCAGCAGAATCTTGGCCTAAAATTGCAGTAACAATATCCAGAACTGATTGGCTGGCAGCGGTGCCCAATACCGATTGGGTTATTTCAAGGGTAATCTTCTGCGAGGTAGAAGCCAGTTGATCAAGGAGCGAGATCGCATCGCGCATGCTCCCGGTAGCCTGTCGGGCGATCATGGTGAGGGCTTCAGAATCGATTTGTAGATTTTCGTTTTCAGCAACCGCTTCCAAGCAACCCACAATATCATGGACTGGAATGCGGCGAAACTCATGGCGCTGACAACGCGAAAGTACCGTGGCCGGGATTTTATGAATTTCGGTCGTTGCCAGGATAAAAATGGCGTGGGCCGGGGGTTCCTCCAGTGTTTTGAGGAGCGCATTGAAGGCCGCGGTCGATAACATGTGGACTTCATCAATGATATAGACCTTATAGCGGCCCTGATTTGGGGAAAAGTTGATTTTGTCACGCAAATCGCGCACATCATCGACGCTGGTGTTGGAAGCCGCGTCAATTTCGATCAAATCGAGGAAGCGGCCATTGTTGACCGCCTGACAATGTTCACATTCGTTGCACGGACGAGCAGCCAATTCTTCGGCTAGGCAGTTTACGGCTTTTGCTAACAACCGGGCTGAACTGGTTTTTCCGGTTCCCCGTGGGCCAGCAAACAGCATGGCATGCGCCACTCGATCAGCGGTGATCGCGTTATGCAGGGTACTGGTAATATGTTCCTGGCCGATAACTTCGTCCCAGGTCGTTGGTCGCCATTTGCGGTAGAAAGCTTGAGTCATTGTTAGTTTGTCAGTTGGATCGTGTACTCGTTAGTTAGTAGGAATTGTAATGGAGGGCGGGAGGCTGGTCAATCGGACGAATTGGTGATTTTTTCGATTTCGCGGTCGAGGTTGATTTTCTGTCGTTTGAACTGATCAGAGGGGACCTCAAGGTTGTAATCGGCAATCCGATCGTTGAGCTTGGCAATTTTCTTTTTAAATAGTGCTAATACCCGCTGCCACTCATCATTGACAAGTTGGTAAGGTTGGTTTTCTGCCAAGGATGTTTTGCGCCAAATCCAAGTCCGCAACAGTGACTTTTTCTCAGTTTCGAATTCTTTTTCGATGGTCTGGCGAGTTTCGATCCAGGGTAAGGTGTGTCCCCCAGATTTCAACAATGAAAAAGCCATACTCCAGGCAGAGTCTTCGTGGGGGTTGTGGTTAATTTCAAAGGGTTTGCCTTTGCCTGGCAAGTCATCAAACGCACCTTTTTTTATGGCTTGCTTGATTTCTTCGTCAAGTGAGCGTGAAAATTTATCCATATAACATCACAAAGTGCATGTCGGTTTGTACTTATAAAGTAAATTAACAGGCTTTACCGTCAAGCTTGAGCAGGTTTTCTATTTCAACACACATTCCGAAAACTACCTAGGGAACGGAATAGGTTGCATGCACACTGCCAACACTATCTAATAAGGTCACAGTTTCGCCCGATTCCCAAACAGGCTGCCCAGCATTCCAATATAGAGCAATAACGTTATCAATTCCGACAGTGGAATAAATACGAACTTCGCCATCGCCAAATAATTTGATCGTAGGAAAGATGTATTCCAAACCATCTTCATCTCTCAGCCGCCAGCCGGATAAATCCAGGGATTCGGCTGCCAGACTCCGGAGTTGAACGCGCTCTGACTCTATATCACCCGCGCCAAATACGGCTACAATTTCGACCAGGTTACCGGCCGGGCTAGCAGAATTGTCGGAAACCGCCTCGCCTTCTAAGTTCGAGTTTTGCGACTTGCTAACCAAATCGGGTACGACAATCGGGGTTCCTGCACCAATTTCATCAGCAGCCGTAAAACCATTCAAGGCGAGTAATTCTTCGAGAGTAATTTCATGCGCCAGGGCGATCTCACCTAGGGTCTCTCCCGCTGCGACTTCATACATGGTAACCGCCGCAATGGGGACTGTCGCGGTCGGAATGACAATTTGAGGCGGCTCAACTTCTGGGACAGCAGGGCGATTGGCCCGATCCCAGAGGGTTAAAACGATCAAAGTTGTTACCACGGATACAATTACGTTAATTAAAAGGAAGAAACTAAACCTTTTCCACTGCATTCGGCGATTCCTTCAACAAATTTTGCGGATATTGACGGGTGGCGGAATTGAAACTAAAATCCGCCACGCCAATGCTCATTTCAATTTGAACAAGATTTCGATTTCAAAATATTTCCGAAATAAACACCAGCCTATTCAACGATCTATACTATTATAACTGCCTCTCATGCCATACATCATCGACGGTCACAATCTTATCCCAAAAGTCCCCGGATTAAGTCTGAAATCCATTGACGACGAAGAAGAACTCATCCAAATTGTACGCGAGTTTTGCCGTACGAGTCGCAAAAAAGCGGAGATTTATTTCGACAACGCTCCCGCCGGACAACCTCGTACCCGCAAATTTGGATTTGTTACCGCCCATTTTATTCGTCAGGGCACCACTGCGGATGCCGCCATCCGAACGCGGTTACGAAAAATAGGCCGCGCAGCCCAAAATTGGACGGTAGTTTCATCTGATCGGGAGGTGGCTGCTGCAGCAAGGGAAGTGCATGCGCAGGTCATCCCAACGGGAGAATTTGCCCGTATGCTAGGTAATTCCCGCGAGGGAGACGAAGAATTAAAAGAGGATGAAAATATTGATCTTAGTCCCGAAGCCATCGACGAATGGTTGACCTTGTTTGGGGATCATAATCAAAAACATGACAAATGACACTGTTTCTCTCATGTTATTTTAATGCAATTTAGACCAAATTAGGGGTATTATATAAATGTTGGTACCTGCCCTCCTCTTTATTGGTATTTGCAGGTGTCACGCCACCAGATGGTACATCGGTGGCCCTCCTAAAAGAAATAACCAGGCGTGCCCCCCCCACGTCTGGTTATTTCTTTAACCAGATCCATAGGCCTTCCAAGTTTTAAAACCTGGAAGGCCTTGTTATCAATATTTATCAGATTTTATTATTAGTTTTTTGTGAAATTTTGCACCCATCCCTACCTATGACTTTCATCATATGATATACTCCGTTAGATTACCCAAATAATCATAATTAACATCCAAAATATCCTTGAATTTTGCTCCCCTGGGAGCAAGTTTCGCGAGGAAACAAATGATTGAATTTCTTCCAATTGCAGTTTTGATGTTACTGGCAACCGCCATGGCAGTACTGGTGGTCGTCTTAGGTCACAGCTTTGGTCCCAGCCGGCCAACTGAGGCCAAATCTATGCCCTACGAATCGGGCATGACTCCCTACGGACCGGGTACCCGCCGCCAAACCGTGCGCTATTACCTGGTTGCCGTTCTGTTTATTCTCTTTGATATTGAAGTTATCTTTTTCCTGCCCTGGGCCGTGGTGCTGAAAGAATTCGTTGCCAACAGTCTAGGGCTTTTTGCATTAGTTGAGATGTTCGTCTTCATCGCGATTTTATTGGTAGGCTATGTGTACGCGTGGAAGAAAGGAGCACTGGAATGGGAATAGAACAAAAACTCGGTAATCTGGGGATTGTCACGACCACCCTGGAAACAGCCGTTAATTGGAGTCGCAAACGGGCCATGTGGCCCCTGCTCTCTGGTCTGGCCTGCTGTGCCATCGAAATGATGGCCGCCGAAGCCTCCCACTACGATATGAGCCGTTTCGGGATGGAATTGATGCGAGCCAGCCCCCGCCAGTCGGATTTATTAATCGTCGCTGGCCGGGTGACGCGTAAGATGGTCCCGGTTTTGCGCCGACTTTACGATCAGCTTCCCGACCCCAAATGGGTTATCGCCATGGGCGATTGTGCCTCATCGGGAGGTGTTTTCAATAATTACGCCATCCTGCAAGGTGTGGATGAAGTCATCCCCGTCGATATTTACGTTGCCGGCTGCCCCCCCCGCCCCGAAGGTTTGATCCATGGGGTTATGGCACTCTACGAAAAAGTTGAAGCCGAAGAATTGACGAAATGGAAATAGATTGATGACAGAAAAGCTAACCGCCGCAATTTCGGCCCTTCAAGAGCAATTTGGCAGCGAAGTCCAGGAATACAAAGGGGAGCAGACTCTATTTGTGGATGCCGCCAATCTAGTGGAAACCGTAACCCTTTTGCGGGACAAATTTGGTTTCAGATTGTTTGCCAGCCTGACGGCCACCGATTACTGGCCCGAGGAGGAACCCCGGTTCCATCTCTCCTACCAGTTCCATAATCTGGATGAAATGAGCAGCCTGCGTTTGCGGGTACCGCTCGCGGGGGATAACCCCATCGTCCCGACCTTGGAAGGCGTCTTCAAAAATGCCACCTGGTTCGAGCGCGAACTCCTGGATATGTTCGGGGTCACCTTCACTGGGTTGTCGGATCCCCGCCGGATTCTGATGCCATTTGATTGGCAAGGCCATCCCCTCCGTAAAGATTATCCCCTGGGCTACGAAGAACCCCAGTTCACCTTCAATTTTGATGAGATCGCGGGCACCAAACCGTTCGCGACCGAATGAAATAAGTCACGCTTCACGTACCACGAGGCATTTATGACCCAATTCTCTGAAGTAACTTTAGACGAAATCCGGCATCTGGTTTCGGACCGCGCCATCGAGGGCGACACGATGTTGCTGAACATGGGACCGCAGCACCCCAGCACCCACGGCGTCCTCCGCCTGCTGCTGGAACTCGACGGTGAAACTGTCGTCAACTGCGTCCCCGATATCGGGTTCTTGCACACCGGTGTTGAGAAAAATATGGAGGCCAAGACCTACCAAAAAGCCGAAGTCATGACTGACCGGTTGGATTATCTCAACACGGTCGGTAATAACTTGGTTTATTGCTTGGCCATCGAAAAACTGACCGATTTGGATGTCCCCGAACGGGCCCAGGTCATTCGAGTGGTTCTGACCGAACTCCAACGGATCGCCTCCCACCTGATCTGGTTGGCAACCCAATCTCTCGACCTGGCCGCTCAATCTGTCTTCCTATACTGCTTCCGGGAGCGCGAAGAAATCCTCGATCTCCTCGAAATGGTCTCTGGCCAACGGATGATGACGACCTATGTCCGCCCTGGCGGTGTGTGGCGGGATATCCCTGATGGCTGGATGGAAGCGACACAAAAATTTGTCGATAAATTCCCCCGCCGAATCGAACAATACGACGGTTTGCTGACTAAGAATCCCCTCTACATCGACCGCACCAAAAAAATCGGTGTGATCAATGCCGAGGATGCCCTAGCTTGGGGGTTGACTGGCCCTACCCTGCGGGGTTCCGGGGTTAATTACGATGTCCGCAAAGCCTGGCCTTACACCGGGTACGATGAATACGATTTTGAAGTGCCGCTGGCAACTGAGGGCGACGTTTACGCTCGTTACGAAGTCCGCATGGCCGAATTCTGGCAGTCGTTGAGGATCATCCAACAAGGTTTGGATCGCCTCAAAACGCTGGAAGGTGCCCCCGTCAAGAGCGACAATCGCAAATACGTCCCCCCGCCCCGCTCTGAATTAGGGACCTCGATGGAAGCCCTGATCCACCACTTCAAGCTATGGACCGAGGGTTTTAGTGTCCCCAAAGGTTATGTTTACTTGCCCGTCGAAAGCCCGCGTGGGGAATTAGGCGTCTATCTCGAATCCGACGGTGGTCCCAAACCCTACCGAATCCACTGGCGGACCCCCTCCTTTACCCATTTACAAGCCTTGCCCGTTTTGAGCGAGGGCCTGCTGGTGGCCGATCTGGTCGCCATCATCGGCAGCATTGATATTGTTTTGGGAGATGCAGACCGATAATGAATAAATTACAAGAACAGTACGCTGACGAAATCGAACAGATTTTTGCGAAATATCCCCCCGAACAAAAACGGTCGGCGGTGATGCCCTTGCTCTATCTGGCCCAACGCGAACCCGGATTTGTGGATAACCACGCCATGGATGATATCGCCGAGTTGGTCGGCGTTTCTCGGACCGAAGTCGCCGCGATCATCGGGTTTTACACCCTGTATCACGACAAACCTGAAGGTCAGATTCGCTTACAAGTCTGCACCGACCTCCCTTGTGCCTTGCGGGGCGCCGACAAATTCCTGGCCGACCTGTGCGAGGCCCTGGGCATCCAGCCCGGCGAAACCACCCCCGATGGTATGATCTCTGTCGAACCGGTGATGTGCCTGGCGGCCTGCGATAAAGCCCCGATGTTCCAATCCCAATCCAGTTCCGGCATCCACTATCATGAAAACATGACGGTAGACGGCACCCTGGAACTCATCGACGGCTGGAAGAAGGAGACCGACTAATGACCGAACACATTCTCCTTCGTCACCGGGATATCCCCAATATTACTGATATTAACGTTTATCAAGAAAATGGCGGTTACGATGCCTTCAAGCAGGTCATCACCGCATTGCAACCGACCGAAGTCACGGACGTGGTCAAAAACTCCGGACTGAGGGGCCGTGGTGGGGCCGGATTCCCCACTGGTTTGAAGTGGTCTTTCATGGACAAGGACAATTGGCCCCATTACGTCGTAGCCAACGCCGACGAATCCGAGCCCGGCACCTTCAAAGACCGCGAAATCATGGAAAGCAACCCTCACCAATTTTTGGAAGGGTTGGCGATTTCGTGTTTTGCAGTCGGGGCTAACGCCGCCTACATTTACCTGCGCGGCGAATTTTGGGATGTGGCCCACTTTTTAGATGAAAAGATCGCCGAAGCCGAAGCTGCGGGCATCTTAGGTGAGAATCTCTTCGGGACGGATTACACCCTGAAGATTTATACCCACCTGGGGGCCGGGGCCTACATCTGCGGTGAAGAAACCGCCCTTTTGGAATCACTCGAAGGGAAACGCGGCCAACCGCGCTTGCGCCCCCCCTTCCCGCCCTCCTACGGACTGTACGGCAAACCGACCGTCGTCAACAATGTTGAGACCTTCACCAACGTCCCACCGATCATTACGAACGGGGCCGATTGGTACAAAGCGCTGGGCACAGAGGACACCGCCGGGGTTAAAATTTTCTCCTTGTCGGGCTGCGTGGAAAAACCGGGGAACTACGAACTCCCCTTCGGGACCACCTTCCGTGAGTTGATCTTCGAACACGGCGGCGGGATCGCCAACGGCAACACGATCAAAGCCATCATGCCCGCGGGGGCGTCATCATCAGTGATCCCCGCGACAGACGAAGCCCTGGACACCCCCATGGACTACGCTTCCGTCCGCACATTGAATGCCGACCTCGGCTCCGCTTCCGTCATTATCATTGACGACTCGTTCGACATGGATTGGGTCATCAACAAAACCATCCACTTCTTCAAACACGAATCCTGCGGCAAATGCACCCCCTGCCGCGATGGCAACTACTGGATGCAGCACCTGACCGAACGCATCCACACCGGTGAAGGCACCACCAACGACGTCCAGCTCCTGGACAGCGTCGCCAAGCAGATTCAAAACAAATGTCTCTGCGCCCTGGGTGAATTCTCCATCCAGGCCGTGATGACCAGCATTGAGCGCTTCCCGGATGATTTTGAAGCTGCAGTAAATAAATAATTTTCGCGTAGGGGCGCAATATATTGCGCCCCTACCATAATTGACAACACGAATTTCGTGGAGTTTCTATGACGAAACAAGTAACACTAACTATCGACGGCCAAACGGTCTCCGTGCCAGAGGGCACTCTGATCGTTAACGCCGCCAAAAAGATCGGCATCGACATCCCTGTGTTCTGCTACCATCCCAAGATGGAGCCGGTGGGAATGTGCCGGATGTGTCTGGTTGATGTCGGCCGTCCGGTATTCGACCGGGAAACCCGCGAACCCGTCCTGGAAGAGAATGGTTCGCCCAAAATCCAGTTCGGTTGGAAGCTCGAGACCGCCTGCACCGTCCCCGTTTCAGAGGGCATGGTGGTGGTCGGGATGAGTGACAAGGTCAAAGAGGCTCGTAAAGACATCGTCGAACTGACCTTGACCTCCCACCCCCTGGATTGCCCGGTCTGCGACAAGGGCGGCGAGTGCCCCCTCCAGAACCTGACCATGGCCCACGGCCCCAGCGAGAGCCGCTTCGTCTTCGACGAAAAACAACCCGCTGATAAAAACGTCCCTCTGGGCGATTTAATTTTCCTGGATCGCGAGCGCTGCATTCAATGCGCCCGCTGTATCCGCTTCCAACGGGATGTGGCCGGGGATGCCGTCCTCGGTTTTTACGAACGCGGCCGCCGCACCGACATCGTGACTTACTCCGATCCTGGTTTTGACTCCTACTGGTCGGGTAACACCACCGATATTTGCCCCGTTGGCGCCCTGACCACAACCGATTTCCGCCATGGAGCCCGTCCCTGGGAACTCAACAGCGCGGCCTCGGTTTGTTCGCACTGCCCGGTGGGCTGTAACCTGACCGTCAACACCCGACGGGAGGCCAAATCGGGCGGAAATATCGCCATCAAACGCGTGATGCCCCGCCAGAATGAGTACGTCAACGAATTGTGGATTTGTGACAAAGGTCGCTTCGCCCATCACTTCACCGACAGCCCCGAGCGGGTGACTGAACCCGTCGTTTGCCGGGATGGGGAGTGGGATACCGATATTTGGGAAGACGCCTTAAATTTCATCGCCCACCGCTTGGAAAATATTGAAGATGGCCTGCTAACCATTGTGGGTGGCCGGCTGCCAAATGAAGATCTCTACAACCTGAAAGTTCTCACCGAAGGCCTGGGCGGACAGATTGGTCTGTACACCCAGATGGCCGGCGGTGATTTAGTGGCGAAATTTGGTCTCAGCGAAGGCTCCAACCTTGGCAATTTGGGTCAGGGTGACACCATTGTGGTCGTCGCCAGCGATTTTGAAGAAGAAGCCCCGATCTGGTACCTGCGGGTCAAGGCGGCGGCCGAACGCGGCGCCAACCTGATCGTCGTCAACCCCCGCCCCACCAAACTCGACCGCTATGCGACCGACAAGGTTCGCTACACTTACGGCGAAGAAGTTGCCACCATCCAGGGCCTTGACTTGGGTGAAACCGAAAATCTGGTCGTCTTCTACGGCTCCGAAGGTTTAGCCCTTGACGGTTCTGCCGCAGTCGCCAGTGCCTGTGCCAATTTGGTAGTCAAACACGACAAAATTGGCCAACCCAACAACGGTTTGGTCGCCGTTTGGGGTAAAGCCAACGAGCAAGGAGCCTGGGACCTCGGTCTCCGCCCTATCACCGATCTGAAAGCTGCCATCAAGGCCGCTAAAGTTGTTTATTTCGTCGCCGCCGACCCCGCGGGGGATGATGGCGCGATCAAGGAACTGCTGGCCGAACGATTTGACCAACCCGAACCCCTGACCATCGTCCAGGATTTATTTGAAACCGCCACCACCCAATACGCGGATGTCATTCTCCCCGCCCAGGCCCAGACTGAACGGGAAGGCACATTCACATCCGGTGAACGCCGGGTGCAACGCTTCTACCCGGTCGCCAGCCCAAAGGGTGTCTCGAAGGCCGATTTCGATATCGCGGCCCTGATCGGAGGGAAACTCGGAGTGGAACTCAAGGGACGTTTCCCGTCCGTGGTCTTCCCCCAGATTGCGGCCAGTGTCACCGGTTACGAAGGTCTGACTTATCAAAAACTGGCCGAAGTCACCGAACAGTGGCCCATCGTCGGGCGTGGGGACCTATATTTCGGCGGGACGGGGTACGCCAATCAACAGGGTCTCGGGGTTCAGCTGTCACCTGCGGGTGGCGCGGCTCCCCAGGGAACTGAAGCCCCCGCAATACCAAGTGGGGACCTGGTAGCGGTGCCCGTCACTAAGCTCCTGGATCACGGCGCAATGGTCACCCCGTCTGAAGTTTTACACCCCCGTTTGGTTCAACCATTTATCGTATTGAACCCTGCTGATGCGGATACCCAGAAAGCCACCGACGGCATGACTGTCAATGTCGGTGTAAATGGGACCGCGGGTACCGCGGTAGTGGTCGTCGATGAAAACATCCCGGCTGGATTTGCCCTGGTGCCCCGCAGTTGCGGTATTCCGGTGACTGAGCCGACCGAAATTCGAATTGGAATTGCTGAGGCCACCAAGGCCTAGTTAGAGGTACTTATGGAAGCTGCCTTAATTTGGGAATGGATCATCAAATCCGTGTTTTTGCTCCTGTTTGGGGCGGGTGGATTTGCCTATCTGACATTATTTGAACGCCGGGCGCTGGCCCGCATCCAGGTCCGTATTGGGCCGAACAAGGCTGGTCCCTTTGGGTTACTGCAACCCGTAGCGGACGGGATCAAATTGATCTTCAACGAAGAATTGATCCCCGCCAAGGCCGACAAAGTCATGTTTGTGCTGGCCCCCATCATCACGGTTTTCCCGGCCCTGGTCATTTGGGCCGTAATCCCTTGGGGTGAAAGTGTGACCCTGTTTGGGCGCACCATTCCGCTCTATCTGGCTGATGTCAACGTCGGCGTGCTGTACCTTACTGCGGTGGCCTCCATCGCCGTTTACGGGATTGTGATCGCCGGGTGGGCTTCGAACAATAAATATGCCCTATTGGGCGGTCTACGCTCATCGGCGCAGATGATCAGTTATGAAATCGCGCTGGGTCTCTCCTTTATCGGCCCAATCATGATGGCCGGTTCGATGAGCCTAATCGACATCGTACGGGCGCAGCAAGCCACCGTGTGGTTCATTTTGCCCCAATTTTTGGCCTTTATCGTCTTTTTTATCGCCGGATTGGCTGAAATCAACCGGGCTCCCTTCGATATGCCCGAGGCCGAACAAGAATTGGTCGCCGGATATCACTCCGAATACTCGGGGATGAAATTCGCCCTGTTCTTCATGGCCGAATACATCAAAATGATTGCCATCGCGGCCATCGCGGTGACCCTGTTCTTGGGCGGTTTTAGTGGCCCATTTGTGGACGCACTGCCTGGTTTAGGCCCGGTCTATTTCCTGGGGAAAGTCGTCGCCGTGTTGTTCCTGATCATCTGGATCCGGGCAACCCTGCCCCGCTTCCGCTATGACCGTCTGATGGCCTTTGGCTGGAAGATTTTGCTGCCCCTGGCACTTTTAAACGTATTTGTTACGGCCGTAATTATTGTCTTAGCTGGATAGGAAAGCGGATAGCTGACAGCGGTTAGCCGAGAGCGAATACTAACGGCTAATTACTAACTGCTAACGGCTATCAACTCCCAGCTAATAAGGAGTATCACATGCAGGTTCCAGAACTTGCTCGAGTTCACCAAATCGCGAAGGGAATGTGGATCACCTTCAAGTCGATGTTCGAGAAGCCGGTCACGGTCCAATACCCGGACCAAAAACGGCACGAACACCCCCGCTTTCGGGGTCGCCACGTCCTGAATCGCTACGAAAATGGTCTAGAAAAATGCATCGGCTGCTCCCTGTGCGCCGCGGCCTGTCCGGCCGACGCCATCTTTGTAGAAGCCAGCGAAAACACCGATGAAGAACGCTATTCCCCCGGAGAACGCTATGCCAGCATCTACGAAATCAACATGCTGCGCTGCATCTACTGCGGATTTTGCGAGGATGCCTGCCCCACCGAGGCGATCACCCTTGAAAGCACCTACGAAATGACCTACAACTCTCGCGCGGAGGCCATCTTCCCGAAAGAGAAATTGATCCTGCCCGTCCCTGATGGTGGCAAAGAAACACCCCAGCAAGTTGAGCCGGGCTCCTTTGACCGCTCAGTGCCGGTGATGGAAGACCCGCAGGACTAGGTGCTGTGCGGTTTGTGATTGACACTAAAATCATCAAATTTTTCCGCACAGCCTAGTAAATTTCGGGTTTGATAATTCTGCTAAATCAAAACCGATACCGAAATTTACACAACTAGGAAAACTGGATAAGAAATATGAATCCTGAACTTATCGCATTTATCGTACTCGCCCTGATCGCGGTCGCCTCCGGGTTGGGAATGTTGTTCAGCAAGAACGCGGTCTACGCGGCGATTTATTTGATCTTGAACTTTGCCACCGTGGCGATTTTCTACCTGATTTTAGGTGGCAGCTTCATCGCCGTGACCCAGGTCGCCGTTTACGCCGGGGCGATCATGGTGCTCTTCTTGTTCGTGATCATGCTCCTGGGGGCCGAGAAACTCGGGGCCTCCGAGACCTTGGCCTGGCAGAAACCCTTCGCCATCGTTTTGGGGATCATCCTGGCCGTCGAGACCGTTTACGTGCTCTTCTTCCGAGCCGCGGAACAGGTTCCCACCACCGCCATCGACACCAATTTCGGTAGTCCTTTCAATATCGGGATGGAACTTTTCCAGAATTACCTCCTGCCGTTTGAAGTTACCTCGGTGTTGCTCCTGGTCGCCATGATCGGCGCGATTGTCTTGACTCGTCAAGACAAGAAAGTTTAACAAGCGAATTTATATAATTTCACCACAAAGACACGAAGAAACACAAAGTTTTCTTTGTGCCCCTTTGTGCCTTTGTGGTGATGTATGCAACTCGTTTATATGTAATTGTTGGAGAAAATGATGCTCCCAGTATCTTATTACATCGCATTATCCGCAATTTTATTCACCATCGGTGCGCTGGGTGTACTCATCCGGCGCAACGCGATCTTGATTTTTATGTCGGTTGAGTTGATGCTCAACGCCGCTAATCTGGCCTTTGTGGCGTTTGCCCGGGTCCATGAGGCTCTCAGCGGTCAAATTTTCGTCTTCTTCGTGATGACGGTGGCTGCCGCGGAAGTTGCGGTCGGGCTGGCCCTGATTGTGGCCATCTTCCGCACCAAACAGAGCATCGACGTCGATCAGCTGAGTAGTTTGAAAGGGTAATTGGAGATTAGAGACAGTCTGCTAGAGACACTCTAGTCACTAATCTCATATTTGGAGAATGCTATGCTCCTAAGTGAAGTCGCAACAACTGGGCCCGAATTTTTCGCTCTCGTGCCCTGGATCGTATTCTTCCCGCTAATCGGGTTGATGATCAATATTATTTTTGGCAGCCGCTTCAGTGAGAAGGGGATTGGCACGGTCGCGGCCTCGGCCTCCGGGCTGGCTTTTGTGGTCGCAGTCCTGCAAGCCATCTCGCTGGCCAGCCACCACGAAGGGATGACGGTCCCCCTGGCCGATTGGATCACAATCGGAACACTCAACTTGCGTTGGGCTTTCCGGGTCGATACCCTCTCAGTCACCATGATGATGGTCGTTGCGGGGGTCGGCACCCTGATCCATATTTACGCCATCGGTTATATGCACGAGGATGTGCGTTTCAAGGGTGATCCCGGCCGGTTCCGCCGCTTTTTCGTCTTTTTGAACTTATTCATCGCCGCGATGATGATCTTGATCAGCGGTGACAATTACTTGATGCTCTTCGTCGGCTGGGAAGGCGTCGGGTTGTGCTCGTTCTTACTGATTGGTTTCTGGTACGACAAGGACACCCTCGGCCGCGACAGCGAAGACAATGCCATGGCCGCCAAGAAAGCCTTCATCACCAACCGGGTTGGTGACTTAGGCTTCTTAATCGCCGGTTTCATCATGTTTTGGACCTTCAAAACCGTTCAATTTGACCAGGTTTTCGAGCAGGTGCATCACATCGCCGAACACCAGCCCGGCATCATCGTGGCGATCACGCTTTTTATGTTGATTGGTGTGGCTGGCAAATCAGCCCAAATCCCGCTGTATGTCTGGCTGCCGGACGCGATGGCTGGCCCGACTCCGGTCTCAGCCCTGATCCATGCCGCGACAATGGTCACTGCCGGTGTTTACCTGGTTACTCGCTCAGCGCCACTTTATATGGCAGTTCCGGGGGCGCAGGCCATAGTGTCCGTGGTTGGGGCTGCTACAGCCTTATTTGCCGCGACCATCGCCGTCGGGCAATATGACATCAAAAAAGTCCTGGCCTACTCGACCATTAGCCAACTCGGTTTCATGGTCGCCGCGGTCGGCATGGGTGCCTTCTTTGCTGGCATGTTCCACTTGGTTACTCACGCCTTCTTCAAAGCACTCTTGTTCCTCTCAGCCGGTTCGGTCATTTTGGGGGTCGAACGCGGCCACCATCACGCCGCCCACGGACATCATGACGATGACCACGGTGATGGGCACCACGACGAGGAAGTCTTCGATCCCGGTGATATGCGCAATATGGGTGGGATGCGCAAGACCATGCCCGTCACTTATTGGGTGTATTTGATCGGCTCCGTCGCCCTGGCTGGGATTTTCCCGCTGGCCGGGTTCTGGTCGAAAGATGAAATTTTGGCCGATGCCTTTTTGCAAGGCATTACTGAGGGCCATGGCTTTGCCGTCTGGGTTTACATTTTATTGACCATCGCCGCGTTTTTCACGGCTTTTTACATGGGGCGTCAGGTTTGGATGGTTTTCTTCGGAAAACCCCGGCACGAAGCCGCCGAACACGCCGAAGAAAGCCCCCTCGTAATCACAGTTCCTCTGATGATCCTGGCTGGACTTTCGGTTTTGGGTGGTTTTCTCAACATCCCCGGTTTGAAGTTGGGTAGCCTGAAACTTCATGGCCCCCACACCTTCACCCATTGGCTCGAACATACCTTTGAGAATTATCACCTGCACATTCATTACCCTGAATACATTAATTTGACCGTGGCAATCTCCTCGACGGTGCTGGCCCTGGTCGCCATCGGTTTGGCCTGGAAACTCTACGGGCAGAAACCGCTCTCCAAAGATCAGGAAGACCCCCTCAAACGGATGTTGGGCCCGGTCTTTACTGGGATGGAAAATAAATGGTGGGTTGACGAATTGTATTGGGCCGTCATCCTGACTCCTTATCAGAAAATCTCCCAAATCTTAGCCGAACTGATCGACTGGGACATTTGGCACGACTGGTTCCACGATACAGTCATCGCCGGGAATTTCAAGAAATTGACCAAATTCACGGCCGTCAGTATTGATTTGGGTATTATCGATGGCTTCGCCAACGGTCTGGCAGAGGGCACCAAGACTCTCTCCAATAGCCTGCGCCGCCTGCAAACTGGATTCGTCCGCAACTATGCGTTATCGGTATTTATTGGCGTAGTTGTTATTCTTGGATATTTGATTGTTAAATAACGTTCACGAGTGAACGGAGGCAACAGGATATGAACTTACTTTTTCATCCGCTTACATTGGTCACTTTCACCCCCCTGGTGGGCGTGCTGGTGCTCTTTTTCCTAAAATCGGAACAGAAAACGCTCCATCGCTGGGTTGCGCTGGTTACCTCGCTGGTCACTTTCGCCATCTCACTGGTCGTCTTGACCTGGTTCGTCGAATTCGACGCGGCCAACCCCGGTGGGCTGCACATGGAAACCAAGGCCCCTTGGATCCAGGTCGCGGGTTGGAACATCAACTACGCCCTGGGTATCGACGGGTTGAGCATTCTCTTGGTCATGTTGACCGCTTTCTTGACCCCCATTTCGATCCTATCCACCTGGACGGCCATCGAAGACCGGGTCAAAGACTTCATGATCTTCTTCCTGCTCCTGGAAGTTGGCATGATGGGCGTGTTCCTGGCCCAAGATTTGTTCCTGTTCTACATTTTCTGGGAATTCACCCTGGTGCCGATGTATTTCCTGATCGGCGTGTGGGGCGGTCCCCAGCGGATGTACGCGGCCGTCAAGTTCTTCTTGTACACCATGGCCGGTTCGCTGCTGATGCTGCTGGCAATTTTGTGGCTGGGCATTTACCAGGGCTCCTTCTCGGTACCGGAACTGGTTGCTAAGGGCGGTATCCCGGCCAATATCCAGTTGTGGCTCTTTCTGGCCTTTGCGGCGGCCTTCGCCATCAAAGTCCCGATGTGGCCCTTACACTCCTGGCTCCCCGACGCTCACGTTCAGGCCCCGACCGCTGGTTCGGTCATCCTGGCTGGTGTTCTCCTGAAAATGGGGACCTACGGTTTCGTACGCTTCAATATCCCCCTGTTCCCGGCGGCGGCGGTTAAAGCGGCCCCCTGGATGGCGCTGCTGGCGACCATCGGTATCATCTACGGTGCGGCGGTTTCCTATGCGCAGCGGGATATCAAGAAACTGGTCGCCTACTCCTCGGTCAGCCACCTCGGTTTTGTGATGCTGGGTCTCTTTGCGATCAACCCGCAAGGTGTTCAGGGTGGGATTTTGCAGATGATTAACCACGGTCTGAGCACCGGCGCTTTATTCCTTTTGGTCGGGATGATTTACGAGCAAACCCACACCCGAGATTTCGAGGTGTACGGCGGTTTATGGAAGATCACCCCGGTATTTGGGGTCATCAGCTTAATTGTGGCCCTGTCCTCGATGGGTTTGCCTGGTCTAAACGGCTTTGTGGGTGAGTTCACCATCCTGTTAGGCGCTTTTGGCTCCGACGCCATCGGCACCCCCTGGTACGCTGGGCTATCGGCCATCGGTGTAATTCTGGCCGCCGTCTATATGCTCTACATGTTCCAGAAAATGTTCCTCGGCCCCGAAGGTTCGATTGTTGCCAAAGTTAAAGAACAAGGCCACGCGATCCGCGACCTGAACGCCCGCGAGATCATCACCCTGTTGCCGTTGTTGATTTTCATCTTCTGGATTGGGCTGTACCCCAAACCCTTCTTCGCCCTGATAGCCCCCGCCGTCGACAAACTGGTCGAAGCCGTGAACGCCGCGGCTGCGGTGGCAATGCATTAATTTTCGGTAGGGGCGTAGCATGCTACGCCCCTACAATTTCGCGAGAGACTTTATGACAAGTACTGATTTCCTCTCCATTCTCCCGATTATGATCGTGGTCGGTTGGGCCAGCGTCTTGCTGTTGATCGATGTTTTCGCCAATAAAACCCGCCTGACCTTCACCCTATCCATGATTGGGCTGCTGGTGGCTCTGGGATTTGCCCTCAATCAGGGTGGCAAGCCGATCTCCGGCTTCAATGGCATGGTTGCCGTGGACGGGTTTACCGTCTTCCTGAATGCCCTGTTCCTGGTCAGTGGGATCGCGGGTTTGGCCTTGGCCTACGACTACAACCGCCGGATGAATTTGGACCGCGGTGAGTATTACATCCTGATGCTGTACTCCATCAGCGGGATGATGCTCATGGCCGCGGCCGCCGACCTGATTGTAGTTTTCCTGGCGCTTGAACTGCTCTCCATTCCGCTCTACGTTTTGGCCGGGTTTGCCCGTCCAAACGCAGAATCCGAAGAGGCTGCCCTCAAATATTTCTTACTAGGCGCCTTCGCCGGTGGCTTTGTAGTCTACGGTGTGGCCCTGGTCTTCGGCGCTACTGGCACGACTGCCCTGAACGGCATTGTCGCGGCAGTTTCGGCCGGATCAGCCGACTTCGCCTTGATGACCTTCGGTGCTGCACTGATTTTGATCGGCCTGGGCTTCAAAGTGGCCGCAGTCCCCTTCCAAATGTGGACACCCGACGTCTATCAGGGAGCCCCCACTGCCGTGACGGCCTTCATGGCCGCCGGAGCTAAAGCGGCCGGATTTGCGGCCCTGCTACGGGTCTTCATCCTGGCCTTCCCCGCCCTGGAACTTGATTTGACCCCCATTTTGTGGGTGCTGGCCGCCCTGACGATGATCGTCGGGAATATCGTTGCCATCTCCCAAAGTAATATCAAACGCATGTTAGCCTACTCCAGCATCGCCCATGCCGGGTACATCATGATGGCGATGGTCACTTTTGGGAATAAGGCCGTGGCTGCCGATGCAGCTGCTTCAGCGTTGTTCTACCTGCTCTCCTACGCCGTGACAAACTTCGGGGCTTGGAGCGTAGTAATTGCTTTAGAGAAAGCAGAGGGCAAAGGCCTGGAGTTATCAGATTACGCCGGACTTGGGAAAAAATACCCCGGGATGGCCCTGGCGATGATGATTTTTATGCTCTCCTTTACCGGGGTGCCCCCCACCCTCGGGTTTGTCGGGAAATTCTTCATCTTCCGCACCGTTTTGGATGCTGGGTTTGTCTGGCTGGCAATCATCGGGGTACTGACTTCGTTGATCTCAGCCTACTACTACCTGCGGGTTTTGGTCATCATGTATATGCAAGAGGGTGAACCCGAAATCAGTGGTGATGGTTGGTTGAAGTTGACCACTGGCTTGACCGCGGTCGGGACGATTGCTTTGAGCATTTTCGCAGTACCTTTGTTCCAATGGGCTAGTAAAGCCGTATTGCAACTTTTCTAAACCCATAAATACACTTTGTATTTACAACGCCCGCAGAAATTCAATCTGCGGGCGTTACTTTTTGGGGGGTTGTAATTAATTCGGATATAATGTATCCTATTTGGGTGGGTAAACTAAAAAAGGATGGAATTTATGTCTGAAAAACAAATTATCAATGCTGTTTTTGAGGGCGGCGGCGTCAAAGGGATTGGCCTGGTTGGCGCGGTTGCCATCACCGAAGAACACGGTTATCAATTCGGGAATGTGGCCGGAACTTCGGCGGGATCCATTATTTCGGCATTGATCGCGGCTGGATATTCGGGTGCTGAACTCAAAAATATTCTCGATGCCTTAGATTACGAAGATTTCAAAGATAAAGATTTTCTCGATAAGATTCCCGTAGTAGGTCCCTTAGCCAGTTTGGGATTTGAAAAAGGCTTATTCGAAGGGGATTTCTTTGAAAATTGGCTTAATGAGTTACTCAATGCCAAGGGGATCAATACTTTTGGGGATCTGATCAACACAGAACATCACGATAACCCCAAACTACGTTACAAACTTCAGGTGGTCGCTACCGATTGTTCGCGCGGCGAAATTCTCATCCTGCCGGGAGATATTTCCCGGTATGGGATCTTGCCGGATTCATTGGGCGTAGCCCGGGCCGTTAGGATGAGCATGAGCATCCCATTTTTCTTCGAACCATTGCAATTACAAGATGCGGCTACCGGTAAAATGGGGTTTATTGTGGATGGCGGGGTATTAAGCAATTATCCCGTCGGCATTTTTGATGATCCCACCATCAAAAACCCCCATCCCACTTTGGGGTACAAACTTGTCGAACCCGGCGAAGGTAAACCTAATGAAATTACAGGACCCATCAGTCTGTTTTCAGCCTTATTTTCGACCATGATGGAAGCGCATGATGCCCGTTACATCAAAGATCATAATTTTGCCCGGACGATCCCCATTAAGACATTGGGGGTAGGCACCACCGAATTTGATATTTCGCGCGAGAAAAGCGAAGCCTTGTACCAATCTGGCCAAGAGGCTGCCACTCGATTTTTCAAAAATTGGGATTATGAAGTATGGAAAGAAAAATACTACCAAAAGGAACCCGTCAAAAGAATGGAGAGCGTACTAACTAAAGAATAGCAGAACTTAGAGTCACATCCGGGGTTTTATCAATTGAGCGAGATTATCTCAAGAATTTATATAAATACCCAAAGGAGAAACTCATGGATTTTATTCTTTTCATTGTGATCGGTGCGGTGGCTGGTTGGCTGGCCGGGAAAATTTTCAAGGGGGATGGTTTTGGTCTGATTGGTAATATCATCGTCGGTGTGATCGGCGCGCTGTTGGGCGGCTGGGTGCTTGGATTGGTTGGGCTGAGTTTTGGCGGTCTGATCGGTTCGCTGGTAACTGCCGTTATTGGGGCATTATTACTGCTCTGGATTGTGAGTTTAGTCAAGAAATAGCATTTATTCATCCCTCGCTCATCCCCTCGATGCGATGTACAATACGTACATCGCATGATTTTTGCGGAAAAAGCTAGCGCACTACTTGCGAAAAACATGTAACCGCTTCATGCAGTGATGGGTATCTAAAGAGAATTAGCTTTTTCCGTTGAACGATACCCCGCTGCATACAGCGGGGTATCGTCGTTTTGGGAGTCTCCATGACACAAATTTCATCGCCCTATTTCCATCTCACCCTTACCCCTGAAAAGGGAACTTGGTCGCTACACGGAACGGATATCAACAGTCCCTCCATTGATGACGCCTGGATGCGAGTCAGCTATCAGGTGGGCCTAGCGGCGATGTTCCGAACCGGGAAACGAAAGTTCAGTTTTATTGAGAAATGGGTGCGCCCCAGAATATCGGAACCGGTTGAGATTGATTCGGTTCATGGCAAATTGTGTCAGATCAACGTTGAGATGGGACCAGATGTCAATGGGATTCGCTATCGATTAGAATTTGCGCTTTCAAATGATCAGCCTCTATTTTTGTGGCGCATCATCCTGGAGAACGAAGGAGTAAAACCGGTCGCGATTGACAAAATTGAGCTGCTGCGAGCTGGATTCTTCCCTAAAAAACGTTTCCTTCCCGCCCCCGGCCCGATCACTACGATTTACAACCCCAAACCGGTAGGTTATGGCTCCGTACGGCCCAATCCAGAACCGGGTGCGCTCCGGTTTTTCTCCAATGGCTGGCAATCCTGGTCGCATACCGGAACCTACGGGCCTGAAGATGTGTATCGCGGCACCCGATTGGATTTCTTGGCAGAACCGATGTGGTATGCGCGCGGAAAATCACCGAAACGAGAACCAGGAAACTTCATCAGTGATATGTTCGGTATCCTAGGGGATACTGAACATCGTACTGGTATCCTAGCCGGATTTCTCTCCCAAAAACAACATTTCGGAATCGTCGAAACCCATATCGCCGATCCGCTCTACCCGGCGTTGGCCCTCTGGGCTGATGGCGACCAAACGCACCTGGAACCTGGCAGCCAGATGGTGACGGATTGGGCGGTGATTCAGTTTGTAGATATTGACGCGGAGGAACCGCTGGAGCCGTTTTTGGCGGCGGTAGCGCGAGAAAATGGAATTAAGTCATCAGTCTCCAGGCATCAGTCTTCCGTCGGCTGGTGTTCGTGGTATCACTTTTTCCAAGATATTGATGAAACCAAGATGCGCACCAATCTGGAATCGGCCGCGGCGATGAAGGATGCAGTGCCGCTCGATTTATTCCAAATTGATGATGGGTTTGAAGCCCAGATTGGGGATTGGTTTGATTTTGATCCTGGATTTCCGAATGGCGTGGCGCCCCTGACGGATGAGATCAAGGCCAAAGGATTCACGCCGGGGTTGTGGTTGGCACCATTTATCGTCCATTCGCGGTCGAAATTGGCGAAAAAACGGCAGTGGCTGCTGCGTAATCGCTGGGGGCTGATGGTTAATACGGGGTTTGTGTGGAGTAATTTCAACAAAGCGCTTGATCTCACTGTTCCGGAGGCCCTAGATTATGTCCAAAAAACCGTGCGGACTGCGGCCCAGGAGTGGGGCTATCCCTATCTGAAACTCGATTTTTTGTATGCGGCCGTGGTCAAGACCGGGTGGTATCGGGATCGAACGAAAACGCGGGCGCAGGTGTTACGGATGGGATTGGAGGCCATTCGGGAGGCCGTGGGGGCGGAGGTTACCCTGTTAGGTTGCGGCGTACCGCTGGGACCGTCGATTGGGATTTTCGAGGCGCTGCGGATTGGGGCCGATGTTGATCCAAGTTGGGCACCGCATTTCGCCGGAATCAAAGCGGTGTTCGCAGATGAACCCAATATGCCTGGAACGCGCAATGCGCTCCAAAACACACTGACTCGGGCGGCGTTCCACAACCGCTGGTGGGTGAATGATCCGGATTGTTTGATGATCCGGCCAGATTCGGACTTGAGTCTGGCAGAAGTTCAATCGCTGGCGACGGCGATCGCTATAACCGGTGGAGCTTTGCTGCTCTCAGATGATTTGCCCCAACTCCCGGCGGAACGACTGCAGATTGCGAGTCAACTGATCCCGTTGATCGGGAAAACGCCGCGAGTTTTGGATTGGTTCGATGCGAATACCCCCCAGTTTTTACGTTTGGATTTAGAAAATGAGACTGGGCAGTGGCATTTAGTCGCGGTGTTCAATTGGGATGGTGCATTGCGGGATATTTCGTTGGACTTGGGCAAATTTGATTTACCTGATGGGGAATATTTCTGGCGTGAGTTTTGGACGAGGAAGTCGGGACGGATATCAGATGGTAGGTTGGATTTAATAAATGTTCCGGCGCATGGGGTGAAGTTGTTGGCTTTGACCCCCCTCAGTCCACCCGACGACGCGGGGAGGCTGGAACCGTTGTATTTGGGCGGGGACTTGCACATCTCTCAGGGGTTGGAGATATCTGAATGGCAGGTATCCCCCACAAACGGAGTCCGCTTTAAACTGGCTAGACCGGGGAAAGCTGTGGGTGAGATTGATCTGTATTTACCGGCCGCGCCTGAAAGGGTCTTTCTCAATGAAAAAGAAAAATCATGGAGACATATCGGAGAAGGCCGCTATCGAATTCAAGTCGAGTTTGTGCAAAGTGCTGTGATTGAAATCCGCTAGTTTTTTGACATGATACAATGGAAATAGACCAATCTATTGCCGTGGAGGGCTGCTATGAACCGTCATCGCAACTTTTCGATTGTGATTTTGCTCGTGGTTGTCAGTTTGGGGTGCAATCTGCCGGGGCAAATTCTTACTAGCCCAACCAGTACGCCTACTTCACCGCTCCCACCGATGATTGAGCCGGAGACACAGCCCACTGCGACCTTCACGCTTGAACCCCCGTCCCCACCCCCGACTGCCACGACAGAACCCCAACCCGCCCAACCAATTGGACCAGCACCATTTTTTCCAGTCGGTTTTGTGACCGCGTTTCCCGATGGATCGGCGGTGACATTTTTCGATTTGAATGGCACCCCTCAAGGGGTGGTCCAAACACCGGGCAGTAGCAGTGGGCCGGGAGAATATTTCCACATTGCGGGTGGTTTTACTGGGAATCCGGCGGAAGTCCCGGTGATTTTCCACACCTTCGATAATCTGGGCGATATCAAACAAACCCTCAATGGTCAGGTGAGTACGCTGTTTCCGGGGCCAGAAGCCACCTATTTACAGGGCGCGCCGGGGCAGTTTGCTATTGTCTATGCCACGGTGACTTGGGGGGACGCGCTGTCCAGTTATCTCTATATACGGACAGCATATGGGGGCGGCGCTTCCTGGTTCTGGGAGCGGACCGATCCGAATGGTCGGGCCTTATTCCCACTAGCCATAGCGGCTGAAAATAACGAACCTTATTCGGTTTTTTATACCCTGATGCCATGGGGCATCGGCGGTGATATCGTTTTCCCACCGGTTTCCGGTTTGTTCCAATTGAACATGGAACATCTTGAAGAAATTCTCCACCTGACCGAGGATTTCATTCCCATGGGGCTGTCACCAGATAATTCAATTGTCGCCTACACCGAAGAAAATAATTCGGTCTCAGACCCGAATACGCGAGTGACACTTTACACGCTGCAAGGCGGTCTGGGGCTACCCATCGACCTGGCGCCCGGCAGCGACCGCGGTGCTGGATATGCCGTTTTCTCACCCGATAACCGCTATGTCGCCTGGATGGAAGGTTCCGGCTGGCTGATGGCGGAGGTACCGAATTTCCAGTCCAGAGTGCGGATTGCGGAGGTTAACACTGGCTCCATTCTGGCCGATTTCCCGGCGGCAACTTTTGCCAGTGTCACGGCCGATCCGAATGCCAATTGGGCGCAGCCGGTCGGCTGGTTGGATGGAGAAACGCTGCTGGTCGAAATTCGCGGCGAGGACTGGAGCCAGACATCACTCGTAAAGATCAGGTTTGATGGTGGGGGGCTGGCTTATTTGGCGAATGGGATGTTTGTGGATTTTCTTTATCCCTAAGAAGTTCAAGGTGGCAGCGATGTCACCTTTTATTTTTAACGCAAAGACGCGAAGGCGCAAAGTTTATCCGTAGGTTTTTACCGCAGAGCACGCTGAGGACGCGAAGTTTTGAATTTATTCTCAGTGATCTCTGTGCTCTCAGCGGTTATTTTGCTTCAATGAAAATTTCATACTATGGTGTAGGAGGCTCGTATGAAAGTATTGGAATCCGGAAGCGGTGAAATGTTGCAGCCGCCCGATGTGAACGCGTTACGGGAACATAACCGAGGCAAACCCAAGGGTTTGGTGGATAAAAGGATGACGGAGGCCGAAGCGGTGGCCCAGTTCATCCATGATGGCGATTATATCGGCACCGAATTATATGGCTCAGTACGTTGTCCAATGTCGTTGGCGAATGAAATTGTGCGGCAGGGGAAGAAAAATTTACGAGTCGCTGGACAAGGGGTTTTTGAACTCGATATTTTGCTCGCGGGTGGCGCGGTCAGTGCCCTGGATCACACCTATATCGGGCTGGAAGTGTACGGTATATCGGCCCCACTCCGACGGGAAGTGGAGAGCGGCCGGGTCAAATGCATCGATTGGAGCAACGCTGGGATCGCCTGGCGCTTCAAAGCCGCGGCGATGGGGGTGCCGTTTATCCCGGTGCGTTCGATGTTGGGGACTGATACCCTCAAATACAGCGCGGCCAAGGTGGTGGAATGTCCCTTTACTGGCGACCCGATTTGTCTGCTTCCGGCGCTAATCCTAGATGTTGGTTTGATCCATGTCCATCGGGCTGACAAATATGGGAACGCCCAAATCGACGGGATCAGCGGGTTCGCCGCCGAAATGGCACGGGCGTCGAAGAATTTGGTCATTTCTGCGGAGGAAGTTGTGGATACCGAGGTCATTCGCAGCCAACCCGATCGCACCATCATTCCCTATTACTTGGTCGACGCGGTGGTCCATGCGCCCTTTGGCTCCCATCCCGGCGAGATGTGTTACGAATACGTCCGTGATGAGGCCCAACTTCGAGAATGGACCCAAAATGCCAAAACAGAAGAGGGAGCCCAGGCCTACCTGGAAAAATACATTTTTAACGTAGCAGATCATCAGGGGTATTTGGACCTCATTGGACAAGATAAATTGCAGGAATTAAAACAGCTTGTTCCGTGATGCGAGAGAGTTTCACGCATCACGTTCATCAGGAGCAAAGATGGACGAAAACACCTACAACCCTTCTGAACTTCTCATTTGCACCGCCTCCCGGATGATGGCGGATGATGCAACTGTTTTTATTGGGACTGGGATCCCAATGCTGGCCGGAGCCTTGGCGCAAAAAATGCACGCGCCCAATTTGGTCAGCGTGTTTGAATTTGGGGGGACCGGCGCGATTTTGGAGGAACTCCCCTTAGCAGTTGGCGGGCAACTGACTTTCCACAAAGCCCTGGCCGCCTCCGGGATTTGTGACATTGTCGAAACCGCCCAACGCGGCTTCATCGAATATGGATTTTTAGGCGGCGCCCAAATCGATCCCTACGGCAATCTGAATTCGACCGTGATCGGCGATTATGAGTCTCCAAAAGTGCGCCTGCCTGGCAGCGGGGGCGGCAACGACGTCGGCTCCCATTGCTGGCGGACGATCGCGGTCATGCGCCATGATAAACGCCGTTTTGTCGAACAGGTTGACTTCGTAACCACACCTGGGTATCTTTCCGGCCCGGGTGCCCGCGAAGCCGCTGGACTGCCTCCAGGGACTGGTCCATACCGGGTCGTTAGCAACCTGGCTGTGATGGGCTACCACCCTGAATCTAAGCGGATGATGCTGCTTCAAACCCAACCGGGGATATCGGTTGAGGAGGTAGTAGACAATACCAGCTTCGAACTTCTGATCCCCGAGAATGTCACAGAAAACCCACCCCCAACTGCGGAGGAATTGCGCGTTTTGCGGGAAGAAGTTGATAAAGAGAAGTTTTATATATAGTCGGGGAGTTTTATCGCGAATAATTGCGAATGAGCGAATGACGCAAATTTTCTTTTTTTATATTCGCGCTATTCGTCCATTCGCCGAATTCGCGCTAAAACTTACCACCATTTCAAACAATTCATGTATCTTTTCAATGATTCGGGGGTGAAACAAAATCACACACCAACCCCAAGC
>CAYVQU010000057.1:0-29699 GCA_964453155.1 uncultured Anaerolineales bacterium | reverse complement strand
TTTAGCTCTTATTCAACAGTGGTGTAACTAACCACACTATTATGTTCTGCTACCCGACGAATAATTCAAGCCTGAAAGTCATGTCAACTTTAGTATTTTGATTCATTTTTGATCTACTCTTATAAGATAACTGGCTCTGTGAGAAATTAGGTAGCAGAACCAGTTCTCCGGAAACTTTGAACAATACTGCCCTTAGCATTGGGACCTATCCGGCGTTTCCGGAGAACTTTCACCACCCAGAAATTTAATCTATCCGATTTTAAGGAACTCCAATGACTTTGACATACTGAATGATACTGGGCTGATAACCGAATTTCTCATATACTTTCCGAGCATGTTTATTTTCAGCGAATACGTGCAGCTTAATGAGGTCGTATCCTTTCTCCTGGGTCCAGCTTTCAGCGAATTCCAACAACATCTGACCAATTCCCTGCCCTTCAAACGACTGATCAACGGCAATATTGGCAACATACCCATGTTTTTCGCCGCTAAAGTAATCGGATTGAATCTGTAGCCGAACATATCCAACGACATTGGTAGAAGATTCATCCTCGGCAACATAAATTTCATTTTCTGGCTCAGATTCTTCGATCGTATTTTGGACCATCACTTCATTGGTCTGATCGATTTTTTCCGCCCGTCGCCACTCTGGCATATCAAATTCCGATAACCGTTTGGTTGAACGCAAAACTGCTGCGCGATCTTTTATCAAGAATGATCTGATGATGATGGTCATTTGAGTAGATCTCCGTGACTCTCAGGGTGTAAACCTAACCGTTACAATCTGGTGGCCATTAACGGTTAGATTAATTCTGCCATTCTCGTCCAAGTTTAAGTCTTGAATTTTCTCTTCTGCCAGGTTGACTTGTGCCAGATGGCTGAACTTTTGCATTGTTTCCATGCTCATTTGAATAGGTTCAGGCGAAATATTATAGCCGCGCACAATTATCTCAGCCCCATCTTCCGTTTCCTTGACAGCACTGATGACGAAATCTGCCGGGGTATGTTTAATAAACGATCCACTAGACGGGATTTCGCCAGCATGAAGTTCAGTTTCAATGGCCCGTAAAGGCGTCTCAAATGAGTAGGCGTGTTGATAGGCAGACTTCCAATCACCTGCATGGGGAATAAGCGCGTAATCATAACCCCACTTACCGAGTACCTGTCCGCCGGGAGTTTCAGATGCCGGACCTGCATGCCCCTCCCGCACGGACATATCATCCCGCGAGAGCCAGCCGACGCTGCGGAGGAGCGTCAGAGCGATTTCTAAGTTGTTCTCGGAATCCTTTTTGATCACTTCGACTTCGGGTAAGCCGCGATTGGCGAGCATCAACCCAATTTCGCCGTTAGAAATATCTGTGAAGGCCCGTTGGGGCACTTCGGGGCGAGGGTCTTCGACCCAATCAGCACCTTTTTCTGGGACATCGATTGGACGGCGCACCACTTCGTAATGGCTGTCATAATCGGCCAGCTCAACAGCGAATGGCGCGGGGAAATGGACTCGCAGGCGATGATCTTTGGCCTGATTGTCAATTTCAGTGTGAATGTCGATGCGCGGGACACCGGGAATCAAAGTTATACGGCTCAGAATGGGTATCGTGATGATTTTCTGCGAGCGGGTCTTTCGACCCGTTGATAATTCGGTTGGAACTTTCAGGGCATACTCAATTTCGAGTGTGGGAACTAACCGATCTCGGTAAACTTTGAGAGCGACAACTTTGGGATCGACGAAAGCATCGGTGGGGGGTGGGCAATAGTTGTATTCATCCCCAGCATCCCCGCCATCGACAAAGCGATTAAGACCAGCGTAAACCGTGTTGGTTTGTTTGTCCATTACGGTCAGGGTGCCATCGGTTTGACTGGCTTCCACCTGGAAATATTTGTTGGCGATGATAAAGGGTGGCTTGGCTTCATCACCAGCTTCTAGTTGGGCGATGATTTTTTCACCCAACTTCGATTGCGCCATTCGCAAAGCCAAGGGAAGGAATGGTTTTAGCAATGGGTTGACTTCCGCCACAGGGGTCGAGGCGGGAACATCCAGGGCTCGCACCCACACGGTCTGCCAGCCCAACATCGGAATCTCGGGGCCGACAAAGCGGATTTTCGAGGCCTGGGGGGTATGGGCGATCACCTGGAAATGAGTCACGCCGGGATCAGATTCGTATTTGGCAATGTCAGCCTCAGCCTGCCGCCATTCGGAGATATTGGGTTGGCCGTTTTCGTCCAAAACGGAGTCAATCGTCACCGTTGATCCCTGCCGAGAAACTATGACGCGGGTGAGGGCCATCCCGGCGACCCAACCTTCATTGATAGCACCAATCGTATCGCGCAGGCTACTCTTCGGCAGCAGCAGATTGGCGAGGGCTTCATTGCTAGACCCCAAAAATTCATGAGGAATAACATTTAGGTCGGCATCCACTAGTTCAAAGGCCGCGATATCTTCGGGGATGTTCAACTCGATTTCAACCAAATCACGCCGGGGATGCCCATGGGGATTGAAGATCACAATGGCAGAGAAAGCTTCCTCTGTATGCGTATCGACGGCCAGAGAAATGGCTTGCAAGGATTGTTGGGTGATTTCATCTCCAATCTGATCAGCCTGATCGAAACGGGGTTTCATCTCGTCATGGACCTGATCGATGGAGCAGCCGCAGATCGAGTCGTGAGGGTGATTTTCCATCACCAAACGCCAGGCCTGACGGATGAGGGGGGCCACATTCCGCACCCGATTGGAGGCAATTTCGGCGGGGGTGCGGTCGGCCCATTTGGTTTGAGCCGATTTATCGGCAATAAATCGTCCAGCGAAGACTCTGAATGGTTCGGCCCATTTTTCGAGCAGGGTTTGGCTGTAGTGGTTGCGCTGCTTGATCCACATCCGGGTGGAGAGCACGCCGGGCAGCAAATGCATCCGGTCGCAGGCCCGTAATTCGCCCTGAATGGTGGGGATAGGAGATTCCAGATTTTGGATTTGGGTGCTGATCTGCTGCAGATGGTCGGGCAAGGTCGAATGGATGACGGTGGTATCTGGCAAATTCTTATTGGCATGCGCAATCGAACGGGCCGTATGTGGGGAGGGCTCCATATGGTCGGTGCCCAGCATGATGAGATGGTCGTCAACCACAGAGTGGGCGGCAAGTGATTCTCCTGCGAGGGCGATTTGTTCAGCAAAGGCCTCAGGATTTGAAACCGGCAGATTAGCCCCATTGCTGTAACTATCCCGCAAATAGGCCAGGAAGATGCGGGAGCCATCGGGGGATTCCCACCACAATTCCGGGGGTTCGTCGCTGAGACCCCGCCAGAGCGCCGCGGCTTCAAGGCCAAAACCTTTCAAAATTTGGGGCACCTGGCCGGGATGACCAAAGGGATCGGGGATGTAGCCGACGGTCATCTGGGGGCCGAAACGACTGGCGGTGCGGGCACCCAACAACAAATTCCGGATATGGGCCTCGGGGCTGACCAAAAACATGTCGGGCAGGATGTGCCAGGGGCCGATCAAAATCCGTCCAGACTGGATGTATTCCCGTAAAACCGCTTCCATTTCTGGCCGGATTTGCAAATAATCTTCCAGAACGATGGTCTGCCCATCGAGCATGAAATATTTAAAATCAGGATCTTCGTCCAAGATTTCTAACAATTTATCAACGAGATGGACGAGTTTGAGCCGAAACTGCTGAAAGGTCAGGTACCATTCGCGGTCCCAGTGAGTGTGTGAGATGACGTGTAAAGTTTTCATTATAAATTAAGGCCTATGCACACACCGCAGAGACGCTGAGAGCGCAGAGTTTCTTTATTTCTCAGCGTTCTTTGCGTCTCTGCGGTTAAAAATGAGTACAAATTTCTGCTAGCCGATGCATGTTTTCGGTAATTTTATTTAGTTGGCATCTTCTTTTTTCTGCCCGTGTATCGCTTCAATCTCGGCCTGAATTTCCAACTCGCGGTTATGATCGATTGGCAACTTGGTTAACAAAAAGATGCCAATGACCATGATCGCCGCGGGGATCAGACCGGTGCCGTAGCGGATGGCTTGCACCACTTCAGCGGTCTGATGCTTGGTCTCGCCGACATATCCCGACATACTGAGCAAAGTGCTCAAAATTAGAGGCTGCAAACTGGTCGCCGGGATCAGGATGACGGCCATAATACCGGCGACGACACCGGGTTGCCGCTTGCCAGTTTGGAGTTCGATGTGATCGACGAGTAACCCGCCAATCGGACCGTTGATCGCTGAGCCAAAACCGTAGCCCAACAGGATGACGATATAGGTTCCGGCCGCAACCCAGTAATTGATGGGCAAGGTTAAGACGAAATGTCCAACCAGGGCTAACAACATCCCCCGCCACAGCGTGTCTCGAGCGCCAAATTTTTTGACCCATTTAATGATGAAGGGGAACAATAGCATCTGGCCCACGCCGGTCAGGATATCGGGGATGGTGGCTTTCAAACTCGAAACTTCGAGAACATTATCCATGTAGTACAGATAACCGGAGAAATAATTGCCGGTACCGGCCTGTATGAAGAAAAAAGCAGCCATAAAAATGGCAAAGGTCTTGTCTTTGAACAACTCTTTGGAGAGTTCAAATAATTCCTTTAGGCCGCGGGTGAATTCCATGTTTTTGTAGAAATTTTCATCTTCGCGGATAAATTTAGCCCCAATCCCGATCAGCAGCAGACCAAACAGAAACGCACCGGAAAAGATGGCGACCACCGTCATGCGGCTGTACTCACCCGTCAGGAACCAAACCGGGATCATGCCGCCGACAAACACCGGGATCTGGTTGACATAGCTGGCGATCACCTGGACCTGGGTGCGTTCGTCGGTGCCCAAAAACGTATTGACTCGAAAAGCCCCAAAACTGACATTCAGGAGGGTTTGCGCACCTTCATAGATCACGAGCAGAATCAGGAGATATATGGCTATGACCATTTCGGGCCAACCGGGAGAGGCGAACAATAAAGCGATCACCGAAACACCGATCAGTGGGATCGACCAGCGGATCAGGGGAATATATTTACCGCGGCCTGATTTGAACGGTACTTTATCGGCCCAATAGCCGATGATGGGATCGTTGATGCCGTTCCAAATACTGAAGAGCAGGAATACCACACCGTAAACGGCGGGGCTCAAACCAACCATATCGGTATAGAATTTCATGAAGGAACTGCTGACGATTACCGTTATTAAAGCTCCGCCCCCCGAGACCAGATTGATCAAGATCTTTCTTTTTAGGTTGTAGTATTCCTTTAGGTCTGACATTCAAATCTCCTGTATGCCTGCAATAGTATTGGTCGCTCTTTTATTATGATCATAACAAACCAAACGCAAAGACGGAGAGTGCAAAGACGCAAAGTAAAATGCTATTTTGAATAAAAATGAGGCCCAAGTAAATCATGGCCATTTCATATTTCCAACTATCTTTGCGTCTCCTTGTCTTTGCGCCATTGTTAACGCAGCGGCCTCTGCGTAAAATATTTGGCCTTTCTCCTTAAAGTTCTTAACTGCTAAAGCGTACTCTCAAGTTTACCGATAAAATCCTCATGCGTAGAGGAAAGGTATGCTTTCAATTTAAAATTGGTATCGACATTCACAACTTTCAATAAGATGTGGTTAATTCCTTTTCCGAGTAGCAGAGGAATTATGACCTTGGCTGGTTCAGAAGAAACTTTATCGTGGGTGTAGATTTCTTTGCCATTAAGCCAAGCCCTAAAACAGCTGGTGGTTTCCAGGTTTAGATAGAGTTGGGGTACATTGGGTTCAATCAGCAAATTTTCCAAATCCCGGGGGCTGTTGAGATGAAAACTCAGATAGCAGGCGGAAGGATCTGTTTGATCATCAAAACCCATCTCGGCAAACCGAAATCCATCCCGTCCGGCGTGTTGAACTTGCCAGGCGGTTGAAAAAGCGCCGTGGATGACCTCGGCTCCTGGTGTGGGTGCGATGTTATTTTCTCCACTCAAAAAATCTTCGTTCAGCAGCTCCGCAGGATCGTGCCCAACAAAAAAACCAGCTACCAGAGCCCGGATGATTTGGTCTCCTTCTAAAGCCGATGTACCTATAGAATTTTCCATTTCCAAGGGAATTTCACTGAGGGCCAGGTCGATTTTTTCCAGTTTTTTCTTACTCAACAACAGCAGCCTGCCATGCATTTTAGCCAGTTCGCGGATATTGAAAGAACTGATCTCCGCGATCATCTCATCAGTCAACATTCCGACCATGGGAATGAATTTGCGGACAACGGCTGTGGCCTGTGGATTCTTAAGTATTTCTTGGGCGGGGGTATAGGTGCTGAAACGGGCATCTTTCCCGAAGTTATCAGCGATCTGGGCGCCGGTTGCTTTCATCAGTTTGTGCCATAAGTGTTTGCGGTTACGTTCGGAGAGGGTCTGGTGGGCCCGCATTTCAATCGTAGACAGCAGAATCGTGGCCTTGCCAAGAGTGAGTTTTATTAGGGAGTTGGCAACAGGCGGCTCTTTTTCACTCCGGTAGAGCGCTCCGGTTTTCGAAGTTTCTGGCTGATGATTCCACAACCGCCAATCGCAGCCACATGATTTCAGGAGCGCTTCGGCTGTATCCAGATTCTCAGACCGAATCCCAAAGCGTTGAATAACATTGTCATCATCTTCGGCAAAATATAGTTCTCCCAGGCGGAAATGATCCACCAATGGGTCGGTGTTGGCGTACTCGCCCGCAAACACCAGCGAAGCCGCCTCCCGCGCGTAGATTTCTATTTTTTCACCGGTCAGGATTTCCAGCACGCCAGTAGATGCAGTGGTCAACCCAGACAGGAAAATTGTGCCGCCACTTTTCTTGAGCGCTTTGATTTTTCTTTTCAAGCGCCATCTTTGCAGGGGGGAAAGCGCTGCCAGGTCAGCATAGATAAAGCCGGTAGAACCCTTTGCACTGAATTGCACCCCAGCGGCCTTTAATCCTTGATAGTGAACGCCATTTGTTTCCCCAATAAAGGCTACGGGCGCGGGATTGTTAATTACCGGCAGCGGTTTCTGTGGTGGAGAGGCAACCTCCGCTTTATAAGGTGACGGCAAAGGTCCGCCGGAAGCGAACGCCGACTTGATCGCGTCATACATCGGCCAGGGTTCATACATTGGCAGGTCGGGATCGTAACCGGGATTGAGCGTGGTGCAATACGGCCCCAACCGTTCCGGTTGCACACCGGGTTTGCCTTCCTGGTAATTACCAAAATAAATGCCATTTTCAATGGTCGGGGCATTTTCCGGGCGGGCGTGTCCCAGCGGTAGTGGTTTCAGCGCGTACCAGGCTAGATTAAAGACACTCGCATAACTGAAATCGGCAGCCAGCTGGGCCTGCAACTGGGCATCGGCTTCGATGGCGACCCCCTTCATCCGCTCTTCAGCGCTTTGATAAGCTAGATCACCGGCAAATTCCGCGGCGTGTTTGGGAGACCCAAAGTAAGCAATGGTACATTCCCCCACCCCAACCGGTTTGTTGGCTTCTTTTTTGATCTGAGGGTAGCTGGCGATATTTTCATAATGGAGCATACTGGTGGGGAATTCGCCATCCCAATCAGAGGATCCATCGCCGCTGATCCAATCCCGGGTGGGATCGAGTTTGCGCACAATATCCCGCAGCTTACACACCTGCTCTTTGACCAGCCCATAGATTTCTTCCGTTAGGAAGGGGGTATCCAGTTCCATGCGAACTTCATTTTCAACGCTCCAGCCCATTACCGAGGGATAATTCCGATCCCGCAAGACCAAACGAGTAACATGCGTACTAAACCGTTCCCAGGTACTGGGTTCAGCATAATTGAATTGGGAATGGCTGGCCCAAATGGCACTTTCATCCAATACGCAGATACCCATCTCATCGGCGACTTCCAGATAAAAGGTGGGATAGGGCATGGCATGCAGCCGGACCCCATTCCCCCCGGCGTCTTGGATAGCCCGGTACCAGGCAAAGGCGTACCGCCGCGTCATCTGAGGAATGCCCATAAAGTGCCACGAATCCGCTTTGATCTGAATCTTGCGGTCATTGAGGTAAAAATCCCCATTCTTGATCTTGAATTCTCGCCAACCGAAGCGAGTGTATTTGCAGTCGGTTGGTTTTCCGTCCTGTGTTAAAGTCAAGAGGGCGGCGTAAAGCTTAGGGTTCTCAAAATTCCACTGCTGCAGTTTTCTAGATACATTAGCCGCAAGAGTGATAACCATTTCTGAATCCGCTGCAACGATGATTTTTTCACCAGATAATTCAAGTACCGGGGCATCTTCAAGGTCATAATGCGGCACGACCCGAATACCGTCATCGGGGAATGAAAACGGCTGCAAGGCCTTTACCACTCCATTTACAGATAGGCCGGCAGCTTCCCCGCTCCGGTTTTCAATCGTCACCTGAATCTTTAATTTGGCAGCGGATAAATCCGGCTGGACAAACACATCCGTAATGCGCACCCGCGGTACGCCCAGCAAGTAAACATCCTGCCAGATCCCGGTCGTATTCATGTTGAAGAACGAACCGGTGGGATAGGTCAGTTTTTTTGTGCCGTTATGATAGGCCAATCCGTCTGATTCATCCTTTACACTAAAAAGATCCGGGGCCCGCACGCCTACCCACAATGTATGCGTTTTGCCAGGGGACACAAACCCATCCAGCGAATAGGTTTCTGGCAGGCTGTTGTCAAAATGTTCGCTCACCTTGACCCCGTCAATATAAACCTGACAGTGACCACACACCGCTTCAAAATGAAGTTGGATACTTTGTCCTTCCCAATCCACAGGGATATGGATTTTACGCTGCATCCAACCCATTTTGACATCGTTCCAGTATTCGGGGTAACTAGGGTAACAAACAAAATCACCCCCAGGGATCCCATCGCCAGTGACAAAACCATTGATGTTCCAGGGGGAGGGCACTTTCAGCTTCACGCTTTCCCACTGATCTGGTTCAGGTTGCGGTAATACTGGGGTTGATTCTCCAAGTATGAAATCAGCAGGCAAATTCATGGGTTGAAAGTCCCACCGCCCGTTGAGGCAAATCTCATCACGGATATCCGCTTCACCCGGTCTTAAATAACCGGTTTCAGTTGAAAAATCGTTGTGATCGATGATGTGGGGAGTTTTGACCATCAGGCACCTAAATAATTCGTACAACGCGAATATTGACAGTGTAAACATTGTACTTTAGAATATTACCACTGTCAATTTTGCCAGAAAAAATCGATAGAAATAGGTGACAGAAATCACGAATTAACAACTGTACCGAATGACACGATTTTTTTTAAAATTCTGTAATGGTTAAGAATAGCTTGAACAAATCTCACGCCTAGGCGCAAAGACAAATTTGAAGAAAAAACTTGGCGACTTTGCGGCTTGGCGTGAGATTAGTATTCAAGGTTCTATTGACATAATTAAGGAGCCCTAGCTATGATGCGAGATATTTTATTAGGAACCTGGAATTACAAGGTCAAAGAAGCCCCCTTTGGTTTTCGCACCGGGAGAGTCATCTTTTTTGAAGCAGATGGCGAAGTAAACGCGAAATTAAAAATCTATGGTCTCACCATCAAGACGAAAGATTTGGTCATTGAGGGAACCAAGATTGCGTTTAACGCCCAAGTCGATATCGAGCAAGTTGCAATCCGTCTGGAGTTGGTGGGCGATCAACTCCATGGGCTGGTACACATGTCCGAGGGGGCACTGGTAATTGAGGTGTCCAAAAAAGTGGGGCAACAGAAGCGCAGAACGAAAGCTGAAGCGGCCATGGAGGCGGCTGAAAAAGCTGTCCGTCAGCAGTTGGTCGAACGCCGAAAACCCCTCAAAAAACTGTGCCAACAGATCGATCCGGGGGTAAAAGCCCACACGTATTATTACGGCTGGTATGGGAATCCAGAATTTGATGGCGACTACATCGGCTGGAACAGTGCAATTGTCTCACATTGGATCGAAACCACCTGGGATGAGGTTCCCCCATATCCAGGCGGCGATGACCTGGCGGCGAATTTTTATCCGCAGTTGGGGTGCTACAGCAACAGCGATCCGACTGTCATCGACACCCACATGCAGCAAATTAAAGCTGCGGGCATTGGGGTGATCGTGCTCAGCTGGTGGGGCAATACCCACTTCACTGACAAGTCGGTACCAACCATTTTGGATACGGCCCACAACTACGGTCTGCAGGTCGTTTTTCATTTGGAGCCGTTTTATACGACAGTGGAAGAGTTCAGGACCGAACTGACTTACATCAGTGAGCGCTACAACCAGCATCCAGCCATTTACCGCCTCAATGGAGTCCCGCTTTACTATCTGTACAACTCTTTCAAGTTAGCGCACCACGAGTGGTTCAGCATGTTGAATCCCGAAAGTGCAACCACAATCCGCAATACGGCGCTGGATGGCGTGTTCATCAGTTTATGGACGACCCAATTCGATGGCGAGTTCACCGTCAAATCCGGATTTGATGGTTTTTACACCTACTTTGCCAGCGACGGATTTTCCTACGGCTCTACAAGTTCAAATTGGCCCACGATGGCCCAGTTTGCTCAAGATAACAACCTGATTTACATCCCCTGCGTTGGCCCTGGCTATATTGATACCCGCCTCCGGCCGTGGAATGGAAAAACAACCAAAGACCGAGATCACGGGCAATATTATGAAACGATGATGAAAAATGCCGTGGCTACGAATCCTGATTTTGTCGGGATTACATCCTTCAACGAGTGGTTCGAGGGGACTCAGATCGAACCCGCCGTGCCGAAAAACATCCCAACATTCAACTATGAGAATTATGGTGAAGATGTGGACCCGTTGTTCTATATCCGGAAAACCAGGGAATTGATCGACAAATATTTGAAGGGATAAAAAATTGATCACAGCGGAGACACAGAGAGCGCAGAGAAATTACTAGAAAACTCTGCGTTCTCTGCGGCTCCGCGGTAAAAAATATCTTATGAATAGCGGTGGTTCAACACAGTCTCGAACATGGCGACGATGTTTTCCGGGGGGACGTTGGCCTGGATATTGTGGATGGGGTTGAAGACAAAACCACCGCCCGGCGCGAACGTATTGATCCGTTCGGTTACATGCGCTTCAATCTCTTCAGGAGTGGCATTGGGTAGCACCTGCTGAGTGTCACAACCGCCACCCCAAAAAGTGATCTGATCCCCAAATTCGGCTTTCAATTTTTCGGGTTCCATGTTGGCCGCACTGGTTTGGACCGGGTTGAGAATATCGACCCCGGCTGCGATCAGATCGGGGATGAGGGGATAGATGCTGCCGCAGGAATGCAGGAAAACGGCACAATCCGATTTTTGATGGACGGATTGATACAGTTCCTTGTGCCCGGGAAAGATATATTTTTGGTACATCTGCCGAGAGATTTGGGGGCGGTCCTGGGTCCCTAAATCGTCGCCAAATTGAATGATCTGAACGTAATCACTAACGGCTTCGAGGAACAAGGCTAAGTTTGTCCGGTGAGTTTCCACAATGCCCCCGATCAGATCTTCGACAAATGCGCCCCCGGTAGCCAAATCAACCATGAACTGGCCCCACCCGCGCAGACTTTGGCCGATCTCTAAAATATTGCCCCCAAAACTGGCCATAATCGCGAAGTCGGTATTTTTATAAAGATATTTGGCTCGCATTTGGATGAATTTCAACTCTTCATCTGAAATCACGGGCCGAGGGAATTGCTCTAAATCCGGAGAGGTTGTCGCTGCGGCCAGGGGATGAAATATCGATGAAAAATAGAGACTATCCGGCGACATGCGTTGGACCGGAATGCCATGCTCCCAGATCAGCCAGCCGCCATTTTCATCATCAGGCCTTAAGTCTGTCCCGGCCGGGATCTGGCAAGGAGTGCCATCAGGTAACTGCCACGGTTTCCAAAATCCGGATTGGGATTCGCCAAGGGAATTTTCCAGCGAGATAACATCCACCCCAAAGCGGGTTAGAATCTCGGGTTCCACTTCGGCCAACTGCTGGCCCATATCGAAGACGCGTACTTCCCCAGCGGTGATTCCAAGATATTCTTTCAGTCGAGCATAGGCAATCGCCATGATCCCGGTGGAGGCCATCCCTCCAAAGTCGATGGGAACGCGGTCAGGTTCTTTGTGGCTTAATGCAGTCAACACCCGCTGACGAGAGGTCAGTGGTGTTTTTGCCGTCCGCGGAGCCAAGTTTTGCATAAGAAGTCGCTATCCTGCCAGGAACGAGACCACTACAGCAATCACAAATATCAATATAAACGCCCCGATCATCCACCCCAAAACGGTCGAATAATTTTCTGGTTCAATTTGACCAGCGCGATCCATTTTTCGGATAAGGGGGAACAGCCGCCAGAAGAAAGAGGCGATTGAGAGTACCAGGGCGCCCCCGGTAAACAAGAGTGTCCGGTCGTCGGCAAACAGCAAGATGACGATCAGCAATAGGATGAAGATCAACTTCGCCCCAGCGACCCAATTGACCAGATACTTCACAAAATCATGGATTTCGGGATCGGTTTTTGATTTATCCCAGGCCTTGAAAATCCCAATAGCATTGGCATACTTAGATCCGGGAAAGAAATAAAGCGCTAAAACGTTAAGGGTTTCAAATACGAGAAACCCAATTGTGACATACACCAGAAAATTCATTATGCACCTTTCGGTTGAGATGATTCCAACGGTATATTTTATGGGTGAATATTAACACTGTCAATATTATTATGGTATGATTTGCCCATGACAGATAACACTTACCACCACGGCAACCTCAAAGCGGCGCTTATAACGGCCGGTTTAGAAATTCTGGCGGATGAAGGGATTGAGGGATTGAGTTTACGCAAAGTCGCCAAGAAGGTGGGCGTTAGTCATACGGCCCCCTATAACCATTTTGCCGATAAACAAGCGCTACTGGCCGCCATCTCTACCGCCGGGCATGAACAACTCCATCAAACCTTATTCGGTATGTTCGAACATATCAAAGACTCGGCCGAAAATATAATTGTTGAAATTGCCTGGGCCTATCTCCAATTCGCGCTGGCTGATCCTGGTCGGTTCAAATTAATGTTTTCTGGCGCGCTAGAAGTTGAATTTGATCATCCTAAATTTGTAGAAATATCGCAGAAGAATATTTCCCTCCTAGAAGAAATCATTGTTTATTGCCAGAATAACAAACAATTACAAATAACCAACGTAGAGTCAGCAGCCATTAAACTGTGGAGTACGGTGCACGGATTTTCAACGCTGGTATTAGAAAATCAATTCCCGCCAAAATATGTTAAAGAAAAAAATCTAAAAGATGCAATGCAAGCAGCCATCTCTTAGACTTAATACAGGAAAAAATCCAGGCCTGGCAGGGTTGTAACCCTGCCAGGCTATTTATTTACAAATTCGCGATAATCGCCTCGGCAAAACCAGCCGTACCGACTTTGGCTGCGCCCTCCATCTGGCGGGCGAAATCGTAGGTTACGGTTTTCTGGGCAATAGTTTTCTCATAAGCTTCGTTGATCGCAGCCGCGACATCAAACCAGCCAAGATACTCAAGCATCATGACTGCCGAGAACAGCAAAGAACCCGGGTTGGCCATGTCTTTATCGGTATATTTGGGGGCGGTGCCATGGGTGGCTTCGAAGACGGCCACGAAATCGGCGATATTGGCGCCAGGGGCAATCCCCACTCCGCCGACCTGGGCTGCGACGGCATCCGAAAGATAGTCACCGTTCAGATTGGGGGCGGCGAGAACATCAAACTCCTTGGGGCGTAGGAGCAAATGTTGGAAGATGATGTCGGCAATTCGATCTTTGATAATGATCTTGCCCTTAGGGGCTACCCCATCGTGTTTCTCCCAAAGTTCATCTTCAGAGAGGGTGACATCTCCGAACTCGGCCTTCGCCAGTTCGTAACCCCAGGCCCGGAAGGCTCCTTCAGTGAACTTCATGATATTGCCCTTGTGGACCAGGGTCACACTCTTGCGATTGCGGTCGATGGCATATTGGATCGCTTTACGTACCAGCCGGAAAGTATTGGCTTTGCTGATCGGTTTGATCCCGATCCCGGCCGCGGGGGGGACTTTAGCACCCATTTCATCTCGCAAGAAAGCTTCGACTTTATCAGCTTCGGGAGTTCCGCTGGCATACTCAATCCCCGCGTAAACATCTTCGGTGTTCTCGCGGAAAATCACCACATCCACAAGTTCGGGATTCTTTAAGGGACTGGGAACCCCTTCAAAGTAGCGCACCGGACGGACACAGGCGTACAGATCCAACAACTGGCGCAGAGATACATTTAGGGAGCGGAATCCACCCCCGACTGGGGTTGTGAGCGGCCCTTTGATGGCCACGATGAAATCTTGAATGGCGTCCAGAGTCTCTTGGGGGAGATAATCTCCGTCGTAGACTGCGGCGGCCTTTTCTCCAGCATAAATTTCCATCCAGGCAATTTTGCGCTGGCCTTTGCCTACTTTTTCGACGGCGGCATCCACAATCCGCAGCATGGCGGTTGAGATGTCTTTTCCAATCCCATCTCCCTCAATGAAGGGAATAATCGGGTTATCGGGCACATTCAACTGCCCCTTTTCAACCGTGATCTTGGTGCCTTCAGCAGGGATTTTTACATTTTTATAGCTCATTTTTATCAGTTCTCTTTTTTCCACGAAGGACACAAAAGATCACTAAGAATAACTAAGTGGTTCTTCGTGTCCTTTGTAGTTATGGTTAATCTAATTTACAACGGGTACCCGTAAAGCCACGGGGCAATTGGCCGGTTTACCAGAGACACATTGAGTGTCAGGGTCAGCTTCAACTTGTGGAGTCCGAGTTTCAGTTTCCTCCCAATCGAGATCGACCGGGCCCGCGTATTTCGCGCGGGGACGGATCAGACGGTTATTCTGCTGCTGCTCGAGCATGTGGGCGGTCCAACCGGCAACGCGCGAGAGCGCAAACATCGGGGTGAAAAGATCGGGGTTGATCCCCAGGTTGTAGAGCAAGGGGCCAGAGTAGTAGTCGACGTTCGGGAAGAGGCTGCGTTCCTGGAAGAAAGGATGCGCAAGAGCCCGTTTTTCAAGTTTTTCAGCAATATCAAAGTACTTGGTCTGGCCGCTGCTTTGGGCTACATCACGGGCCATTTGCCGTAGAATGATCGAACGGGGATCTTCAACTTTGTAGACCCGGTGACCGATCCCCATGATCTTACCTTTGTTGGCCATTTTGTCTTCGAACCAGGCATCGACATTATCGACACTGCCGATTTCCATGAACTGCCGCATGGCGGCTTCGTTAGCACCCCCGTGCAACGGACCTTTGAGGGTCCCGAGCGCCGTGACAGTTGCCGAGAAAACGTCTCCCAACGTACTGGAGGTCACCCGAGCCGAGAACGTCGAGGCGTTCATGCCGTGATCGGCCAGCAAGATGAGATAAGCCTCAATCGCGCGGGCTTTCACTTCGTCGGGGACTTCGCCCGTCAGCATGTAGACAAAGTTGGCCCCATGCCCCAAATCAGGATGGGGTTCGATTGGGGGTTTGTTCTGACGCAGGCGGTCAAAGGAAGCCACGATGGTTGGCAGCTTAGCTGTCAGAGAAACGGCCCGACACAACGACGAACCACCCGATTCCTCGTGGGGACAGGTCTTATCGAACATCGACAGGGTTGAGGCAACCGTCCGCAGGGCTTCCATGGGAGTTGCCTGATCTGGCAGGACATGCATGATGCCCCACACATGTTTCGGCAGGGTGCGGTTATCCCGCAACCAGTTTGATAACATTTGCAACTCAGAATCCGCCGGTAAACGCTGATACCATAACAAAAAAGCGATCTCTTCATAAGTCGCTTTTTCTGCTAAATCAAATATATCGTAACCGCAATAGGCCAGTTTTCCAACCAAGCCATCAATGGAACTAAGTTTAGTTTCGGTAAAGGCAATACCTTCAAGTCCGGGGATGATATCCATAGTGCCCTCCACAAGAGAATTTTTGGCTGTATTGCCCTCGAAACGGGATGTTTCGAGGGCAATACAGCCAATTTAGTTAATTTTTGTCAAAATACTATAAATATTATACAATGGGGATAAGGCGCGTCAAGATAACCTTACGAACGCTTAATTATTCTTAATCTCGAGGATTTTCGAATGCGGTATAAAAAGAAGGGCGGATTGGTCTGAATTGTCTAATTCGGCTGAACTGATGCTAATATTTCTAAACTTGGGTGAGGTGCATAATGACAAGCAATCTTTTTGGATCAAAATTAAAACTTGAAACCACACAGGGGAAAATGGGATATTTTTCGCTGCCAACCATCGAAAGTCAAGGGATTGGGACGGTCTCAACCTTGCCGTATTCGGTGCGGGTGATCTTGGAGGCAGTCTTACGGAATTATGATGGCAAAATAATCTCGGCAGAAGATGTTGTCAATCTGGCGAATTGGGATGCCCAAAATTTCGTCACCCATGAAATTCCATACAAGCCGGCGCGAGTCCTGCTCCAAGATTTTACCGGGGTCCCCGCGGTGGTTGATTTAGCTGCGTTGCGGAGTGCCATGCACCGATTAGGCGGCGATCCCGGCCGGATCAATCCTCTCATCCCCGTGGATTTGGTGATCGATCACTCTGTTCAAGTAGATCAATTTGGTTCGAAGTTTGCCCTGCTCTTCAATGCCGAACGTGAGTTTGAACGGAACCGCGAGCGTTATGAATTCCTGCGTTGGGGTCAAGAGGCCTTCGACAATTTCCGGGTGGTGCCGCCCGCGACCGGGATCGTCCATCAAGTCAATTTAGAATATCTGGCGAATGTGGTCCAAACTCAAAAAGTGAACGGTGAGACCATCGCTTTCCCCGATACGCTGGTGGGCACTGATTCCCATACGACGATGATCAATGGTCTCGGCGTGGTAGGTTGGGGCGTCGGTGGAATCGAGGCTGAAGCCACAATGTTGGGTCAGCCCATCTACATGCTGACCCCCCAGGTAGTCGGTTTTAAATTGACAGGCGAACTCCCCGAGGGCGCGACTGCTACCGATCTGGTTCTGACCGCCACCCAAATGCTGCGCGAGAAAGGAGTGGTCGGTAAGTTCGTTGAGTATTTTGGGCCCGGCGTCAGCAAGTTGGCCCTCGCCGACCGGGCCACCCTGGCCAACATGTCTCCCGAATATGGGGCTACGATGGGGTTCTTCCCCGTCGATGACATCACCCTGGCTTACCTCCGGAATACCGGTCGCAGCGCCGAACTCGTTGATCTGGTCGAACGGTACACCAAAGCCCAAGGATTGTTCCGCACGGATGCCGCCCCGGAACCCCAATATAACGACACGCTTGAACTCGATATGTCTTCGGTGGAGCCAAGCCTGGCGGGACCCAAACGCCCGCAAGATCGGATTTCGCTCCAGGGGATGAAGCAATCATTCCAAACCTCGTTGACAGAAACTTTCAAGAAAGAATTACCCCAAAATGGACATAAATCACTGGATGATGGCTCAGTCGTAATCGCCGCGATAACCAGTTGTACCAATACATCTAATCCCTCGGTGATGGTCGCGGCCGGATTGCTAGCGGAGAACGCGGTCAAAAAGGGTTTAAAAGTTGCCGAGTACGTCAAGACCAGTCTGGCCCCCGGCTCCCGAGTTGTGACTCAATATCTCGATGATTTGGGATTAACGGAATCGCTCGAAGCCTTAGGGTTTCATACGGTGGGTTATGGCTGTACTTCCTGTATTGGTAACAGCGGACCTCTACCCGAGGCAGTAAACACCAAAATCCAGGAGACGGATCTGGTCGTCGCCTCCGTATTAAGTGGCAACCGAAACTTTGAGGGCCGGGTACATCCCCTCACAAAAGTGAACTATCTGGCCTCCCCACCACTGGTAGTGGCTTATGCACTAGCCGGGACAGTTAATCTAAATCTAGCGGAAGAACCATTGGGTGTTGGCGAGGATAACCAATCCATCTATCTCAAAGACATCTGGCCCTCCCAAACCGAAATTCGGGCGGCCCTGGAGAAAGCGGTGACGCCCAAATTGTTCCAGGCCGCTTACGACAATGTTTTTGAGGGTGACGAAGCCTGGAAAGCTGTCCAGGCCCCCCAGGGCGCTATCTACGCCTGGGATGCTACTTCTACTTACATTCAGGAGCCCCCCTTCTTCATGGATATTGCCCCGGAAATAGCACCTTTAGCTCCGATCGAAAACGCCCGTGTTTTGGCTCTCCTGGGTGATAGCGTGACAACGGATCATATTTCTCCAGCCGGCGCGATCCCCACCGACAGCCCTGCCGAGGCCTATCTCTTGGATAACGGCGTTGAACGGCCCAATTTCAACTCTTTTGGGTCCCGGCGTGGTAATCATGAGGTCATGATGCGGGGCACCTTCGGCAATATCCGGTTGCGAAACCAACTCGTCCCAGGCAGCGAGGGTAATGTGACCCGCCACCACCCCACCGGAGAAACGATGAGTATCTTCGAGGCTACACTGAAATATCAAGCCGCGGGTACCAACCTGGTTGTCATTGCCGGGAAAGAATATGGGACCGGCAGCTCGCGCGACTGGGCCGCCAAAGGGACGATTTTGCTGGGGGTCAAAGCGGTGATTGCTGAGAGTTATGAACGTATCCACCGCAGCAATCTGGTCGGTATGGGCGTCCTACCACTGCAATTCCAGGATGGGGAAGGGGCTGCCACGCTGGGGTTAACTGGCACCGAAACAATAGCTATCCAGGGGATCGGTGATGATCTACAGCCGGGTCAAAAATTAACAGTAACGGCCGCCGAAGGCGAGAAAACGATTTCTTTCGAGGCCATCGTGCGGATCGATTCACCGGTCGAAGTCGATTACTACAAAAATGGCGGTGTATTGCATACAGTTTTGCGAGAGATGGCCGCCACCAAATAAATCAATTCACAACCTCGATAACGAGACCTGCCAGGTTTTGAAAACCTGGCAGGTCTTTTTGGTTGGAGAAGGGGTTAAGGGGTTTATGGGCTGAGGGTCCACTCAGCCCATGGTAATGTCCTAACAAAAATGGGGGTCACCGATCGGACTGAAGCGGTCGCTAAGGCGGTGCAGGGAAATTTGGTCTGAGAATTATTTTGAAAGAATACGTGGTAAAAATGTAGTGCTGGGTCCCAAAATTACGAGTCCCAGCACTACATATTTCTTTAGGAGGCTGCTATGGAGGCCAAAGCCGGGGCCCAAATAAGTACTAAAGCTTTTATTCAATCCGTAGTGATATTGTTCATATTGATGGTTGCCGCGGGGATATTAACCCGAATCGTCCCAACCGGCAGTTATGCCCGGATCAACCAAGGTGAACGGGAAGTGATTGATCCGGAATCCTTCCAATTTATTGACAATCCAGATTACCCCATTTGGCGCTGGTTCACGGCCCCAATCGAAGTCTTAGGGACCTCCGAGGGCTTGATTGTCATCATGATCATTATCTTCATCTTGTTCGTCGGGGGAGCGTTTGCCATTCTCGATCACAGCGGCATTCTTAAAGCCGGAATTGTCAAAATCGTTCAGGCCTTTGGGGGGCGAAAATATCTGCTGCTGCTGGTAATTTCGTTCTTTTTTATGGCTTTAGGAGCCTTTTTTGGAATTTTCGAGGAAGTCGTTCCGCTGGTTCCAGTGGTTCTAGCTTTGTCATATTATCTGGGTTGGGATTCGCTAGTGGGATTAGGAATGAGTATTTTGGCAACCAATATGGGATTCTCGGCCGCAATTACCAACCCATTCACGATTGGGATCGCCCAGAAAATCGCGGGGTTACCGCTTTTCTCGGGGGCCTGGTTTCGGATTCCCATTTTCATCGTGATTTATATTGTGTTTGCGATCTTTTTAGTCCGGTATGCGCAAAAGGTGGAACGAAAACCCGAGGCATCCCTGGTTTATGCTGAAGATCAAAAAGAACGCGCCAAATACCAAGATTTTCAGATTTCCGCCCTCTCGGATGAAAATCCGCGGCTCAGAGGGGCCTTGATCTGGTTCCTGGTGTTCATCGTTCTCATTTTTGCGGCCCTGATAGGCGGCCCATTTGTGCCCGGGTTAGCGGATATTTTGCTCCCGTTGGTGGGCATTTTATTCCTGATCGCGGGCGTTGGCGCCGGTTTGCTGGCCGGCACCGGAGGGAAACAAGTTGTCAAATCCTTGGGGCAGGGAATCGCTGGGATCGCACCGGGGATCATTCTCATCTTGATGGCCGTCAGCATCAAACATATTGTCGTTACTGGTGGGGTTTTAGATACGATCTTAAATTCCATCGCCGGGACTTTTTTGAATACCAGCCCATTCCTGGCGATCGTGATCATTTACTTTCTAGCCCTATTTATTGAATTCTTTATCGGTTCTGGTTCAGCCAAAGCGTTTCTAATGATGCCCATTTTGCTGCCATTGGCCGATTTGGTCGGTGTCACCCGTCAAATCACGGTCACGGCGTATTGTTTTGGGGATGGCTTCTCAAATATGATCTACCCGACAAATCCGGTCCTGCTGATCGCCCTTGGACTAACAGTTGTCTCTTTTCCCAAGTGGATTCGCTGTACGGCAAAACTATGGTTCTGGGTAATTTTGGTAACGATCGCATTTTTAGGCCTCGGGGTGGCAATAAATTATGGACCTTTCTAAACTCACCCCACCCGAAATCGATCAGTTTTTCCCCCGCACTTATGAGGCATCACGCCAAAGATTTCGCGACCACCTATTGGCTATACGCAATATTTGGCCTAAAGCGAAATTAAACGCACACCATCATGATTCCGGCTCAGACCTGACAACCGATTGGATCTATGCACCGGCTGCAAGTGGCCCGCGAAAACTGCTCATTTTCACCACTGGAGAACACGGTATTGAGGGTTATGTGGGCGCTGCAATGTTGGAATTCTTCATTCAATTGTATTTACCAAAAATCAACCCAACCGAAACCGGTATTCTCCTCGTCCACGCTATCAATCCTTGGGGAATGAAAAGTTTTCGCCGAACGAACCAGAATAACGTTGATCTGAACCGCAACTTTGTAGCAGATAAGCAAGACCTTGATCCAGCTTTCAATCCGGCTTATAGCGTTTTAGAGAATTTCCTCAACCCACCGGCAGCAAACCAGTCTACTTGGTGGCAAACGACAAAAAAGTGGGGACATTTGATCAAGTTACTGTTAAAACATGGTGAATCACATTTACGAGCAGCCACCCTACTCGGTCAATATCAATCCCCGCGTGGCCTTTATTACGGTGGGACTGAGATTCAGGCTGAAACCCAGTTTATGATGGACTTATATCGTCAATTTATTGGCCAATATGACCAAGTTGTTCATCTTGATATGCACACCGGGTATGGACCCCGCTACCAAATGAGTCTCGTGAATTCTGTCCACGAAACCAGGCCATCTGCGGAGCTGTCAACCGAATTCAATTACCCCCTGATCGTCAATACTACCCCCAATGAATTCTATGCTATGCGCGGCGACATGATTGATTTCGTCTATCACCTGGCCCACAATGAATTTCCAGCTAAACGTCTGTACTCGACCTCATTTGAATTCGGCACATTCGGCGATTCGCTGTGGCAGGCTGTCCGCAGCCTCTTTGCCAAAATTCGAGAAAACCAAAACCACTGGTATGGTTCAATATCTAACAAAGAGGCTGACAAGGTGCTAAACCACTTTAAAGAGCTCTATTATCCATCCGAAAACCGATGGCGAGCAAAAGCACTGGCCGATGCCAATCAAGCTTTCTATGGGATCCTTAAAGCGGAGAAATTCATCTGAAAATTGATCAAAAAAAGGCTTGACGCTCCCCATTGATCGTGTTAAACTATCGGTCGCTTGGGAGCGTGGTGTAGTGGTCAACATGCCGGCCTGTCAAGCCGGAGATCGCGGGTTCAAGTCCCGTCGTTCCCGCCAAGCTCAAAAAAACCTGGAGATATTCTCCAGGTTTTTTTCTTTGCATTGTCCTGCCAATCAAAGTTGTGCTACACTTTTGGCAGGACTTTTTGATTCACCCTCAATGACCAACTGGGGAGCGGCTATGACCAACGCATAAACAAGAAATGGAATTAGCCTACAAAGCATATGATCCAATCGAACGGTAACTGGGTCCGGGTTAAACTTTCGGTCAAACAAAGGGATCATTCAAGTCAAACGATGACTGCACAAATTTTCATCTCCTACTCCAAGAAAGACAGCAACTTCGCTCACCGACTGGCCGATGACCTCATCGAAGCGGGTTTCAAAATTTGGATTGATCGTTCTCTCCAGGTTGGGGAAGATTGGGAAGACACAATCGAGAATCAGATTAGAGCTGCTAATGAAGTAATCGTGATCCTATCACCAAATGCTGTTGCGTCGAAATGGGTACAACATGAGGGGTCAATTGCCTATGGGTTAGATAAAACGATGTTTCCGGTTTTGATGAAAGGTATCGAAACCGAAGATCATCCCCTGTGGGCCAAGAAGTATCAGTATCATAGTTTTGTCGAAAAAGAATATCAATCTGCCTTTGATGATCTGATAGCTGCGTTGACACCCCCAAACCCAATCCAAGATTTGTTGTCTCAACAATTGCAAACCCACCAGCAAACTGGGGAACTGATCGGTGAAGCTATCTTACGCGTGATTGAGGAAAATCACGATTCACTAGAAATCGATAATAAAGCAGAAGATTTAATTTCAAAAAGCCAGCTGGCGTTAGCGAATCGTCAACGAGAGAGAAAAGAATTAATCGAGGCGACCGAAATTGCCCGGCAGAAGGAATTAGAGAAAGCCCAAGAACTTGTTCGTACGCAAAGGCAGCGGACCATCGTCTTGACAATTGGTCTGCTCATCGCCATTGGGTTGAGTGTTATCTCATATTTACTTTTCAATCAATCCAATCGCAACCTTTTGGATGCCCAATGGGCTAATACTCAGTCGGCATTACACCTTGATGATGCCAATATTGCTAACACGCAATCCGCAGCGAATGAGGCCACTGCTCAAATTGCCAGCACTCTCGCCGTGGCCCAAGAAGGAACGGCAGTTGCAGAACGGCATCTGGCGGGAATTGCAAAAGCACAAGAGAAGGAACAACGTGAGGTGGCGGAAATTGTAGCCGATATCGCGTTGTCTCGCCAGCTCGCAGCGCAGTCAATTATCGAAGCGGACAATGATATCGAGTTGTCCTTGTTGTTAAGTTTAGAAGCGAATCGAATTGAAGAAACGATAGAAGCGCGCGGCAGCTTGCTTCGAAATTTAGTAGAGAATTTTTATCCATCGAAAAAATTTCCCCCCTTACAAAAAGGAAATATTTCCGGCGTTGCTATTAGCCCAGATGGAACGCTGGCTGCGACGGCTAGTAATGATACAAGCATCGTTATTTGGAATCTCAGTTCGCTTGAACCCGTCCATATTCTGGCGGGGCATACCAATGGCGTCATTTGTGTAGCATTTTCACCAGATGGTTTATTTTTAGCTTCAGGTGGTGATGATCAAAAGGTAATGGTTTGGAATGTAGCTACTGGGGAGCAGATGGGGGAACCAATGATTGGCCACACAGATGACGTGTGGAGCATCACATATGATCCCAGTGGACAAATGCTAATTTCGGGGGGCCTCGACGGCCAAATTATTGTTTGGGATTTAAATACATTCCAGCCTCACATGACGTTGAACAACCAAGGGTCGCAAGTTTACTCAATAAGTATTAGTCCGAATGGGGACTTGTTAGCCGTTGGGGGCGAGACGACCAACATCACATTTTGGAATCTCGAAAATGGGGAACCAGTAGACATTCAACTTGAAGGCCATACCGATAAAGTTCGCTCGGTAGCTTTTCATCCCACAGATCAAATATTAGCTTCGGGCAGTGATGACAATTCGATTATTTTATGGGATCTGGCGACGGGACAACCCGTCGGACCACCTCTCAAAGCCCATTCGGACCAAATCCTTAGTTTCAGTTTTAATTCGGATGGGTCATTATTAGCCTCCGGGGGATTTGATCAAAAAATCGTTTTGTGGGATACAAAAACCTTACAGCCGGTTGGCAAACATCTCACAGGTCATTCCAATAATATTCGATCCGTAGCCTTCAACCCCAAAAATTCTTCCCTGATATCCACCGGATACGATGAACAGATTATTATGTGGGATTTAATTTCCCAGAACACAATCATTCGCAGACTCTTTAGCCCAACTAAGCAAGAAGATATAAATAGTTCTCTGATAGCCGCAGATTTGCAAGGCTCAACGATTGCTTGGGTTATTGATGATCAGGTTTTCCTGGTAAATAGTTCTACTTGCGAAATTGTCCGAACTTTCCCACAAGAACATTCCGGTTGGATTATGAGTGTGGCCTTTAGCCCAGATGGGAAAACGCTGGCAACCGGGGGCGCAGATAGGAAGATCGTCCTTTGGAATGTAGCTACTGGTCAGAAAAAAGGAGAACTGCTGGGACATCATGATTGGGTGATGAGTTTAGAATTCCATCCGGAAAATAATTTACTGGCATCTGGGGGCAGAGATCATCAAGTTTTCTTATGGGATTTAGAAACCAAATTAGCAGAATCGTTGCAAAAAGGCAAAAAGGGAACCGCACATAGTGGACCCGTGTGGGAATTGACTTTTCACCCCAATGGAGAAATATTAGCAACTGGATCTGCGGATAAGACCGTCATTTTATGGACAATCGGAAATTTAAGGCCCCTGGATCAATTTCCAGTTCAAGATCAAGTGTTTAGTCTTTCGTTTAATCACAGTGGAGAAATCCTGTTTGTTGGCCAATATGATGCCAACATTATCAGGTTGGATGTAATTGAGCGGGTCCAGTTAGGAACTGCTCTTGTGGGTCATGACGATCCAGTTTGGAGTATTGTCCACAGCTCAAATGAACAACTACTGGCTTCTGGTAGTCTCGATAATAAAATCATAATTTGGGATGGTAAAACAATGGAGATGATCGGGACTCCACTTGAATTACATCAGGATGATGTCCATTCGGTATTATTTTTGGGGGATACATTGACATTAGTTTCCAGTAGTTTAGACGGAACGTTATCTTTCATTGACTTGAATTCCGAATCTTGGAAACAAATTGCATGCAATATTGTGGGGCGCAATTTCTCAGAATTGGAATGGAACCGGTATTTGCCTGAGTATGAATATACCCCCACCTGCCCTCAATGGCCGGCTGGAGATTAAGGTTTTATCCCCCAGATGGGGGATAAAGAAATCATCCATCCGCCTCGTTTAAATTCCCCATCTGACCGTTTGAGAATAACTGGATATTTTGTATCATACCCATATCGGATAAGTTACTCCGCAATTCATGTGTGACGGTTTGTCCTTTAGAATAATATTCCCTTGATACCCGCCACACCTAAACAGATTTTGGTTTGAATATCGCAATTATTTCAAGGTTCTTTCCGAAATCTACTATTTTCTTCTTTGCCAAAAGGATATCTGGATGGGTTTCTTGAGGAAAATTACGGTCACATTATTAATTGGGTTGCCATTCATTATCCTGAACACTTTGGTTTCCCCGACCCTGGCAGCTCCCCCTCTAAAAACTGATAACATCACTTCCACACTTACATTTGACCCCCTGACTCTTTCCCCGGTCTTATGGTTAGATGCTGCCGATGCGGCTACTTTGGCCATTTCGGGAACCCAGGTCATCAGTTGGACAGATAAAAGTGGTCTCAACTTTCATGCCACTGCTCCTGCAATTGGCAATTCGCCCGTTTACTCAGCGACCGATCAATCGATCATTTTCGACGGGATCGATGATGTTTTGGCGGTAAACAATATCGACTACGGCCCGGGCAATGCGGTGTCGGTGTTTGCAGTGGCGCAGGCCGATACGACCGATCCGGCCACCGGAGGTAATGGCTGGATCGTCGGAAACGGCCCGTACTCATCCGATGGCCATGAGTTTGCCCTGCTGTTTCATCTCAAATGGAGTTGGAAAGGCTACAACGCAGTCGTCAATGGCCTGAAAAACCAGGTCGACACCAAGGGATTTGATACCGATCCGCATATGGTTGGGATGATTTACGATGGCAGCTACTTAGTGCCGCGCTTAGATGGTAAATCCAATTCTGGGGCCGCAATCACCCCATTACCGCGGGATGCGCAAATTGGCATCGGGAGTGATCCGACGATCCCAGACTACAGCCCGTTTGAGGGGCGCGTTTCGGAAGTGCTCATCTTCCAGAAAGCTTTGAGTGTCTGTGAGGCCAGCCTGATCGAGGCTTATCTGGCTGACAAGTGGGGCTTTACCTTGCCCGATGAACATCTTCTCAAGGACAAAACTTTCGCCGTGTGTCCCCCAGCCGGCCCTTATTCCATCCCAGAGGATGCTGCTAACGGCACCAGCCTTGACACGCTGAGTGTGGCTACTCTCCAAGGCAGCGTCACACCACAAAATTGGCAATTTATTCCCGGCGAATATGTCGAATATGATATTTTCACCATTAATCCCAACACAGGTGAAATTACAATCACAGATAACAGTCAACTAGATTTTGAAACCGCCCAACGCCACATTTTGCCGGTAACCGTCTCTGATGGCACCAACTGGGCCGTTCCAGTAGAGATCATCATCGATGTGATCGATGTGACTGATGGTGAGACCAAGCAATATTCCCAACTTTGGGGGCAGAACGGCGAACTCTGGGATCCGCGCGGTCGGTTGCCCGATTTTTCTTACGCCGGGTATCACTCTGGGGAACGCGCGATCCCCACAATTCCGGTGGTGACGAATGTACTCGATTATGGGGCGGTTCCCGATGATGGTCAGCCCGATCACCTGGCAATCCAGGCCGCAATTGATGCCACCATTTCAGGCACTGTCTATTTACCGGCGGGTCAATATATCATTGAACAACCGCTATTTATCACCAAAAGCAATATCGTCTTGCGTGGGGCGGGTCACGAAGCTGGGGGAACGAATATCTACAGTCCATATAACGCCAGTGATATTTACCCCTATGAAAGCGGGTTCTCTACGGGGGGCAGCGGCCAATTCATTCGCTTCAACGGAACCGGCAATGCCTATGTGACCGATATCGTCGAACCAGCCTGGCGCGGTGACCGCACGATCACGGTGGCTGACGGCTCTCAGGTGACACCGGGAATGGTCGTGGAAATTAGTTGGTATGAGGCTGATCAATTTGGAAGTTTGTGGCAGCATCTGCACAATGATCAGGTTGAGCCCTGGCCGGATACTTCCTGTAGTTGGGCCAACGGTAATTTGGATTGGTATTTTAAGGTGGATCGGGTTGAGGGGAATTTAATCACCCTCAAAGAACCACTGCCGATGGATATTCGTTCAGAGTGGCAACATCAATTGAAGCGCTTCCGCGGACTGGAAGAGGTGGGCGTCGAGGACTTACGAGTCGAATTCCCGTACATCACCCCGCCCGACCATTTGACTGAACCGGGCTACAATGGGATCCAATTCTCTCGAGTGATCAACAGTTGGATGCGGAATGTGGCCGTCCATAATTCTGATAACGGTCTCCGGGTCACAGTTTCAGGGTATGTGACGCTCGACAACATTCACATCACCGGGCGTAAGGGGCATCACGGGGTCTCAATTGACTATGGCGAATACACCCTCCTGCAAAACCTAAAAATAAACACCGAACCGGCCACCGATGCCTGGATTCACGGCGTGACGTTCACACATAAGCCGGGAGCAAACGTGGTCGCTACTGTTCAGGGAAACAGTCCGATCAGTATGGACTTTCACCGTAACGGGCCGTCCCAAAACCTCTTCACAAATATGACCACGGAATGGAGTTACGGTAGCAGCGGCGCCGGGTGTGCTGGTCCCCACGCCGCGGCCCGGAATACTTATTGGAATCTCTCAGGAGAAGCCGGAATTCCCCAAAACAAAGTGACCGACTCCTGGGGAGATATTCAAACCACTTTGGTGAGTGTCTTGGAAGCGAATCTGCCCGAAAAATACTCCGCCAACCAGGGTTGGTACGAAGACGTGGCCAATATTCAACCTGCCAACTTGTATCAAGGGCAGCTCAACCGCCGCCTCACTTTACCCGCTGACCCACCATTTAGCCCAGAACCGGAGGCCGGCGAGCGGGCCAATTGGTTTGAGCGCGATCCGGCGCGCTGGAAATTGATAGATGAATCTGGTGAATTCGTTTATCAATTGTTTTTTGGGAGCTATGCCAACCTCAGCGGCGAACGGTTGGGTGAATATAGTGTGTTTGGGAATAATATTTCCCCCTCGCAAAGCGCAGCCGGGGCCGCGGGTACGACCATCTCCGTCCGGGCCAAAACCAATGAGAACCTGAGCACCAATCCGGCGGCCGATTTTGCCCTGATACTAGGTTACCAGGACGACGAAAATTACCTATACGCATTGATCAGCTCGGAGGCCACCCAAACTGGAATCTACCGAATTGAAAATGGAACTCGGACAACCTTAGTCGCCAACCCTGGTTTCAGTTTAAGTGATAACGATTGGCATGACATTGTTTTTGGGCGGTATGAAGATCGAGTGGCCGTTATGATTGATGACACCGAGATTATGGCTGCCACCGATACAGTTTTTACCAGCGGCCAGGTCGGGGTTGGGTCTTACGATGATCGCGCTAGTTTTGATATTGTGCGGGCTTACACTATTTATTTCCCATTAGTCCTTAAATAACTCATGTTACGCACGAAGCATCCTGAGTAGGTCCACAGGACCGTATCGAAGGGTGCGGGTCGTCCAAAAATTCACCCTTCGATACGCTAGCGCTACTCAGGATGAATTTTCAAGCATATTTTCTCAACCATGCGTAACATCAGTTAAATAAAGAAAACCAAAAAGGGCACGAAGAAACACAAAGCTTTGTGATCCTTAGTGTCCTTCGTGGTAAATTGGGTTGATGTGGAAGTGTTCAGCACTAAATAGCAAGAATCACCCTACCACTGTTCGACTTCTTCTGGAACATTCAGAATACACTGCTCCCCAGTTCGGGGATCGGTGTATTCGTACCGAACTTCAGCATCAACCTGATAGTCATTATCCATGGCCCACTGCATCAAGTCGCGGAGTTGTGTAAAGCTGCGGTGAAAAGCTGCGCCATCGTGGTAACCATAGCGATAATTAAAATATTGGGGGTTATCGTTTTCAACGTAGTCCAACATCGACTGCGCAGCCAGGTAAATTTCTTCGGCGGGGGGGGTTCGATTAAGTTCCTTGAATACTTGCACTGGAATGAAAATATAATCGCGGATTGAATCGATCAAGTTAGGGCGATGTGCAAAGCGACTGATCCAGGAACCATCCTCAATTTCCAAACTGGGGGGAACCGCCACTCGTTGTCCGTTACGATTAATTATTTCGATATCCAGAGAAAATTTTTCTTTTTCTGGGACCCGCTCCTTGCGCATTTTTTCTTCGGCTGGCACCAAATCCCAAACCGAATTCATCAGTTCATCTGCCGCTAACTGCAAAGCTTCTTTTTTACTGAGGGAGGCAGCCAACTTCACTGGTGGCTGAAGTTGACCAATATTCATTTCGAAATGTGGTCGCTTCATCTCAAAGATCGCGGCCATTTTTCCCCGAGTATCCCCAAAACCGATCGGTAAAACCGGGGCCTGACTCATATAGCTCAGCCAGGCTGCTCCGGTTTGAGCCTTTTGCTTGCCAGGCTCCCAAAAACCGCCTTCGGGGAATAAACCTAACATCCCCCCCTGTTTCAAAACATCGAGGCCCATTTTCATGGTTTTTTTACTGGTGACTCTACTGCAGTAACTCAGGCAAAACAGAAGCGTTGAGCAACAAAAAA
>CAYVQU010000056.1:0-29754 GCA_964453155.1 uncultured Anaerolineales bacterium | reverse complement strand
TTCCAATCCCCTCTTTTTTCAAGCCCTTTTCACACTATTCCGTATACTTACCTAAGGGTTTAATTGCCCTAAATTTCGCTCTTGAACACAAAAATATTTTGTGACGATAACCCTATTCGTTATGCCAAGAAAAAATCTAAATTTTGGTGCGGGGATGGTCTAACGACCCCAAACAGATAATAGACGACTTTATCCGAATGATACTACATCTCGCCATTCTGAGGACTAACAAATATGCTATCCTTAAAAAGTTGATCCTTAGTTTCCGGGGAACTGCAGTTCCCCGGAAACTCGTATCAGGAGGTGGCGAAATGAGAAACCAAATTTTGTGGATTCGGGTAATAGTCTGTACGCTCGCTTGTGGATTATTGGTTGGATGCGGTCAACTCAAACCGAACCCTCCGCTAGTGGGAATAGACACCCCCATTCAAGTCGGTGCGGCGCAGGTGACCCTCACTAATGCCCAAAGTCGCAACAGCTATTCAGTCCACTATATCATGCACTATCCTGCGGCTGGAGAAAGTTTCACCGCGCTGACGGCTCAAATTGAGGGCTTCGATACCCCACAGGCGGCCCTGGCATGGGGCTCAGCAAACTGGCAGCTAACCCTCGGAACGCGGCCCCTAGATTTCGCTTACGCCCATTGGGAGTTAGTGGGCACCGAAATCGAATATCAGAGTGGAGCCGATTTTCAATATCAATATGTGTTTTTCTACCACACACCTGTCAATGTTGACTACGCGCAGTTGTCGCTCCAGATTTCTGACCAAGCTGCAATTCCACTGAACGGTTTTTGGGAAAATTCAAAGCAGACGAAAACATCCAATGATGATCATCAACTCCCCATCAAATTATTTGCCACCGATAGCGGCGGATCGCAGAACACTTCCAGCGCCTACCACACTACCGTCGCGGGGGGACATCTCAACCAGGCCAAGGTAGCCTATGCCAGCGTTGGAGGGGGTCGGGAAAATATGGCCACAAATGCGTACACAACTGTTGGTGGCGGGTACGCGAATGCAGCTTCCGGCCGAGATGCCACGGTGGGCGGTGGGAGTCGGAATATTGCTGGGAACTACCATGCCACCGTCGCGGGAGGCATCCGCAATCAAGCCACGGCTTCAGATGCGACAATTGGTGGGGGCGGATACAACCTGGCCAGCGATACCTATGCCACCGTCGGGGGTGGCACCCAAAATGAGGCCCGCGGTTCGGGAGCCGTAGTCAGTGGTGGTGCGGGGAACTTGGCTGAAGCCAACCAAGCGACGGTGGGCGGCGGACTGGGGAATCAGGCCACGGGTATTTATGCCACGATCGCGGGCGGTCAAGGCAATCTCGCCAGGGGAGGGTACAGCAGTATCCCCGGCGGCTTCCATAATCAGGCTTTGGGAGAATATAGTTTTGCGACCGGACAACGGGCCATCGTTGCAGTTGAACATCCGGGCGTTTTCTTGTTTGCAGATTCCACCGCGGCCAATTTTGGCTCTGAACAGGCCAATGAGTTTGGGGTTCGAGCAACCGGCGGGGTGCGGCTGGTGACCGGCGTAGACCCGTCCGGACAGCCGGTTTCAGGGGTGGTGCTACCTCCCGGGAGCGGCTCCTGGAGCACGTTGAGCGACCGCGGGGCTAAAGAAAACTTCGAGACCGTCGATCACCTTCAAATCCTGGCAGCCGTGGCCAGTTTGCCGATTCGCGAATGGTCCTATACTTCCCAAAATTCAGACATCCGGCATGTGGGTCCCATGTCCCAGGATTTTTATGCTGCGTTTGGCCTGGGTACAGATGCCCGGCATATCAGCAGCGTGGATGCCGATGGTATTGCATTAGCGGCAATTCAAGGCTTAAACCAGAAAATTACTGAACAAGAAATTGTAATTGAAACGCTCGAGGCGCGGCTAGTCACAATAGAACGCCGTGCCCAACTGGGAGCAGTCGTACTGGTCGTTTCTGTACTCGGTTTCTGGGGTCGGAATTCACGGTACAATAGAGGCCCTCTCCGCAGAGACTCTCTCACCAGATCTCTCTCCCTGGTTTGAAAGGAGGTTCCTGATGTTCAAGCAGATTGTAGTCCCCATGCTAGTGTGCTTCGTGCTGACCGGTTGTGCCACCCCAACTAAACCGGAAACCCCACCTGCTCTGGTCGACGCTGAACAGGAAGATGTGGCCGGGGCAGTCACCGATTCTGAGGCAGAAGATGCCCCGGCCTCGGCCGTAGAAGAACCAGCTTCAGCCCCCACCGCTACCCCCCTCCCCGAACCGACTGCTGAACCCACCCTGCTGCCAACCGCCACCCCGATCCCTACTGAAGTACCCACAATTTTGTTCCAAGATGACTTTTCCGATGTTAACAGTGGGTGGGAGCGCTACAACGAATTTGATGGCGTTCTCGATTATCACGAAGGCGGGTACCGGATGTGGGTTTCGGCCACAGACAACCTCTTTTGGGTCAATCTTGGGCAGGATTTTCAGGATGTGCGGCTTGAAGTTGAGGCCGTTAAACTCGCTGGCCCAGATATCAACCAATATGGCCTAATCTGCCGCCTGGAATTTACCAATTACAATCATTACGCCTTCATCATCACCAATGAAGGGCAGTATGGCATCGTGAAAAAGGTCGGCGGGCGGCAGTTTGAATATTTGGGGGCGGATGGATTACAATTCAATGATGCCATCCTGACCGGGGATCAAATGAACCACATTCGCGGTGACTGCGTTGGGAATACCTTAACCCTGTATGTCAATGGGGTGCAACTCATCACGGCCCAAGATGACACCCTCCCCACCGGAGATGTTGGATTGGCCGCCGGAACATTTGGAGACCCCGGAACCGATATTCTATTTGATAATTTCGCAATCATCGAACCCTAAGTGCGTGACGGTTTTTGTTTTATAATCAAACTGGCAAGATTGACTGTCACGCCTGAGCAGTTTTCGGATTGAACTAGCATTCTTTCCCAAATTCTCTCCGAAAACTGCTAGAGATTGACCCTGGGATTTTTTTCTATAACTTGGATTTTTATTTCGATCAGACCTGGCAGGTTTTGAAAACCTACCAGGTCTAAATACCCAATAATGGAGAATGCAATGGACACCGTTTACAAAGATTTAGCCAAACGACTTGATACGCTCCCCAACGGGTTCCCCCCGACCGATGATGGGGCTGATTTACGGCTACTGGCCCATCTGTTCACCCCTGAGGAGGCCAAAATTGCGGCCCAATTACGGTTGACCTATGAAACCCCAAAAGAATTCGCCGCCCGGATCGGGGGGGATAGAAAAGAATTGAAGACCAAACTCAAGGCGATGCTGCGCAAAGGTTTGATCCATGCCGGGAGAGCCGAATCGGGCGGTTTGGGGTATGGCCTGCTGCCATTTGCCGTCGGAATCTATGAAATGCAGCACGATAACATGGATGAAGAATTGGCCCGGTTATTTGAGGATTATTATCAACAAGCGTTTGTCAAAGTCACTTCGATTGAACCCCAAATCCATCGAGTGATCCCGGTGAATGAAACCATTCAAAATGACATGGAAGTTCACCCTTACGAAAGTGTGGTCACCATTGTTGAAGAATCCCAAGCCTGGTCCACTTTCGACTGTATTTGCCGCATTCAAAAGCAGTTGGTCGGTGATCCCTGCGACCACCCCGTTGAAGTCTGTATGGCTTTTAGTGATAAGCCGGGGGCGTTCGATAATCGCCCTGGCATTCGAGCCTTGACGAAAGATGAAGCCTATGCCACGTTAAAAATAGCAACCGAGGCCGGGTTGGTGCATTCGGTGAGCAACAGCAAGGGTGGCGATCCGTATATCAGCAAATACATTTGTAACTGCTGTACCTGCTCCTGTGGGATTTTGCGGGGCATTTCCGATTTAGGTATGGCTAATGTAATCGCTCGATCGGCATTTGTTAATACGGTTGATTCCGATGAATGTGCCGGTTGCGAATTATGTGTGGATTACTGTCAGTTTGGGGCCCTTTCTTTGCGCCCGGAAGACCCCTATATTCAAATTAGTGCCCAGAAATGTGTCGGCTGCGGCGTCTGTGTCCCCCAATGTCCCGAAGAAGCGCTGAGTATGGTTCGCCGTCCTGAAGAAGAAATTCTCACAATCCCTGAAACTCATGACGATTGGCTCACCAAACGAGCCGCGGCTCGCGGTATCGATTTAAGTACGATCCAATAATAGTAGTCATTAACAAAAAAAGAGCGCTGGGCACCCAGCGCTCTTTTTTTATTCTCTAAAACTTAGTGAATTTCGCAATCAAATGCTTTGAATTTATTGTGGATGGCGTAGTAGTTATATACTCGAGTGTATTGGCAGCCAATCCGAGTGATGGAATAACTACCTTTGGTGATCGTGTAGGTTTTGGTCTCATCCGGTTTTAGGGTGAAAACATAAGAGCCAGAGCCTTCGAAAATCAGGATCATGGTCTGGTTACCTTCGTTTTTGAAGCTGACTTTGACCAATTTGATAATTCGACCGCCATCGACTTTAGTCGTGTTGCCCTTTGGATTTTTTAGGGCCTTACTACCACACTCAGGAACAATGATCGTATTTTTCTTGGTTAAATCCAAGCCACTACTTACAAACGCGCCGCAGTTGTAGTACTGCTGGGAATATTCACCGCGTTGGATGGTGTAGGTTTTGACTTCACCAGGAGCAACATACAGGTAGTAAAATCTCGGTCCTTCTAAACGCAGGGTTACATAATCATTAGAGTAGTTTTTGATGACCAAAGGAACTACATCGCTCGCTTCAGCCGAGGCTGCCATGACCAAAATGGAAACCATAATGAACAAGGCAATCGTGAGTAATTTGTGTTTTTTCATATTTATAACCTCCGTGTGGGCAAGTGAATTTTTTGCCCAGACAGGCCTATCCTAGCCGAGATATTCCCCGGTGTCAATGGTATTTTCTGAGGGTTAATATTGGACTTATCCCTACCAATAATTCAATTTTGGGTGGGTAAATATGGCATTTCAGGTCCCGAAATGCCAAGATTTTCAGATAATGCCGCCTTTAGAGCGGTCCGATCATCCCAGAGATATTCGGTAGTCCCAAAACACATTGATTGTTCATGCCCCTTACCACAAGCCATAACGATATCACCTGGATTTGCAAGTGAGAGGCAGAACCGGATGGCTTCGCCGCGATCCGGAACTCGCCAAAAAGTCTCCCCTTCAACGCCGCCCCGGTTTTCAGCCCCCGCCGCCATCTCTACTAGAATTTGATCCAACGATTCGGTTCGGGGGTCTTCGGCTGTCAATACTGTTAGGTCAGCTAATTCGGCTGATATTTCGGCCATCATCCGTCTTTTTTCGCGGTCTCGCAAACCAGCAGAACCGAAAGTCACAATCACCTTTCCTGACGTGATCTCACGCGCCGTCTCAAGTGCATTTTTGAGTGCGTTTGGGGTATGGGCAAAATCAACAATAGCAGTGAAATCCTGGCCCAGGTCAATTCGCTCCATCCGGCCAGGGATACCTTGCAAGTTTGCAATCCCCTGGGCAGCCACCACAGGATCAATCCCCAGCCCAGCCACCGCGGCCGTTAATGCGGCCAGTAAATTCGATACATTGAAGCCCCCCACAAGTTGGCTGGTAACCGGCACGCGCAAACCCGATAAAACCAATTCGAAATGAATCCCATCCGGATAAAAGGCCACTTTTTCAGCCAAAAATTCTGCCGGTTGCTTCATCCCATATGACGTAAATTTCTTTGGAACGATACTTTTCAAAAATTCAAACGATTCATCATCTGCATTTAACACCCCTAATCCCCCAACCCCTTGTCCTTTATCTCTGGTTCCCGCCAAACTCGCAAACAGCCGCGCTTTCGCGGCTCGATAAATCTCATAACTGCCATGTTCGTCCAGATGTTCATGAGTTATATTGGTCACCACGCCCACATCGATCTCGCAGGCATCGACCCGATACTGGGCCCAACCATGCGACGTGGTTTCTAAAATGACATGAGTGAGTCCCGCCGCGACCATCTGAGCCAAATATCGCTGCACATCCGGCGCATCGGGTGTGGTGACATGGAAACCGGTATCGAGAATTTCATCGCCGATGACCGCGTTAACGGTCGATATCATCCCAGCCTTAATTCGGGCACTTTTCAGAATTTCATACAAAATGTTACAAGTGGTCGTTTTCCCATCGGTCCCAGTGATCCCAATGACGGTCAAATTTCGGGCCGGATATTCATAGAATGCCGCGGCGAGATGTGCTAAAGATTGCCGAGTATTCTCGACTTGAATATAGGGAATTTCGATATTAATTTCACTGCGCGACCCAACCACTGCAGTCGCGCCGCTCTTAACGGCCTGGAGGATGTAGTTATGGGCATCCAACGTCGCCCCGACAGTGGCAACAAACAAATCCCCAGGTTGAACTTGGCGAGAATCAATCTTTATTCCGCCAATTTCCGTATCATCGGGTTTACCACTTACAATTGGAAATGGGAATTCTGCGAAAAGATTGTCTAGTGTTTTCATAGGTGGCATCTCTCGCTCCGTATTTAACCCCAGCGGAACCGCACCCCTCACTTCGACTGCGCTCAGTACAAGCGATACACTCTGCTACTCGGGATGCTAGACCTGTTGACTTCTCTGCAAATTTCGGATTTCAAGTGAATCTTCAAAAGTCGTACCAGCCGAAATTTGGTTACGTTGAGCGGTACAACCTGATTATTATAAAGTCAAACTCAAATCGCTCAACACAAAAACCTGACAAATCACCCCATCTCCCGCGGGAGGCGGCGTGATCTGCCAGGTTTATTGAATTTGAATTGGGTTTAGCCTAAGTTCTGGCGTAATTCTTCCAGTTGACCAGCAACCGAGTTATCGAGGACTTTGTCGCCCACGCGGATGACCAGGCCGCCCATGATGGCGGGATCCACGCGGAAGGCCACGGTGGCGGTGTCGCCAATTTTGGCCAAAACGTCTTTCTTGACAGTATCCTGTTCAGCGTCGGTCAGTGGCAATGCACTGGTGACTTCGGCAGAGGCGCCGCTAACTTCGGCTCCATCCAAAACCACAACCTTGCCAGCCTTGACACCAGAGAAGAACTCGTCCAAGAGAGCGTGCTGCTGTTTTTCGTCCAGGGTGGCGCCGACCAGTTTTTGGGTGGCAGCCATCGCCAAACCAGCGATTTGACCGCGAACATCAGAAAGCATACTTTCTTTTTCGACTTGAGCTTCAGCCAGGGCTGCATCTTTGGCTTTGGCAGCTTCGGCTTCCGCGGCGGTGACGACGTCACGACCGGCAGCTTCAGCGCGCTCAGTGGCTTCTCGGACGACTTCACTAGCTTTAGCCTGGGCGTCGGCAAGAACTTTCTCGGCCTCGGCTTCGGCATTGGCGCGGGCTTCAGCAGCCACACGGGCGTCTTCCATACCTTTTTCGATGGTCTTCTTGCGGTTTTCGATCATGTTGACGATCGGTTTGTAAACCCAAGCTGTGAGGACCACCATCAAGATGGCGAAGTTGAAAATTTGAACTAAAAGGTAACCCAGATTAATGCCTAAATTTTCCAAGGGATTACTCCTTTCTCACGAATTGAGATCAATATCAGCGAATTTAGACAAAGAGGATCAGGAGGGCAACCACCAGACAGTAGATGGCGACCGCTTCTGCGAAGGCAATACCCAAAATCATATTGGTCTGGACATCACCAGCAGCATCTGGGTTCCGGGCAATCCCCTGAACCGCACCACTTGCCAAAATACCAATACCCAAGCCAGGGCCAATCGCGCCCAGCATCGCCAATCCGGCGCCAATGAATTTAGCTGCAGCAGCTTCCATAGTTTCAATCTCCTTAGTTAAGGTTAAATTGTTTTTTTAACTTATTTTAATGATGGGCCTCACCGTGATCGTCGTGGCTGACAGTCGCACCCGACATAAAGACCATGGTGAGCATACCAAATACGAACGCCTGGATGAGACCTACGAACATCTCAAGCCCAAGCAGACCAAACTGAATAAAAACCGGGACCATGGTGCCCAAAACAAAGAGCATAACGGAACCCGCGAAGATGTTCCCGAAAAGCCGGAAGGAGAACGAAATAATTTTCGCAATTTCGGCCACGATTTCGAGAATGCCGACGATGACGTCGATGAAACCCTTAATGAAGTCCAGGGGGTTACCCAGACGAACTTCTTTCCAGGCCCGACTCAGGGAAGAGGTATTCCAATATTTTTTGAAATATCCGGCTCCCAAAGCCTGGATGCCGATCACCTGCGTCATAACAACCGATGAGAGGGCTAGTGCCATCGTAAAGTTGAGGTCGGTGGAGGCGACGCGGACGAAGGGGATCAGGCCATAGCCATGCCCACCACCATGGTCGTCTTCTTCACCGTGATCGTCATCCTCAGCATGCGCATCTTTCTCGTCCGCATGGGCAGCGTCAGCTTCTTCCGCATGTTCGGCTGATTCCATCACAATGGCATGTTCTTCATCAACTGCGGTTTCATCCGGGCGGACCAGGGTCGTCAGAACGCCAGGGATGATCTCCTGGATCGGTACGCCGTGATCGGATTCATGAATGATCCCAATGCTGTCCACACCGGGGATCAATTCCATCCAGTTGACGATCAGCACGAGCATAAAGATGGTCGCGAAATAGGGGAAGATTTTTTTCGCAAATTTCCCGGCGGTGGATTCGGTCATGCTGTAGAGGCCTTCTAGAATGGCCGCAAACATGCCGCCCACACCGGTAAGCACGGTCTTACCCGCTTTAATTTGCCGCCGGATGGATAACGCGATCAATATAATGATCACATCCGCGAGCAAAGTCGCAATCAGCGTGTTGGTTAAGTAGAAATTACCAAACAGCGGATCGTGCGACACATTTTCAGCCGGGAGTTGGACATGCGGCTGAACGGGCGGGAAAAGACTGGCAGCAACAATATTCAATATTAGAATAACCAAGAATATGTAACGAAAACGTTTCTTGGCTGTTTCAGTCTTCTGTTCCACGATTTTCATCCTCCTGGAGGTTTTCTGATTTTGTTTCCGTAGCCGTTTTTATGCGGGAGGTCACATTACGAACCACCCAAAACATCGCGCCGAGTGTAAAAGGCACACTGGCAACGACCAAAATGATCATGAAAGTGGGGCGTGTTCCGAGGCGACTGTCGATGTACATCCCGAGGAGCAGAGCAACAACGATAAAAACCGTTGTTAAGCACCCAACCTGACCCGCGACCGTGGCTAATGCCAGGTTCAGCGAGTATTGTTTGCGATCGGTCCCCTCCTGGGGCTTAAAAATGCTCATGGCGCAGAAATTTTAACACAGGCGAGAGACACTCGTCAACTTGCCACATTAAGACTTGTTTAGAAAAGTACAAAATATCACAGATAGAGACGTGTGATAGCGATCGTGATCTAGAAAAGAGCTGCCGCGGCGGTGGTCGACCAATTGAACCAGGGAGCGAAGAAAGCACCCAGGAGCAAAATTCCTAAAGATAAGATCGACAGGGAAATTATGATCGGCCGGGCGATCGGCAATGGTTTTTCGTCGCCTTCCATCCGGTAGAGGTAGACGACTTTGAGAACGCTCAAGTAGTAGTAGACTCCAACGATAGCATTCAACACACCGACGAAGGCCAGCCAGACCAAATCGGCTTTGACGGCGGCTGCGAAAACCAGGGTTTTGGCAATGAATCCGGCGAAGGGGGGCATGCCGGTCAAGGAAAGGAAGGCCACCAACATGGCCAACGCCATCCCGGGGGAGCGGCGGCTGAGTCCGGCGTAATCCTTGATTTCATCGGAACCGATCGTTTTAGAGACGGCCCCAACGATCCCAAAGGCTGCCAAATTCGTAATCAAATAGACGATCAAGTAAAGCACAACGCTTGCCAGCCCAAATTCGGTCCCAGTAGCAACGCCAACCAGGACGTACCCGGCATGGGCAATCGAGGAGTAGGCCAGCAGGCGTTTCATATTCTTTTGGGCCAGGGCGATCAAATTCCCAATCGTCATCGTGACTGTGGCCAGAACGGCGGCAATCATTTGCCATTGACCGCTCAAGGAGGGGAAAACCATGATCAGAACTCTGACCAAAACTGCAAACCCCGCGGCTTTAGAAGCCGTGGAGAGGAACCCAGCCACCGGAGTGGGGGCGCCTTCATAAACGTCGGGGGCCCAAAAGTGGAAGGGAACGGCCGAAATCTTGAAGCTGAATCCGACCAAAATGAGGAAGAAGGCCCCAAACAGGGTCACAGGGGCGATCAAACCACCGCCGATGGCTCCAGCCAGCATTTCGAAGTTGGTCGTACCGGTAAATCCAAACAGCAAGCTGAAACCGTAGAGCATCAGGGCCGAGGTCATGGCGCCAAAAAGCAGGTATTTGAACCCGGCTTCGGTCGATTTGTCATCGCGCTTGAAGAATCCGGCTAGGACGTACATCGGAATGGAAGTGGTCTCTATCGCCAGGTAGAGCATGATCAAGTCGGCGGAAGCGGCCATCAGGTTCATACCAATGGTGGAAACCAGCATCAGGATGTAGAATTCACCTTTTTTGCCGAGATTTTCGGTTTCCATGGCGAACAGGGCTGTCATAGCCGCGCCAAAGATGAAGGCCATCTTGAAGACGAAGCCCAACCAGTCGTAGCGGAGCATGCCGCCCCACACGAGTTGAGATTCGGCCCCGGGGCGGCCGACAAAAAGGCTGATCCCTAAAACGAGGGCCAGACCACCAGCTGTCAGCCAACCCAAACCGCGTTTTTGATCTTCTCCCCAAATCAGATCAAAAATCAGGACGAACCCGGCTAATATCAGCAGCAGGATTTCAGGAGTAATCGCAAGGAGCATCGTTGACACTTATGCACCTCCTAACAGGCGCAAAATATTCTCGACGCCCGATTCAACCATCGGCACCATCACCGCCGGGAACATCCCCACCCCGATCAATAGCAGGGTGAGGGTCGCCAAGGCAACTTTATCTAAAACGGTGACGTCATGGATGTGGTCGGCGTAGGATTCGGGCATCTTGCCGAAGAACACTTTCGAAATAATCCGAATAATATAAGACGCGGTGATCACAATCGAAACACCGGCGATAATCGCAATATAGGGTTTGAATTTCCAAACGCCCATGAAAATGGGGAATTCGGCTACGAAGCCGGAGAACCCGGGCATACCCATCGAAACCAAACCACCGACAATGAAGGCCAGGGCCACCAGGGGCATTTTCTTGGCAAAACCACCCAATTCGGGGATTTGGCGGGTGTGAGCCCGATCATACATCATCCCCACACAGGCAAAGAAGAGGGCCGTCATGACCCCATGGGAGAACATCTGAACACCAGCGCCGATCATACCTTCCCGATTTAGGGTGGCAAAACCCATCGCCACCAACCCCATGTGGGAAACCGAGGAGAACCCGATGACGTATTTCATATCCTGTTGGGTCATGGCAATGTAAGCCCCGTAAACCACATTCACCAGGGTCAGGAAGATGATCCAGGGCATATGAAATTTAGCCCCTTCCGGGAGCAGCATAATGCCAACTCGGAGCGCCGCGAAGGCACCCAGTTTCATCAGAACCCCGGCATGGAACATCGAAACCGCTGTAGGAGCCGCCACGTGCCCAACCGGTGACCAGTTGTGGAAGGGCCAGATACCACCCAGAACGGCGAATCCCATAAAGACGAAGGGGAACCAGAAGATCTGGAAGCTGGGTTCGAACCCGGCGGCTTCGAGGGCGATCATATCAAAAGTCCCCAAGCCAGACTGGAAATACATCGCCAGGGCACCGACCAGGGAAATCACCGAACCGATGAAGAGATACAGGGTCAGCTTCATAGCGGCGTATTCGCGGGTCACCTTCCAACCCCAAATGGCAATCAGCAGGTACATGGGGAAGACGGCGATCTCGTAGAAGAAGAACAACATGAACATGTCGAGGGCGACGAAGACCCCGAACACCCCGGTCGCCAACATAAACATGAACGCGAAGAATTCACGGGGGCGATCGTCAATGCCCCAGGAAATCAGCACGCCGGTGAACATGACCACACCGGTTAGGAGCACCAGGGGGGTGTTCATGCCGTCAACGCCGACATAGTATGAAATCCCGAGTTCTTTGAGCCAGGTATACTTCTCGACGAACTGGTAGCCAGCCGCTTCGACATCATAAGAGACATACAGCCAGATTGACAGCAGCAGGGCGAAGACCGAAGCCACCAGCGCCGTCACCCGGATTTCAGTCTTGCGGTCTCCAGGGATCAGCAGCAAGATCAACGCCGTGACAATGGGGGTAAAAACGATAAAACTAATGACAGGAAATTGCATTGAGCACCTCGAAAGAAGGTGGGCTGATTTTGAAATCAGCTAAGCATTAGAACAATGCCGTGACGGCTTTATTAATTACTTCTAAAATCCAGGCAGGCCAAACCCCGATCCACAAAATCAGGATCATCAGGGGAAGCATAACGATGATTTCACGGAAATTGATTTCGGTAAGTTTGTGTTCGCCGTGGGCCCATTTTTCGTTCAACGGACCGTGGAGGACCATTTTGATCCCTTTGAGGATGTAGGCCCCGGTGAAGAGCAAACCGATCATACCGAGGGCGGTGAACAGTGGGAAGACCCAACCGACACCCCAAGAACCGCGCACCACCAGGAATTCGGAGATGAAACCGTTGAGGCCCGGCAAACCAAGGGAGGCCATGGAGGTGAAGATCATGATGCCGCCGTAAACCGGAACCAGGGGGAAGAGGCCGCCGAAATCGTTTAGGTTGCGAGTATGGGTCCGCTCATAAATCACGCCGACGAGGAAGAACATCCCCGCCGCGGACAGCCCGTGATTGAACATCTGGAGGACCGCCCCGTTCATGGCGATGACGCCGCTCTCGGTACCGGTCGCAAACGCCGCGGCGGCAATCCCCAGGAGCACAAAGCCCATGTGATTGACCGAGGAATACGCCACCAATCGCTTGAAATCGGTCTGACCGTAAGCCGCGAAAGCCCCGAAAATAATGGCCATCACGGCCAAGAAGGCCAGATAGGCCGAATAATGCCGAGCTTCGGCGGGGAAAAGGGGGATCACCAGGCGGATGAAACCGTAAGCGCCCAATTTCAGGAGCACACCGGCCAGGATCATGGAACCGGCGGTCGGGGCCTCGGTGTGGGCATCGGGGAGCCAGGTGTGGAAGGGCCACACGGGAACTTTGAGGGCGAAGGCAATCGCAAAGGCCCAGAAAGCCACCGCTTTGACCGTCGCGACCGGGAGGCCCATCAGCGGTTGGTCGATGGCGGGCCAGACCTGGAAGAGGGTCGGCAAGTCAAAGGTCCCGGCGATGATACCGATCATCTGGATCGCCAGGAGCAGGCCCAAGGACCCGGCCATGGTGTAGACCATGAACTTGAAGGAGGCGTATTGGCGGGACGACATCTTGAGTCCGCCCCAGAGCACACGCTCACCCTTCGGGCTGCCCCACTGGTTGATCAGGAAAAACATTGGGACGAGGCCGATTTCCCAGAAAACGAAGAACAACAATAAGTCCAGGGAAATGAAGACGCCCAACATGCCCATTTCCAAGAGCAAGAAGAGAGCCATGAAGGCCTTGAGCCGATCCTTGATCCCAAATGAAGCTAAAATCGCAATGGGGGTCAGCAGGGTAGTCAGCAAGACCATTGTCAGGGAAATGCCATCAATCCCGATATGATAGGACGAGTTGATGGCCGCATACCAGACTTTTTTCTCTTCGAATTGGAACCCGGCGGTGGCGGCATCGAACTGGGCCCAGGCAAACAGGGAAAGCGCCAAGGGCACCAGGCTCAAAATAATCGCCGTCCAGCGGATCAATTTCTGCTCTTCACTCGGGAGTAGAGCCACCACAATGGCGGCGAACACCGGGAAGAACAGGATGAGCGTCAGCAAATTACTTGCAATAAAATCCATAGTTCGCTCCAAGATTGGATTCGAATTTATAAATTCTTATCAATATCTCTTAACGTCACTGCGAGCGGAGGGACGGAGCGTGGCAGTCTCCGTCAAAAACTTTTAGATTGCTTCGGCGGAAAAACTGCCTCGCAATGACGTAAATTGTTAACTTACGGCAACACGTTGAAAACAAAATAAGCGACGGTCGCAAAAGCCACAACCAAGGCAATCAACATATACTGTTGAATTTTGCCGGTTTGGACGACCTTAATTTTGGCACCTAACCATTGGGTGGCGTCGGCAATGAAGTCACCAAAGCCGTTGATGATCGGCCCGTCGATGAAGTCACGGAAGAAGAGACCAACGACATAAGAAATGCGAGACACGCCGTGGAGGGCACCGTCGATAACCTTTTTATCCATCCAGAGATAGGAGAAGGTTTCTGAGAACCAGTACGCGGGTTTGACCAGCACTTTGTCGTAAAACTCATCGAAATAGTATTTGTTCTGCAGGACTTTGTAATATTCACCCAAAGGTTTCTTGAGGGGGTCTTCGTCTCCGGCTTTGAAATCTTTGTAAACCAGCCAGCCAAGACCAAGACCACCCAGGGCTACCACCAGGGATAATAGGAGCGGAATCCAGCTAAATTCGGGGGCCTTGGGGGCATGGGGCAGGGCGTAACCGACGCCGTGGAACCAGTTGGGGATCAAACCACCCAAAACCGGGAAATGCTCGGGAATACCGGTCCAGCCAAAGGTGATGGCGAAGAAGGCCAGGATGACCAGAGGGGTGGTCATCGTCCAGGGGGTTTCGTGGGCGTGTTCCGCGGCTTCTGTGCGGGGTTTGCCGAAGAAGGTCAGGGTGACCTGCCGCATGGTGTAGAAGGCGGTCAGGAAGGCGGCCAGAGCGAGGGCAATCAAAACCGGCCACTGCCCGTGAGCAAAGGCATCGGCGAAGATTTCATCCTTCGACCAGAACCCGGCGGTCACCAGTGGAAACCCGGAAAGGGCAAAACCACCGATCAGGAAGGTCCAGAACGTGATGGGCATCTTGTCTTTGAGACCGCCCATATTCAGCATATCTTGCGGATCGGTGTGGTGATCGTCCACGTGGAAAACGCCGTGCTCCATGCCATGAATGACTGAGCCGGAACCGAGAAACAAAAGGGCTTTGAAGAAAGCGTGAGTCACCAGATGGAAAGCGGCAGCGACATAAGCCCCGATCCCGAGGGCGGCGACCATGAAGCCCAACTGGGAAATTGTGGAGTAAGCCAGAACGCGCTTGATGTCGTTTTGGGCAACCGCAATGGTTGCGGCAAAGAGCGCTGTGAAGGCCCCAATGAAAGCCATAATGGCCATCGGACTAGTCAAACCATGGTGCGGATCCCAACCCGCTGAGAGCAGCGGGAACATCCGGATAACCATGTAAACGCCCGCCGAAACCATCGTGGCCGCATGGATCATGGCCGAAACGGGAGTGGGGCCTTCCATCGCATCGGGGAGCCAGACATGTAGGGGCCACTGCGCCGATTTACCAACGGTACCAATAAACAGGAGAATACCGATCAATCCGGCAGCGGAAAGACCAAGAATGCCGGTCGGTTCGTGGGCTAATTCGGTGAGGAATTCTTCATTGAAGAAAATGTCCCGGAAATTAAGAGACCCCGCCTTCGAGTAAAGAAATGCAATCCCCAAGAGCATAAAGACATCACCGACGCGGGTGGTGATGAAGGCCTTGATGGCCGCAGCCCGAGTCGAGGGTTTGGCATACCAGAACCCGATCAGCAGATAAGAGCACAACCCCATGATCTCCCAGCCGACGAAAAGTGTCAGCAGGTTATCGGAGACAACCAAGGTGTACATCCCGAACGCAAATAAGCCGATGAAGGCAAAAAAGCGGGAGTACATGGGTTCGATGGAGAGTACGGTGTGTTTGTGACCGTGCTCATCGGCAACCGTGGCACCGTGGGGCGGCAGACCTTTGTGATCGTGATCGCCTTTGGGCTGGCCGAAATTGTGATAGCCAACCGAGTAGAGGAAGATCATCAAGACGGTCCAACCGACAAAGAAGAGCACGATTAGCGAAAGGGGATCGATCATCACGCCGATGCGGAACCAGGTCTCACCGGTGGGCAGCCAGTTGACAGATGACTCAAAAGGATGTTCACCGAGATGATGTAACCCGCCGTGGGTCATCGCTCGGAAGAAGACGATCATCGCACCCAACCAGGAGAGCAGGGCCGCGCCGACCGCAATGGTATGGCTGAGCACTTTGCTCCGATTGGTAAACAAGACAATCAAGAAAAAGGCCAATGCCGGTGGCAGAGGGATCAACCAGATTAGGGTTTCTGTTGTCATAAGATTCCTACCACTTCATCAAATTAATTTCTTCAGCCACAACCGTTTTCCGGCGGCGATAGAGGGAGATCACCAAGGCCAAACCAACCGCAACTTCGGCGGCGGCGACCGCGAAAACCATAATAGCGAAGGCTTGTCCGGTAATGGTTGCGGGGTTGTAGCGCCAGAAGGCCACCAGGTTGATATTGACGGCGTTGAGCATCAATTCCAAACCCATTAGGATGGCAACCGCGTTCTTGCGAGCCAGGACGCCAAATAGGCCGATCGAAAATAGGGCGGCAGCGAAAATGAGGTACCAAGATAAAGTAATCATATAATTCTCCCGCGTTATTTCTTCCAGGCCACAACGATGGCCCCGATGAGGGCAGCCAACAAGAGCACCGAAGCTAACTCAAAGGGCAGAATGTAAGCATTTGGGCTGACCAAAGTGATACCCAACTCGGTGACTGGATCAATATTAGCAGCCAATTCTGGGGGCGTCATGAAGGCTGCGCCGGAGTTCAACAGGATGAAAGCCAGCCCGGCAAACATGGCAAAGCCCAAAATAGCAGCAAACCAATAGTTTTTGTTGAGTTGGGGGCCGGTATCGGCCATCACTTTGCGGGTCAGCATGATGGCGAAAATCATCAGAACCGCGATGGCGCCGATATAGACGACTACTTGAACAACGGCCAGGAAAGCGGCATTGAGCAGCACAAAGGTCGCGGCAACCCCAAAGAGGGTCAGGATCAACCATAGGGCCGAATGCACCAGATTGGGGGATGTCACCACTTCGAGCGCCGCAAACAGGGTCACAAAAGCGATGATGAGAAATACGATTTCAAGTCCACTCATGGACACACTCCAGATTCAGTTAGCAGTTAGCAGTTAGTAGAAAAATTCTACTCACCCGCGGGCTTTGGGGGAACGGCCAGGGGGCGGGGTTCGAATTTCTGGCGGTGGCGCTGACGCTGGGGTTCGGTGGCTTTGAGAATGAGCAGAGTGAACCAGCTGATTATCAAGTTGGCAGCCAACATCAAGACCGCGAAGAGCCAGCCATCGATACCCGTCATTTGGAACACCTTGGCCAGGATGGCAGTTACGATCAAAACGACCAGGGCCAGGGGGGTCAGGAATTTCCAGTTGAAGCCCAACATGTGGTCGATGCGGATGCGGGGCATCGACAGTCGGATCCAAGTGATCAAGAAATAACCAATGAAGGTCTTAATATAGAAGTAAAGGATACCCAAAATGGGATAAACATCCGCGCCGGGGCCGCGCCAGCCGCCCAAGAACAGGGTGCCAAAGAGAGCGCCGACGGTCCACACATGGAGAAACTCACCGACATAAAACCAGCCAAAGGCCATCCCAGAGTATTCGGTGTGGAACCCCGCCACAATTTCGGATTCACCTTCAAGCAGGTCAAAGGGCGCGCGCCCAACTTCGGCCATCGCGGTGATAAAGAATATCAGGGCAGCCAGGGGAGCAACAATAATGAACCAGATGTCTTGCGCGCCCACAATAGCGTTGATACTCATCGATCCGGTCAACATAACCGGGATCAGGAGGGCCAAAACCATCGGGACTTCATAGGAAACAACCTGAGCCACCGCGCGGAAAGCACCCAAGAGGGCAAACTTATTATTGGAGGACCACCCGGCCATAATAATGGCAACGACCCCAAACGATCCGACCGCGATAATGTAAAGCACGCCAACATTCAAATCGGCACCGACTACGGTTGATGCGAAGGGCATCACGGCCCAGATCAACAAAACTGCAGCCACACTCAAGACCGGGGCAATATTGTAGGCCACCTTGTCCGCGCCATCGGGGGTGAGTATTTCTTTGGTAAAGATCTTGACTACATCAGCAATCGGTTGCAAAAGTCCAAAAGGGCCAGCCCGGTTGGGACCTAAACGATCGGCAATACGACCAGCCAGCTTACGTTCCACCCAAATCAACAAGATGACGGTGGTCAAACCGATGATGGCGGTCACAGCTGCTCCAATGAGCAAAGAAATGAAAGTGACGAGATTTTCGGCTAATCCCCAGCCGAGTAACAGGTCTTGAAACCATTGCGAAATCAAATTAATTGGATCGCCCATTCGTTATCTCCTAACAAAAGGTTTTTTCATCGTGGGTTTGGGACAAATAAAAAGCTGAGGGAATAATCCTTCAGCTTTTAGGCCCACTCCAATGCACCTTTGCGCCAGGCATATACCAAGCCGGCCAACAAAATCACGATGAACAAGACCCCCTCGAGAACCATAAATAATTCTAGTTTATCAAATGCAACCGCCCAGGGGTACAAAAATACAGTTTCGATATCGAAAATCAAGAAAACCAGGGCATAAATATAATATTGAGGCTTAAACTGAACCCAGGTCTCCCCAACCGTCTCCATGCCGCACTCATAAGTTTCACCCTTAATGGGGTTGGGTTTGCGGGGGGCTATAAACCGCGGCAAAATTACTGCCACCGCAGGAATTATAAGCGCTACGATCATAAAAAGACCAATATATAGCCAGTTGTCGAACAACGATATATCGGACATAGTCACTCCTCAGGCACAAAACCACCCACTGCACATTCCTCGCCGGGTGAGATTCGCGAAATTTAAATCAGATATAGGTTTACCATTATTTTCGACATGTCTCAGTCGCTACAACGAGCAACATTTTACCATAATAGTTTTCACTGATTTACACATTCTGTCATTAGTATTAATGATATTTGTCCCCTTTTCAAACTTATGTTCGTAGGGTAACTTTCGGGCTTCAGCTGGCCCGTCAAAACTGAAATTTCTCACCATTTCAACGGTTTTGGTGTACACTATAAAGTGCCATGTAATTATAGAAATAGCACCCAATATAAAACATCATTTTCACGAATTATGCGAGCAGCTTTATGATGTATGAAGAGACCGCCACGACCAATATTCAAGCCGGGCAACAAATTCAACAATTAAGCGAACATGTTACCGCAGTCCGGGACCAAATTCGGGCAACCATTCAATATCCTCCCCAGCAACCCATGGATACATTGAGTCATCTAGCCACGCATCTAGACCGGTTGGGTAAATTGGTCACCAAAAACGAAGAAGAACGCCAGGATTTATTGGCCCTGGCTGATATCGGTCAAATCGTCAATTCGTCCCTGCAACTAAATGACGTTTTACGCATTGTAATGGATACCCTAATCCGCCTGACAGGGGCCGAGCGCGGTTTTTTGATGCTCCGCGATGAGGATGGCGAACTCACCATGCGAATTGCCCGGAACTGGGAACAGGAATCGGTGCGGTCGACGGAGTTTGCAATCAGTAATACGGTCGTAAAACGAGTTGTAAATGAAGGACAACCGATTGTTACAACCAATGCCCAAGAAGACCCCCGCTTTGATGGGCAGGAAAGTGTGATTGCCTACAGTCTGCGTTCCATTTTATGTGTGCCACTTAAAGTAAAGGATGAACTTACGGGGGTCATTTATGCCGACAACCGCATTCGGAGTGGTATTTTCACTAAAGCAGACCGCAATCTTTTGGCCGCGTTTGCCAATCAGGCCGCAGTTGCGATTGACAACGCCCAGCTTTTTGAATCTGTCCGCCGAACCCTAGCTGAAGTTACTGAACTCAAAAATATGATGGATAACATCTTCGCTTCCATCGCTAGCGGGGTGATCACGGCCGATATCGAAGACAAGATCACCCTATGTAATAACGCGGCTGAGAAAATTTTAGGGCAAAAACCCGAAGAGATGATCGGCCAAAATTTATCGGAATGTCTACCGCCCCTAGCACAAGAATTGACCCAGCCGATCAATGCGGTGCGAGAAACCGATCAACCCGTTTTGGGATTGGAAGTAAACCCCAATATCCCTGACCGCGGCTCGGTAGATTTAGTCTTCAATTTATCCCCCCTCAAAGATGCCTCCCAAACTACGCAAGGGGTAGCGATCGTACTCGATGATCTCACCGAAAAGAAACGGCTCGAAGCCCAACGGCAACTTTTCGAGCGGATGGTCCCCCCCCAAGTCATTGATCAACTTGATCTCAACAAATTACAACTTGGGGGTGAACGTGGTCAAATTACCACCTTGTTTGCCGACGTTCGGGGTTTCACCAGTTTTAGCGAATCCCTCGCTCCAGAGCAGCTCGTTTCGGTACTCAATTTATATCTGGCGGCAGCCGCCGATGCCGTCCTCGAGCAAGAAGGAACCCTTGATAAGTTTATGGGCGACGCGGTAATGGCCATCTTCAACGCGCCCATTCCCCAAGAAAATCACACTTTGCGGGCGGTGAAAGCTGCTCTCGGCATCAAAGCCGCCTTACACACCCTCCATGCCCAATTACCGCCTGAATCACATCTAAGCTATGGGGTGGGCATTCACTTTGGAGATGCAGTTTTAGGACTCGTCGGCACTGAAAAACGGATCGACTATACTGCTATCGGCGATAGTGTCAACACTGCCAAACGCATCCAGGAGAACGCCGAAGCGGGTCAAATCTTGATCAGCCAGGATGCCTATGAAAATGTTCAAGACCAGATTCTCGTCCAAAAAGTAGAACCGGTGCAAGCTAAAGGGAAGAGTAAACCGGTCGAAGTCTATGAAGTTTTAGGAATCAGGTAACAAGTTAACTAAGTAACTGCCCAATCACCCAATATCCCCTCACCCACAACTATGAAAGAATTCATCGACGGCAACACTGCTATTGCCAGAGCAGCTCTAGACGCGGGCTGCGATTTTTTTGCCGGGTATCCGATCACCCCGGCGACCTCTATTTTGCTCTACATGACCCGCGAGCTCCCGAAAGTTGGCGGCGTCGCTATTCAGGCTGAGGACGAAATCGCTTCGATGGGATTTTGCATCGGGGCTGCCATGACGGGTAAACAGGTTCTGACGGCCACCAGCGGCCCGGGAATTAGCCTGTACAGCGAGAATATCGGTCTCGCCATCATGGGCGAAGTTCCGCTGGTCATCGTCGATGTCCAACGCATGGGGCCGGCTACCGGGGCGGCAACTACTGGGGCGCAGGGTGATGTCCAATTCTTGCGCTGGGGGACTTCGGGGGGATTTCCGGTTATCGTCCTCTCCCCTACCAGTGTTGCTGATAGCTACAACCTAACACTGCGTGCCTTTGATCTAGCCGAACGATTCCGCACGCCGGTATTTATTGCCACGGATAAAGAAACCAGCTTGACGCGGGCCACAGTTGACACCGGCGAATATGAGCGACTTGAAGTTCGCAAACGTAAATTGGCGCCGTTGGAGGGTCACTTCGTCCCTGGAGAAATTGCCACCCCCGCCGATATCCCCCCGATGTGGCCCTTTGGGGGTGCCCATTTGCTCCGTTTTAATACCTCCTCCCACGATGATTATGGCTATATCACCAAAGACCCTGAACATCTCCAGAAGCTCAACGAGCATCTGACTCTCAAAATTGAAAACCATATAGATGAAATTACCCTGGTTAAGGAAAATTTTCAAGAGGGAGCCAAGACCTTGATCATCAGCTATGGGATCACGGCTCGATCGATGGATTTGGCAGTCAAGGAAATTAGGGCTGTGGGAAACAAAATCTCCGCCCTGACAATTTACTCCCTGTGGCCACTGCCCGAAAATGCTATTCGAACCGCTCTCAAGAGTATCCGCCGCATCATCGTTCCCGAACTCAACAATGGCCAATATCGCCGCGAAATCGAGCGCCTAGCAAACGACGACCAAAAAGTCATCGGCCTCAATAAAATCGATGGTACGTTGATCTCTCCAGAGGAGATCATAGCAAAATTCAAAATCGACAAGAACTGAAAGTGACAGTCAATTGGGCCTAGTGGAACAATATTATGAGTAAACAAACCACGAAGAACAAAAAGGATCACAAAGGGTTTTTCTTTGTGGTTCTTCGTGTTCGTCGTGGTTAATTTCAAAATCATGGAAAAAGTATCAACACCACCTACTACCTACCTCGATGAAAAATGGCTGCCCTATTTTTACTGTCCGGGCTGTGGGCACGGGCGGATTACCGATGCCCTAAACGAAGCATTAGTCAAGCTGCAACTTGACCCGAAGGAAGTGGTCATCGTCACCGATATCGGCTGTGTGGGACTTTCAGATAAGTATTTCGCCACCAATACGCTCCATGGGTTGCACGGGCGCTCAGTAACGTACGCCACCGGCGTAAAACTCGCTAATCCTGATCTCAAAGTAATTGTGCTCATCGGGGATGGCGGCTGTGGCATTGGTGGGAGCCATGTGTTAAATGCCGCTCGACGAAATATTGGAGTAACGACCATCGTCTTCAACAACCTCAACTACGGGATGACCGGTGGAGAGCATTCGGTCACCACCCCCATTGGCGGTGTGACCTCAACAACTCGTTATGGACAACTCGAGCATCCCCTCGATATCTGCGGAACGGTGGCCATTAACGGGGCCGGTTTCGTCGCCCGGACGACGACTTTTGATAAATCTTTAGCGGATTTAATTGCCCAGGCGATTGAATATGATGGGTTTTCACTGCTAGATATTTGGGAATTATGCACCGCTTACTATGTCCCCAATAACCAGTACAGTAAAAATGCGCTAGAAAACACTCTGACCGAGTTGAGCTTTCCGACCGGGATTTTGAAAAATGCTGACCAGCCCGAATACACCCAGGCTTACCATTCGGCAGTAGTTGATCAATTCGGCAAACCAACGATGACGATCCGACCCCTGGAACAAAAACATGAGCACCGCTTGACAGATCAGTTCAATATCATCGTTGCTGGGGCTGCGGGACAAAAAATTGGATCGGCGGCCTTAGCCTTTAGCCAGGCCGCGATGATGGCGGGATTATGGGTCACCCAGCGCAACGATTACCCCACCACGGTCAAATCGGGCCACTCAATCTCTGAAGTCGTTCTCAGCCCGGAAGAAATCTATTACCCCGGCATCGAAAAACCAGATTTGACGGTGGTCTTATTCCCTGAGGGGTTGGCCAAAGTCAAAAACCAGATCGCAATACTCACTCATCAGGATGTCATCCTTTTGCACGCGAATCTCCCACCAATCGAAACTAAGGCCCACAAAATCATCATCGATTTTGAGAAGGCTGGTACTTATCGGCGCAAAAAAGAATACTGGGCAATTATGGCATTGGTGAAGGCTATTCAAGAAACGAACATTTTCCCCTTGGAAGCGTTCAAGGAGGCTTTAGCTTTGAATCCGCGATTTGCGAAAGAAAACCTAGCAGCACTGAATGCGGTAACCTAAAACATGAAGCGTGAAACGCGAGTCGGGCAGACTTCACGTTTCACGCTTTACAGAGAAAAACTTTTCTACTGAAAGAATCCTTAATCCAGCCCCTCCAGCCATTCATTCAGCCACACCGCCAGTTGCCGATAATTACCCGCCTGGGGGTTTTTGGGTTGAGCCGTAACGATCGATTTTCCCTGAATAGCGGCTTCGGCCACTTTTATGCTGCGGCCAATTTTGACATCAAAAATGGGGAGGCGTGATTCTTCCATTGCAGCCAGTGCGCCTTTATGGTGTCGCAGCCGAGAGTCAAAGAAAGTAATGAGAACCCCAAGCAGTTCCAAAGATGGATTTAAATCTTCCTGAACCTGACGAACAGCTTGCATAAACAAACTGAGACCGCGCAAATCGACGGCTTGGGCTTGAGTAGGGATCAAAACATAATCTGCCGCAGTCAGGGCATTCATCGTAAGCAAACCTAGATAAGGGGCACAATCAATGAAGACGAGATCAAAATCATCTTTTACCCCCTCCAGGTACTCTTTTAAAATAGTGACTCGATTCGGCCGCTCGTGGAGACTCATTTCAAGCGGTGCCAAAGCAATATCGGCCGGTACCAGACACAAATTCGGGATAATTTCAACCAGAATGTCGGTGAGGCTCAATCCTTCTGGTTTTTCTTCGGCCAGCAAATCTGCTAAACTGATTTTGGGCTCCGCCACCCCACACGCCCCAGTCAGACTAGCCTGAGAATCATTATCCACCAACAAGACGCGCTGTCCATGTTCTATGGCCAACGCTTCCCCTAAAGCATGAGCGGTGGCCGTTTTGCCGACCCCACCCTTGTGATTGGCAATCGCGATGGTTTTCATGTTCAGATCATAGCACCAATGCGTTTTTTTCGCAAATTTCTACTGACATTTCTCCCCGAGGGAATCTACATTGATCCAACCAGAAATGCTGCCCCCGCCGGAACTGGGTTGATACGTCACAAAGACCCAACACCCTCGGCGAGTAGTAGTAACAAATAAGGTCGTATCCTTATCTACGCGAAAGAGTGACAGCGAGGTTGCTGTGGGCCCCAAATGAATGGTTGTATCTTTTTTGATCGGCAAAAGTGAATAACTATAGGTGGGGGTAGGCGTAAAAGTTGGAGTGAAGGTGGGGGTTGTGGTGGGGGTATTGGTATTCGTTGGTGTTAGGGTGGCAGTCGGCGGTAAGGTTTCGGTTGGCGTATGCGTGGTAGTGGGGGATAGGGTTGCGGTCGGTGACAAAGTTGGGGTGAATGTAGGAGTTTGTGTTGGAGTATTGGTGGCAGTTGGAGAGGGAGTGACTGTGAAGGTTTTCGTAGGTGAGGGCGTAAAAGTCGCGGTTGGGGTGGCAGTAACCGTATAAGTTGGGGTTGGGGTGGTAAACCAGTTAACTCGGATTGGCAGTTCAAAAAACAACATCATCAGGGCAACTGTGAAACAGCTACTCACCAGCGCGGTTAGCAATATCCATAAATACAAATAGCGCTGTTTGGGTTCTTTTCTACCAAGATTGGGTTGATCATTTCCTTGAGTAGTTTCGGGTTCTTTTGTCATGGTTCACCTATGGCGTTTGAAGCATCAGAATACTATCGAATTATAAATGAAAGAGCGAAATTGTGATAAACTTCGAACTAGCATTGAAGGATATAGCATTGGCTAAGCATCGAAAAATTGACTACAACTCCTGAGCAGGTCGTAGATTAGGTTTCATTCTAATGCAAAAAACTGCCGAATTCTGCTTAGTATGAATCAAAGGAACAAATATGCGTTTCATTCGTTATCAAACCGAAAATGGCGAACACCAACAAGGATGGATTCAAGACAACCTGGTTGGTCCAGTTTATGGAGATATTTTTGGTGAGTTTCAACGGGGCGAAGCCAATATACCATTTTCATCCGTTCGGTTGCTCTCTCCCCTAAAGCCGGGCAAGTTGATTTGCGTCGGGCGCAACTATGCTGCCCACGCGCAAGAACATGGTGCTGAAGTCCCTGAGATTCCACTGCTTTTTTTCAAACCGCCGTCTGCAGTGATTGGCCACGATGATCGAATTTTACTCCCCCCACAGTCACAACAAGTGGAACATGAGGCTGAATTGGTGGTCGTTATCGGGCGGCGCGGGTTTGGGATCACGCCCGAAGAGGCCCTAAATCACATCCTGGGATATACAATGGCAAATGACGTAACTGCTCGTGATTTACAACGCAGTGATCAACTTTGGACCCGGGCTAAGGGGTTCGATACGTTTTGTCCTCTTGGCCCTTGGATTGAAACCGATTTCGATCCGGCCGATGCCCTGGTAACTTGTCACGTCAATGGCGAGATGCGTCAAATGGCGTCTACCCGCGATATGGTTTTCACTGTGCGGCAATTAATTGCCTACACCTCGTCTATCATGACCCTAGAACCCGGTGATGTTATTCTGACCGGAACGCCCGCAGGAGTAAGCCCGTTGGTTCCAGGTGACATAGTAGAGGTCAAAATTGAAGGGATTGGTACGCTTAAAAACTCGGTCGCGGCCCGATCCTAAATTCAACTATTCCGATGCCCATTCAGTTAGATATCCAGACCGGTGTGCAAACCGCCGTTATCATCGCCATCGCTTTAGGAGTGATTAGTTTCGCTCTTGGTTTGCGCGGCGTCTGGCAGGGCCGGAAATTACAATACTACCGCATGCGGCGGGATCAAATTGTACAGGGGTGGCGGCGGGTGCTACTGGGATTAGGAATGCTGGGCCTGGCTTACGTCGTTAGTACCTATGCTGAACCTGTCGTTTACAGTTTCTATCCACCCTCGGCAACGCCAACGATCACCCCCAGTATCACGCTGACACCGACAATTTCATTAACGCCGACAATTACCGAAACACCCTCGGTTACCCCAACTCCCTCGATTTCTGATACGCCTACAATCACCCCGACGCCCCATCTCCCCCTGGCAATAGAAGCCCAATTTGATGGTGATCTCAATATCCCCGAAGAAGCTGTATTTAGTCCCCTAGAATTTAGCAATCAGGGTTTAGATGCATTGTACCGGCCGATCGACGTGAGTGAGGTCTTCACCAACCCGTTGAAAACCGTATACGCTATTTTTAGTTATGATGGCATGGTTAATGGGACTCAATGGACCGCGATCTGGTATCGAAATAATGAATTAGTCAACTTCGAAACGCTAGTTTGGGAGGCTGGAACGGGTGGGATTGGATTTTCCGATTGGTCGCCGAATGCCGAAGAATGGTTGCCCGGCGAGTATCAAGTCCAACTTTTTGTAGGATTAGACTGGAAACGAGTGGGATTTTTCACCGTTTTAGGTGATCCGCCCACCCCGACAACAACCCCCTCATTAACTCCGACTGAGAGTCCGATTCCAACAGAAACATTAAGCCCCACGGCATCCGCGACCCACACCATCACGCCATCCCCCAGTCCCTGGCCTACATTGACTCGGACGCCAACGGCAACAAAAACTTTGTCACCGACTCCCACAATTTCACCCACCAACACGGCCACCCCGAAAGATACGGCAACCACCACTGCGACGCGCACTCCGCGGCCTACGGCAACTCGAACACCCAGTCGCACCCCTTGGCCGACTTTAACGCGCACTCCCACGACCGTGGCGCCCACTGCGAGACCTTCGAGTACACCCCGACCAACAATCACTCGCCGACCTAAGGCCACCGCGACGGTTCCAACTCCGACTATTACGCGCTGGCCAACGGCAACTCCGCTGACTCCCACAAGTACGCCAACTCCCTGGCCAACGGCAACGCGCCGAACATTCAATATCAATCCACCGGCAGGTGATGTCCGTCCGGCTCCGACCCAAACCCCAACCCGCACCCGCTGGCCCACCCGCAGTCCAACGGCAACCTCAACAGCAACTTTAACTCGCACGCCTTGGCTATCTCCAACCCGGACCCCAACTCGCACACCCTGGCCCACCCAAACTCGAACGCCAACCCCAACCCCCACCATTACAGCTCCTACATCTACTGCCACACCTTCACAGACGCCGCGGCCAAGTTTGACACCTTCCTTTACCCCTACGAATACATTTACCCCCTCCAATACGCCCTCACCCAGTCCGTCACGGACACCACGGCCCACCTCCACGCCGCCCCCCCCGCGCCCCCCCCGGCCAAGTCGAACCCCGTCTTACACTCCGACACCAAGTCCTACACGGACACCGAGTCAAACGCCAACCGCGTCCCGCACTTTCCGGCCGACGAATACCCCTTCGGCTACGATAACCCGCTGGCCGACCCACACCGCGACCCAAACACCAACCGAAACTTTAACCTATACCCCCTGGCAATCCCCCACCCAGACCCCTTCGCGGACCCCCTGGCCTACCACAACCCACACCTTATCACCAACGCCCACCAATACAGTCCCTACTCCTACTCAAACCCCATCCCGCACACCCAGACCGACTTCAACCCTAACCCCATCGCGAACACCCCGGCCGACGCAAACCCCAACCCAGACCCCGACCGCATCTTTGACAAATACGCCCTGGTTATCGCCGACGCAAACTCCGTCGCGAACTCCCTGGCCGACACGCACCCGAACACCAAGTCCAACATTCACAAACACGGTACCAACATCCACCCCTACCCCTTCACGGACGCCGCGTCCATCTACAACCCATTCACCAACCCCAACGGTTACGAATACGGTTCCCACTCCAACTCGCACGCCATCGCAAACTCCCTGGCCGACCCTAACTCGCACACAAACCCCCACGCCGTGGCCCACTCAAACCCGGACATTGACCCCAACCTATACAAACACCGTTCCCACTTCGACTCCCACAGCTTCCAGAACACCTTGGCCGACATTAACTCGAACTGCTACCCGAACGCCTTGGCCGACGATTACTCCCACGCCGACCATGACCTTTACAGCCACACCTGAACCAACCCGAACACCCCGACCAGCCCCCCCGCCAAAACCATATTTTCAGCGGTTTACCCGGTAAAAAAAATTACCATCCGATCAATTGGATGGCAATTTTTTTATTCGAATTACGATCACCTCAAAAATTAGGGGCAACCAGACCTGCGCCCCGCAATACACTACCCGCCGTAAATCAAGATGCTAGTCGCTATCCTCGATAAATTGAGATGATATGGAAATCAGGCTTGAAATTTGGGTTTCCTGGCACTTAAGGCAACCGCAATTTGGGCTGCTACTCTGGCATTATTCAACAACAACCCCAAATTGGCCGATAGACTGGCCTTACCGGTCAACTCACTGACCCGGCTAAGCAAGAAGGGGGTAACGGCTTGACCGCGAATCTTTTGTTGATGGGCTTCTGCTAGAGCTTGATCAATCACGTCAATCACGGCTTCAGAGGGTAGCGCGACCTCGGCTGGAGGCGGGACGACGACCAATAAGGCGCTAGATAAGCCTAATTGCCAATGTGTGCTGGCAATATCTGCAATTTCAGCCGCGGTATCAGCGCGCGCACTGACTGGTAACCCACTCGAACGCGAGTAGAAGGCGGGAAAATGGTCAGTGCGATAGCCAATGACCGGGACCCCAACGGTTTCCAAGTATTCAAGTGTCGCTGGTAAATCTAATATGGCTTTGGCTCCCGCACAGACCACGATTACGGGACTTCGAGCTAATTCAGGTAAGTCAGCCGAAATATCATAGGCTACATCTCGATGGACTCCCCCGATCCCGCCGGTTGCGAATATTTTGATATCGGCCGCGGCCGCGGCGATTAAGGTTCCTGCCACCGTGGTACCGCCGGAGGCAGATTGGGCGATGGCCGGACCAAAATCGCGCCGGCTTATTTTTCGCAGATCTTTAGCGGCAATTAATTCATCGAGAAGCGGACCATCCATTCCAACCTGAACCCGACCACTCAATAACCCGATGGTAGCCGGGACTGCCCCCTCAGAACGGACGGTCGCTTCCATATCTTGGGCTAGTTGAAGATTGGTCGGGTGCGGTAATCCATGGGTCACTACTGTAGTTTCCAGCGCGACAATTGGTGCCTGTGAACTCTGGGCTCGGGCAACTTCTGGGGAAAGTGAAAAATATGAAGGTAGTTTGGATGTCATTGTATAAGTCACTCACTAAGTGTGTGACGGTTTGTCTTTTGAATGAAATCTTCCTGATTCTCCGTCACACCTGAGCAGTTTTCGGATTGAGCCGGCATACTATTTCAAGAGACTTTCCGAAATCTACTTAGAATTTTAGTTTCCGGTAAAGCGGACAAAAAAGTCTCACCTTATGGTATGAAAAGG